>JAITJZ010000047.1 GCA_031278655.1 Bifidobacteriaceae bacterium
CGGTGGTCGGGGGGACGTCGGCGGTCGGGGCGTCTACCGAGCCGCCCGCGGACTCGTTCGTGGTGGTGGAGTACGCCCCGCAAGACGCGCCCCCGCCCCCGACCCCGACCCCGACCCCGACCCCGGCGCCGGCCCCGCCGGCGGTGGTTGATCTGGCGTTGACCGGCCCGTCCGGTGTGGGTTTGGTGGTGCTGGTGGCGTTGGTGGCGGCCGGGGCCGGGCTGATCCTGCGCCGCGCCACCCACACCCACCAACACTGAACACACCCACCGGCAGGCGGTGGTCGCAGTCCGCTCATGGCGGATCGGGCCGGCCGGGTTACCCGCGCCCGCGCCGGCCCCACTAAGATGTCGCCATGGCCAATCCAGTCTTCAACCACTCAAAAGCGTTCAACGGCAGCGCCCCAGTTGTCGCCCAGCCGTACGAGGCCCAATATGGCCAGCCCGGGGGCTACGCCGGGGTCAGCGCCACCGAGTTGGGCGCCATGTACAACGCGCGTTCCGCCGGCCCGGTCGACACCGGCCGGATGACCTACGATGACGTGCTCGTCAAGTCGGTCGGCATGCTGGCCATACTGCTGGTCGGGGCCACCGTCGGCTGGCTGTTCGCGCCCGCCTTCCCCGGCATGATCTGGATTTCGGCGATCGGCGGCGTTGTCCTGGGACTGGTGAATCAATTCAAACGGGAACCCAGCCCGGGCTTGATCGTCGCCTACGCGGCCGTCGAGGGCGTCTTCTTGGGTTCCATATCGATGGTCTTCAACAGCCTGTGGGACGGCGTCGTGTTGCAGGCCGTCCTCGCCACCTTCGCCGTCTTCGGCACCACTCTGGCGCTCTTTGCCAGCGGCAAGATTCGGGCTTCGGCCAAAGCCACCAAGGTGGTCCTCCTGATAATGGTGGGATACGCGGCTTTCAGCCTGATCAACATCTTCTTGGTGCTCACCGGCCTGGTCGATGACCCGTGGGGGCTGCGCGGCAGCATCACCATCATGGGCATCCCGCTGGGCGTGCTCCTGGGCGTCCTGGCCGTGGTCCTGGCCGCCTACAGCTTCGTCATCGACTTCGACGCCATCCAGCGCGGCGTCCGAGGCGGCGCCCCCGCCAAGTACGCCTGGACGGCCGCCTTCGCGTTGCTGTTCACCCTGGTCTGGCTCTACGTCGAGATCCTCAGGCTCCTGGCCATCCTCCAAAGACACTGACCCAAGCCCCCACCCCACCCCATGCGCGCCGGCCCCCCGGCGCCTGGGGTGGGGTTGGGCGGCAGCATGCTGAAGTACTCCGGTTCGGTCTTGCGCCCCTCGGTCGCCACCCAGAAGACCTTGCGGTACCGCCGTTGACCAGTGGGCCTAGCGAAAGACCGGCGTGCCCCGGACACCGCGCATCAGCTCCGGGAGGGCGCGGACGGACTCGCGCCCAGAAGGATCTTCGGGATGCCGCCGAGGCGGCCTTGGAGGTAACTCTTTCTGATGTCCTTGTCGTATCTGACGTCTTGGTACTCGCTGAAGGCGGTGAGGGACGACGAGCCGAAAGCATCCCGCTCGGTCACCCAGATCTCGTCGCGGCGGAAGATGCTTTGGTCCATCAAGAGCAGGTCGTGGGTGGTGAAAACCAGTTGCGCCCGGCTCTCGGGTGTCCTGGTGGACAGGTACCACTCCAGGATGCGCCGGACCAGCAAGGTGTGCAGGCTGCGGTCGATCTCGTCGATGACGACAACCCTCGCGGCGCCCGGGGCGGCCAGCCGGATAAAGCAAGGGAGGATGTCGACCAGTCGGCGCGAGCCGTCGGACTCGTCGTCCAGGTCCCAGGTCACGCTCGTGCCGTCGGGCTTGATGTGCCGTGTCACTTGCTTGTGCAGGGAGATCCTGCCGTCCTCGCGGGTCGCGATCATCCCTGCGCGGCCGCCCGGGGGCACCAGGCCTTCGACTTCGCCTTCCTCCAGGCCCAGCTCAAGCACCCGCTGCACCGTCTTGGGAAGCCGGATCTCGTCTGGCGCGACAGGCTCGGTCCGGAGTTCATGGATGCCGGTGTCGAGTTCGGAGAGCAGTTGGTTCATGGTCCCCGACAGTTGGTCCCGCCCGGGCGCGAGCAGTTCGCATGGCGCGAAGCGGGTCCATGGCCCGATCACGCGCAGTGACCGAAACCAGTCATAGACGGGGCGGAAGGCGTCGAGCCTTTGGGAGATGGCGTTGTTCAGGTATAGCTGGTTGGCGTCGGTTCCCTCAAAGGCGAACAGCAATCTCTGATCCTTGGCCAGGCTGGGGGCCAGGGCCAGGTCGCCGCCCACCCGCGAGAAGATCACATGCTCGCTGGAGTTCATGACCGCCGCCAGCCGCTCCTCGACAACCCCCTCGCCGGCGAGTGCGAACCCGTACTCGTAGGCTCTCTCACCAGCCAGAATCTGGAAGTTGAAACGCGTCGGCTTGGTGGCGGAGTCCTGGTCGAGGGCGAACGGCCTCAAAGCCAGCGGACCACCGGCCTTGGTCTTGCGCAGAACCAGGTCCTGCGCGAAAGCCAGGGCCTCAACCAGACTCGTCTTGCCCGAGGCGTTGCCGCCGTAGATCGCCGCGACGGGCAGCAAACGCAGGCGCGGGTTGGCCACCCGCGACACGCGCTCACCGTGTTGTTTTTCCCGCGAGGCGACCATTGACAAGGCCGTCCGGTCCCGGAACGACAGCCAATTCTCGAAGCTGAACTCGATCAGCATGAGCACGCAGCAATCGAGTCAGAATCTCTCATAACGCTCAATAGTAGCCGGTATTCGCCAGAATCTGTGCGTCTGTCGAGGAATTCGCGCGATTGAAGCCGTTCCGGCAGGGGTTGATGGCGCCGGTGGGCGCAAACAGCGGGGCCCCCCGGCGCCTGGGGTGGGGCTGGGCGGCGGGGTTGGGCGGGGGTGGGTCAGGACCAGATCGCCTGCGGCTGGAGCGGGCCCGGGGTCTTCCAGCCGAGGGCGCGGCCCCGCCAGGCGGAGGCGGCCGCCCGGCGGCCGCATGGGGAGTTGCCCGATGCCGTCTGGCCGGCCCCAGCCCAAGGCGCCGTTTCGAGCGTGGGCCGGGGCACGGCATCGGGCGAGTTGTGGTTGGACGTCGCCACCCCCGCCAAGGCCGCCAGCGAGGCTGTCAAGGCGGCCAACTCCTCGGCGGTGGCGGCGCCCCGGACGATGGTCAACTGCGGTGTCATAACGGCTCGTTTCCGTGCTTCTTGGGGTTCGAGGCGGGCGTGCGCTTGGTGGCCAGCGCCCGGAGCGCGGCGGCCACTTGGAAGCGGGTTTGGTGGGGCTGGATGACGCCGTCGAGGTAACCGCGTTTGGCCGCCTCGTAGGGGCCCACCAGGGCGTCTTCGTATTGAGCAACCAGGCGGGCGCGCTCGGAGGCTTGGTCGGCCGGGGCGGCGGCGGCCAACTCGCGGCGGTGCAGAATGTTGACGGCGCCTTCGGCGCCCATGACCGCGATCTGCGCTGACGGCCAGGCCAGATTGATGTCGGCGCCGAGCTTCTTCGACCCCATGACGATGTAGGCGCCGCCGTAGGCCTTGCGCGTGATGACGGTGACCAGCGGCACGGTCGCCTCGGCGTAGGCGTAGATCAATTTGGCACCGCGCCGGATGATCCCGTCCCACTCCTGGTCGGTGCCGGGCAGGAAGCCCGGCACGTCCACGAAGGTCAGCACGGGGACGCCGAAGGCGTCGCAGGTGCGCACGAAACGCGCCGCCTTCTCCGAGGCGGCGATGTCCAGGGCGCCGGCCATGGCCAGCGGCTGATTGGCGACCACTCCCACCGGACGGCCTTCGACGCGGCCGAAGGCGGTGATGATGTTGGGGGCGTAGTCGGCCTGCAACTCCAGGTAATCGGCGTAATCGAGGACGGCTTCAAGCACCCGGCGGATGTCGTAGGGCTGGTTGTCGAAGTCCGGGATGAGGCCGTCCAGCGCCAGGTCGCTGGCCTTGGGGGTGGGGTCCAGGCCGGCCGGGACTCCTGGCATGCCCGGTGCGCCCGGTGCCGGCGTTGGGTCCTGCGGCGGATAGACCGGCGGATCGGTCAGGTTGTTCGGCGGCAGGTAACTGAGCAGGTTCTTGACAAAGTCGATGGCGTCGTGTTCGTCATCGCCGGCGTAGTGCGCCACCCCGGACTTGGCGGTGTGGGTGGCGGCGCCGCCGAGTTCCTCGAAACTGACCTCCTGGCCGAGCACGGTCTTGATGACGTCGGGGCCGGTGATGAACATGTGGCTGGTGCCCTTGGCCATGACGATGAAATCGGTCAGCGCCGGGCTGTAAACGGCGCCGCCGGCCGATGGCCCCAGAATCAATGAGATCTGCGGGATCACCCCGGACGCAGCCACGTTGCGGCGGAACATTTCCGCGAACTGGGTGAGCCCGGCCACGCCCTCTTGGATGCGGGCGCCGCCGCCGTCCGAGACGCCGATGATCGGCACGCCCAGCCGCAGCGCCAAGTCCTGGGCTTTGGCGATCTTGGCGCCGTGGGCTTCGCCCAGCGAGCCGCCGAAGACCGTGAAATCCTGCGCGAAGACCACCACCTGACGTCCGTCGACCGTGCCGTAGCCGGTCACAACGCCGTCGCCGGGGACGCGTTTGGCGTCCAAGCCGAAGGCCGTCGATTGGTGCTCGACCAGCGCGTCCAGTTCGATGAACGAGCCCGCGTCCAGGAGGTATGCGATCCGCTCGCGGGCGGTCTGCCGCCCGCGCCCGTGCTGCTTCGCCCGCGCCTGGCGCTCGGGCTGCTCGATGGCCGCTTCGATGCGTTTCGCGTGAGCTTCGAGTTGCCTTTGGGTGCGCCCCGGCCGCTGCCGCTGGCCGACCGCCGCGGGCGGTGCTGCGGGCGGCGCCGTCTGCGCGGGAGCGGTGGTGGTCAAGGGGCCTCCTTCGAATTTGTTGGTTCGAGCCTAAGCTGTGGCTGACTGTCCTGCCGATCTGATGAGTGGGGGCCGTGATTCCTTGTTGAGTTCCCACAAGCTCGCAGCGTGATGGTTGATGGCGCCGGCAGCGCCTGGGCGGGGGGTTGCGCAGCTTATCGACAATCGCTATATTGATAAGCGATAACATCGATATTCGATAAGGAGGGGTCGTGGTCACGATCTTGTCGAAGGTAGAGGCCAAGACCGGCCTTTGGATTTTGGAGGCGTGCGTGTGGCTCGCCATCATCCAGTTCGCGGTTTGGGGGGTGGTGCTGCCGCTGGCGGGCATCGGTCGAGCCGACCAGGCGGAGTCCGGCAGCGGCTGGTTCATGAAGGGACCGGAGGAGGCCTTGCGGTTCGACTTGACGCCGGAAGGAGTCCGGGAAGTCTTGGGCACCGAAGCCCAATTGCCCGAGTCGGGGCAGGTCGTCTTGGACGGCGTCACCCTGACCCCCACGGTCACGGCCGAGGTCGTCTTCGCCCGGCCGGGCTGGGCGGACTTCCTGGCCACCACCGGGTCTTCACTGGTCGTTGGGATCACCGGCGCGGGAGTGGCGTTACTGGTCTTGCTGGTGGTCAGGAGCGTGCGCACGGGATCGCCGTTCAGCAGCCGCAACGTCCGGCTGATGTATTGGGCCGGGGTCGCCACCATGATCGGTGGGACGGTGAACATGGCGGTCACCGCCGTGGGATCCTTCGCCGCGGCCGCCCGCCCGGCCGTCGAGGAGCTGGTCTACCCCTCGGCCCTGCTCGAATTCGGTTTCGTGGCCCTAGGGGCGGTCTTCATCGTCATGGCGGAGGTCTTCCGGCGCGGGCTGGCGCTGCTCAGGGAAACCGAGGGCCTGGTGTGAAGCGGCCAGCGCGCGGTGGGGAGCCGGGTCCCAGCGGCCGCCGCGGTGGCGAGGCGGGCGCCAATGGCGTCAGTGGCGGCGGCGTCAGTGGCGGCGGCGTTGGCCCAGGTGGGGAGCCGGGTCCCAGCGCCAGCCCAGTGCCCGATGCCGTCAACGGACGCATCGTCGTGAGCCTGGGCGCGCTCTTGGCCGAACGCGGCATGACCTTGACCGAACTGTCCGAGCGCGTCGACATCACACTGGCCAACCTCTCGATCCTGAAGAACGGGCACGCCCGGGCCATCAGGTTCTCCACCCTGGCGGCCATCTGCCGGGCCGTCGACTGCCAGCCCGGGGATCTTCTGCGCTGGCAGGCCGACGCCTGACCGCGCCCCTAAGCTGGCCTTGTGGACAAGGCCAAGCGACCGCGCCGGGCGACGGCGCCTCCGGCCACGATCATCTCCAGCGCCGAACTGACCAGCGCGGGCCCCGCCGCCGGCGGCAGGCCGCCGCCAGTCGGCCCAGCCGCGCCCCCGGCGGCGCGCGCCGCCGGGCCACTGCCGACAGTCTCAGAGTCCGATTCCCCGGCCGCATGGGGTGACGCCGAGCAGACGCCCGACTCAGACTTCCTTGAGGCTGTGCCTCCGCACTGGTGAGCGGCGAGACATCAGCAGACGTCAAGGAGGGACCAGCACGGCGCTGATGACCGCCCAGGAACTAGCGCCGCCGATCAGCGCCGCCTCCTCGGGGGTGACCGCCACCAGCAACAACCCGGACGGCTCGGCCTCGGCGCCGATTTGGCCGAGCCCGGCCGCCAGTCCGCCCCCGGAATCAGACCCGGCCTCGGAGCCGACTTCGACCACCAGCGCGGATTCGGCCAGCGGCTGCGCGGGGGCGATCAAACCGGAGGCGGCCGCCCCCGCCGAGGCCAGCAAATCAATCCGATCCCCGGGGTTCAGCACGCCGGCCAACCCCGGATCGCTGAGGCGGACCGCCACCGCCACCAGGCCGCCGGGCAAGTCCTCGAATGAGCGCCCCGCGCCAAGGAGGGATTCGGTCAGCGTCAAGCCCTTGGGCAAATCAACCTTGGGGCGCCCGCCAATGGCCTGCTCGACACTCGTCAGCGCGCCTTGCGGCAACGCCGCCCCGGGGACGCGCGTGACGCGCACATCGGCCGCGGCCAACTCAGTCCCAGCCGGGACCGCCCGCGCCGCGACGACCACCGGATCGCCGCCGCCAGCGGCGGCGACCACCCCCGGCAAGGCGATGCGCACCAGCAAGGCCGCGAACAGCGCCCAGATCGCCCAGCGCGAACGCCACATGAAGGCGCGCACCGCGCGCCGCTGGGGGACCTGGACCACCCGCTGAGGCTACCGGCGCCGCGATCCCGCCGGGGCGCAGAAAACGCAGGCCTGTGGACAAGGGTCAGGCCCGCACGCGAGAGGCCGGGCCTGTGGATAAACGATCAGACGAGAGGCCGGTGGACGTCAGCCGACCGGCGCGGGCTCCTTGGCCTTGGACTTCGGCTGGTTCGGCGCCGAGGACGGCCCGCTTGAAGCCTCGGCCGGGGACTTGTTACCGGACGACTTGTCAGCGCTGGGCGCCTTGTCTCCGGCGGCGCCCGCCAGGGCGCCGTTCGAGGATCCGCGCGAATCGGTCCGGTAGAAACCGGATCCTTTGAAGACGATCCCGACCGAATTGAGAACCTTGCGCAGGCGCCCGGCGCAGCGCGGGCATTCGGTCAGCGCCGGGTCCGTGAAGCTCTGGCGCTGGTCAAAACGGTGGCCGCATTGTTTGCAAGCGTAGGTGTAGGTCGGCATTTCAGGCTCTCCATGGTTAGCACTCTGATTCTCCGAGTGCTAACACTACTACCCGAGTCCTTATTCCGCGCAACCCTGACGGCCTGGCCAGCATCAGCCGCCCCGTCAGCATCAGCCGCCCGCCAGCATCAGCCGCCCTCGCCGTCCACAGGAAACAAGACCACGCCGCCAGGCGTCAAGACGCCATCGACCGGGCGGTCATGGGCCTCGCGCGGCAGCGACCCGGCCGCCAAGACCTCATCGGCGAAGCAGACGCCAAGCACCAACGCCCCCGGCGCCACCTGCGCCAAAGCCCTGTCGTACCAACCCCCGCCCCGCCCCAACCGCGTGCCAGACAGGTCGACAGCCAAGGCCGGCGCCAACACCAGGCGGCAGCGGGCCAACGCCTCCGCCCCCAGGCGCGGGCCAGCCGGTTCGGGCAAAGACCCCGGGCGGGCCGCCGGCAGGGCGCAGCTCGCGGCCACAACCTCGGCCCAGGCCAAAGCCGTCCGGGAAGGCCCGGGCGCCGGGGCCAGCAGCCGAATCTGCCGGGCGGCCATGAGCCGCGTCAACCCGGCCGTCGGCGGTTCGTCGGCCATGGCCAGATAGGCGGCCGCCCACTCGCCCGCGCCCGGCAGAACGCCCTCCAAACCCGGCGCCAAGGCGAGGTCAAACGCGGCCGAGGGCACGGCATCGGACATGGGCGTCTCCCCCTGGCGAGCCCGCCGCCGCCGTCCCGAAACCGCCCAACGGCGCCACTGCTCCTTCGTCTCCGGCCGTGTGCCCACCCGTTCACCCTAGTCAGCGGCGGCCCCAAGTTAGAATCAGAGACTATGACTGTCACCAAGGCGGTGATTCCCGCCGCCGGACTGGGCACGCGGTTCCTGCCAGCCACCAAAGCCGTGCCCAAAGAACTACTGCCGGTGGTGGACACGCCCGCCATCGAATACGTGGTGCGGGAGGCCTCGGCCGCCGGCCTCAAGAACGTCCTGCTGATCACCGGCAAGACCAAGGGCGCGATCCTCGACCACTTCGACCGGGCCTGGGACCTGGAGGCGGTGCTGGCCGAGAAGAACGACCTGGCCCGCCTCGACGCCATCCGCGCCTCGGCCGAATTGGCCGTCATCCACGCCGTCCGCCAGCCCGCCCCCAGGGGACTGGGGCACGCCGTGCTCTGCGCCAAGGAGCACGTCGGCGCCGACCCGTTCGCGGTCCTGCTCGGCGACGACCTGATCGACGCCCGCGACCCGCTGCTGACCAGCATGATCGCCGTCCGCGAAGCGCTCGGCGGGTCAGTGGTGGCGTTGATGCGGGTGCCGCTCGACCAGATTTCGCTGTACGGCTCGGCCGCCGTCGAGCCTTTGCCCGGTGGCGTCGTCCCGAGTCTGCCCCCGGGCTCGGTTTTCCGCCTCTCCGGTTTGGTGGAGAAGCCGCCCCGGGAACAGGCGCCGTCCGACTTCGCCATCATTGGGCGTTATGTGCTGCATCCGGCGGTGTTCGAAGTCTTGGAGGAGACCGCGCCCGGCCGGGGCGGCGAGATTCAACTGACGGACGCCTTGGCCCGCCTGGCCGAGATGCCTCCCGAGGCTGGCGGCGGCCTGCACGGCGTCCACTTCACCGGCCGGCGCTACGACACCGGCGACCGGCTGGATTACCTCAAGGCGGTGGTCCGCTTGGCGGCCGACCATCCCGAACTGGGCGCGGACTTCGCCGACTGGCTGGACGAATTCAGCGCCGAGTTGCGCGGACGCGCCGAACCCTGAGCCGCCAACCCGAAGCGCGGTCAAACCCCATGAACGCCGATCACCTGGAACTCCCCGCCGCCTGGCCGGCCACGTTGGCTGAAGGCCCGGTCCGCCTGCGTCCGATCAGGCGCCTCGACCAGCGCCGCTGGCAGCGCCTGCGCGAATCCAACCGGGCCTGGCTGTCCCCGTGGGAGGCGACGGCCCCCGATGATTCGACGCCTCCCCCGCCCACCTTCGCGGCTTATGTCCGCCAGTCGCTGCGTCAAGCCCGGCGCGGCGTGGCGATGCCGTGGGTGATCGAGTACGAGCGCGAGTTGGTGGGCCAGTTGACGATCAGCGGGATCGCGCGCGGGTCGGCCCTCAGCGGCACCATTGGTTACTGGATCGGCGAGGCCTTCGCCGGACGGGGGATCGCCACCACCGCCGTGGCCTTGGCCTTCGACCATGCCGTCGGCCCGGCCCGCCTCCACCGCCTCGAGATCGTCATCCGTCCCGAGAACGCCGCCTCGCTGCGGGTGGCCCAGAAGCTCGGTTTCCGCGATGAGGGCCTGAGGCGGCAATATTTGCACGTCGCCGGGCAATGGCGCGATCACCGAGTTTTCGCTTTGACCCGCGAGGAGGTCCCGGACGGGTTGCTCGCCCGATGCCGTGCCATCTGACCGCTCGGCGGTCGGCTTTTGGCCCCGGCGGCGGGGAGCGGCCGGTTGGGACTGGGTGGCTTTTGGCCCGGGCCGGGTGGCGGTCGGGTTGGGGCTGGGCGGCGGGGAGCTGCCGGGCGGCGGGCGGGTTGGGGCTGGGCGGATTTTGGCCCGGGCGGCGTGGCGGGTGGCGGTCGGGTTGGGGCCGGGCGGCTTTTGGTCCGGGCCGGGCGGCGGGTTTGTCAGGCCAAGCGGGACACGGCGCCCGGCGCCACGCCCCGGTCAAATCACAAGGTTGTGATTTGTGAGCCCGACACTCCGCGCCGCCTAAGGCCCGCCTTGGCGTGGCGCAATTAGATTTGGGTGAATGGTGAGTTCGGTCCCCGCGGGGCTGGCGATCGTTCCGGCCGCCGCGCTCTGCCTCGGGTACCTGCTTCCATACGTCGCCCGCCAGCGCGCTCGCGCCTGGCAGGTGCCGCTGGAGGACAGGTTCTCGGCGAACGCCCGCGTGATCGAGCCCGCCGCCACAGCGCCGCAAGCGGAGGGGTCGTCATCGGTCCCGCTGCTGTCGGGGACGAACTCGAAAAGGACCGCACCCATGCACAGGCCAGCCACCAGCCGACCGGCCAAGCCGGTCCGCCCCATCCAGCCCGCGCGGGCTGGCGAACTCGAGCCCGCGGCGGCGCGGCGACGGGCCGCCGGGCGGCCCCAGGATTCTGGGCCCGAACGCGACCCCTCGAGCGCCGACCAACGAGCGGCGCGGACTCGGGCGGCAGCCATCAGAGCCGGGCTGGCCGGCTCCTTCGCGCTGCTCACAATCCTGGCGGTGGTCCTGGCGGTGACCGCAGACCTGAGCGCATGGGCGGCGGTCACCTGCGCGGCTCTGACCACAGGCGTGCTGGTGTCAGGCCAGCGCGCGGCCCGGGCCGACGCGCGGGCGCGGGCCGCCTGGGACACCGCCCCGACGGGGGCGCGGCCAGCGGGAACGGTTGCCCGCGGGTCCGCGCCGGGCGCGGCCCAGTCCGCGGCCGAGCGTCCCGGGGCCGCTGGAGCTTCGAGCCGACGGGCGCCGGCGGCGCGAGTCGCGGACGGCCGCAGGACCGGCACTGGCACCCGCCAGGCGGCGGCAAGGCCGCAGGTCGGCGGCTCGGCGACCGCTGTGGGCCGGCCCAACCCCAAGGCGAGCGCCACGGCGGCCCGCGGACGAGCGCAAGGCGAGCGCGCGGCATCGGCGGATTCGCCCGATTCCACGGGCGCCCGGCGGCCAGGACTGTCCGGCCGGATCAGCGGCGGGCGGACGACCTACCACCTGCCGCCGTCTGCCCCGATCACGCCCCTGGACCTCGATGGCGAGGCGGCGCGCCCCGCCGGGCGGCGGCGCTTCACCACCGCCCGGCCCACAATCCCGACGCTGATCGAGCCTCCGGCCGACTCCGCCCCCACGGCTGCGACCTCGGAAGACGCGAGTTCGGACGAGCCGCCCAAACCCAAGAGGGCACCGGCGCGGACGGCCGTTCCGGCGCCCACTTACGCGATGATGCCGGGGGCGCCCAAGTGGGAGCCGGAGGCGTTGACGGCGCTGGACTACGCCAAAGCGCGTGAGGCCGCCGCCCGCGTCACGCAGCGGGCCGCCGCCGAGGCGCTGGCCGAAGGCCTCGAGACTCCGGCCACCGGCCCCATCAAGATTCCCGGGCGGGTCGTCTTCGCGGAGGACGCGCTGGACTTGGACCGGGCGATCGCGGCGCGGCGCCGCGCGGCCGGGCGCTGAGGCCCCGGCTGGGGGCCCGCGCTGAGGGCCCCGGGTGGAGGACCCGGCTGGGGGCCCGCGCTGAGGCCTCGGGTGAGGGCCCGGGCGAGGGCCCCCAGACCCGGTCAGATGGCCACGCCCGCGCCGGCGGCGTGGCTGACGCCGTCGCCAGCGCCGTCGCCAGCGCCGGGGGCGAGATCGTGAGCATCACCCTGTGCACCCGCCGGCCGCCGTGTTCCCGTCGGCACCGCGCGCGCGACCTTGGCTTATGCGTCGCCTAGGGCGCGCCGCGCGCGCCAGCCCCGCAGCTAACCCCGGTCACTTTGGTCGGCGCGCAACTTGACCGGGCTTACGCACCCGGGCGCAGTGCGCGGCCGCCGCGCCCGTGTCGGCTCCGCGCCCGCGACCTGGGCTTATGCGTCGCCCCGGGCGCGCCGCGCGCCCCGGCCCTGCAGCTAACCCCGGTCACTTTCACCCGCGCGAAACTTGACCGGACTTACGCACCCGGGCGCAGTGCGCGGCCGCCGCGCCGGCGGCTGGTTCGGCCGCCGAGGCGCCCGGGCGGTGACATAACCACGCACACATTGGCGCCGGCGCAAACTTGCGCGGGGTTACGACCACCAGCCCGCCGACGGCGGAACAACCGCGGCAGGCTGACCTGGGGCAACACCGCCCGCCCCGCGCCAGGCGCGGCCCGGGCCGTGACATAACCCCGCACACATTGACCCCCGCGCGAACTTGCGCGGGGTTATGTCCACCAGCCGAGCCGACCGCGCCCCGGCGTGACCGGCTCAAGGGCGCCGGCCAGGGCACCGGGGATGGTTGAATGGCTGGATGGTTGATGACGCGCTGCCTGCGGGTGTGATCGGGTTCGGGCGCGTCGGGGCGGCGGTGGCCGGCGCGTTGGCGGCGGCCGATCACCCGCTGGTTGGGGTGACCGCCCGTTCGGCGGCCAGCCGCGAGCGCGCCGAGATCGTTGTTCCGGCGGCGCCGGTGCTGAGCGCGGCCGAGGTCGCCCGCCGGGCCGGGCTGGTGTTCCTGACGGTCCCGGATTCGCAGATCAGCCCGCTGGCGGAGGAATTGGCCGGCCAATGGCGGCCCGGGCAGCTCGTGGTCCACGCCTCAGGCGCGCTGGGGTTGGAGGCGCTCGCGCCGGTCAGCCGGGCGGGCGCGATCGCGCTCGCGCTCCATCCGGTGATGACTTTCACGGGCACATCATTGGACATCGGCAGATTGCGCGGCGCGCCGATCGCCGTCGAAGCCCCCCAAGGCCTTGCGGCCTTGGCCGAGGCGCTGGCGGTCGAACTGGGCGGCAGGCCCTTCCGGGTCCCGCCCGCCTCGCGCCCCGCCTACCACGCGGCCCTCGCCCACGCCGCCAACCACCTGGTCACCGTCATAGCGCAGGCGCTCGACATCCTCGACCAGGCGGGCGTCGAGGACCCGGGCGGGATGATCGGGCCGCTGACGCGGGCGGCGCTGGATGGGGCGCTGGCCCAAGGGGCGCGGGCGCTGACCGGCCCGGCCGCCCGCGGCGACGCCGAAACCTTGGCGCGCCACATCGAAGCCCTGGGGGGATACGCGGCTGGGCGCGGCGCGCTGGTCGGACCGGGTTTGGCGGTGGACCCGGCCGGGACCGCCGCCCTGGACGCTGTCGCCAGCTACCGCCAATTGGCGGCCGCAACCATCGGCGCCGCCGAACGAGCCGGCCGCATCGACGCCGGTCAGGCCGCCGCCAGCCGCGCCGCCCTGGCCGAGGCCCAGCCGTGAGCCGGGACGTCCGCCCGGCGCTGGCCGTCGACCGGACCGAACTGGCCCGCCGCCTGGCCGATGGCCCGCGCACAGTGGTCATGACCATGGGCGCGCTCCACCAGGGCCACCTGGACTTGGTGGCGGAGGCGGTCCGCCGCCGCCGGGCGGACGGCGGCCAAGTCATTGTCACGATCTTCGTCAACCCGCTCCAATTCGGCGCTGACGAGGACTTCGACACCTACCCCAGAACCCTCGAAGCCGATCTGGAAGCCCTCGCCGGCCGGGGCGTCGACCTGGTTTACGCGCCCAGCGCGGCGGACATGTACCCGGGCGGCCCGCCCAAGGTGACGGTCGACCCGGGCCCGCTCGGAGACGTCTTCGAGGGGGCGGTCCGGCCGGGCCACTTCGCCGGCGTGGCGACGGTGGTGACGAAGTTGGCCGCCCGCACCGGCGCGACGGCCGCCGTCTTCGGCCAGAAGGACGCACAGCAGTTGGCGGTCATCCGCCGCCTGGTCGCGGACCTCGACCTGGGCTGGGAGGTGATCGCGGTCCCGACCCGCCGCGAGGCCGACGGCCTGGCCATGTCCAGCCGCAACCGCTACCTGACCCCGGCCGAACGTCAGGCGGCGCTGGCACTGCCGCGCGGCATCGGCGGCGGTCTGGCGGCGGCGGCCAGTGGCGCCCCGGCCAGCCAGGTGCGCCGCGCGGCGTTGGCGGCCTTGGGGCGCGGCGACCTGCGCCTGCCGGACTACCTCGCGGTGGTCGACCCGGCCACCTTCGCCCCCGCCGATGACGCCTGGTCCGGCCCGGCGTTGTTGATCGGCGCGCTCAAGGTGGGCGCCACCCGGCTGATCGACAACGCCGAGGTAGCCTTGGGGGCGTGATTTCAGCCAGCCAGCCGACCGCCGATGCCGCCGATGCCGCCCGGTCGCCCGAGGCCCCCTCGGGTTCGACCGAACAAGCCCAGGTCCGGCGCGCCAAACGGGCCGCCATCCTTGGGCGCGGCGATGCCGCCTACCCCGCCGCCGTGCCCGTGACCACGACCATCGCCGCCGTCCGCGAGCGGTTCGAGGGCCTCGCCACCGGCGAGGAGACCGATGTCGAGGTCGGCCTGGCCGGGCGGGTGGTGTTCATCCGCAACACCGGCAAACTCTGTTTCGCGGCCCTCCAGGACGGCGCCGGCAACCGCCTCCAGGCCATGATTTCGCTGGCGGAAGTCGGCCAGACGGCGCTTGACCGCTTCAAGGCCGAGGTCGACCTGGGCGACCATCTGTTCGTCCACGGCCGCGTCATCTCATCCAAACGCGGTGAGTTGAGTGTGCTGGCGGACGCTTGGCTGATCGCCTCGAAGGCGCTCCGGCCGCTGCCGGTGCTGCATGCCGAACTCTCCGACGAGTCGCGCGTGCGCGACCGCGCCGCGGACCTGATTGTGCGCCCGGCCGCCCGGGAGATCGCCCGGCGGCGGGTGGCGCTGGTGCGCTCGATCCGGCGGACCCTTGAGGATCGCGGTTTCAACGAGATCGAAACCCCGATCCTTCAGACCCTGCATGGCGGCGCCGCCGCCCGGCCGTTCACCACCAGCATGAACGCTTTCGGGATTGACTTGCACATGCGGATCGCGCCGGAATTGTTCTTGAAACGGGCCGTGGTTGGCGGGATGGAAAAAGTCTTTGAGATTGGGCGCATTTTTCGCAACGAGGGCGTCGATTCTTCGCACGCGCCGGAGTTCACCGCCCTGGAGGCTTATGAGGCTTACGGCGATTACAACTCGATCGCCGATTTGACGCAGCAGATCATTGTCGAGGCCGCCCGGGCGGTGGCCGGCTCGACCACCGTCGCCCTGGCCCACGGAGAAGCCTATGACCTGGGCGGGGACTGGGCCCGGATCAGCCTCTACGGGTCGCTCAGCGAGGCGCTTGACGCGCCCGTCACGCCCGCCACGCCGGTCGGGGAACTGCGGCGGATGGCGGACGCCCTGGGCGTCGCCTATCACCCGGACAAAGCCGGCCACGGAAAACTGGTCGAGGAGCTGTTCGAGGAACTGGTGGCCCCGTCGCTTTATCGGCCGACTTTCGTGATGGACTTCCCGGTCGAGACGTCGCCGCTAACACGCGACCACCGCTCAGAAGCCGGTTTGGTCGAGAAATGGGATTTGTACGTCAGGGGGATGGAATTGGCCACCGGCTATTCCGAACTGGTCGACCCGGTGATCCAACGTCAGCGCCTGGAGGCTCAAGCCCGCGCCGGCGCGGCCGGGGACGCTGAGGCGATGGCATTGGACGAAGACTTCCTGGCCGCTTTGGAGTACGGCATGCCGCCCTCGGGCGGCATGGGGATGGGGATTGACCGCCTGTTGATGGCGCTGACCGGTTTGGGAATTCGGGACACAATTCTGTTTCCGTTGGTCAAACCGCTTTCATGATTCACTCTGTGAGACGATCGCCCGGAGGTGTGACAGGGGGACCGGCGAATCGGGTTATGCTTTGTTAGTCAAAACCGACTCGCGGTAGCCCCAACCGTCTAGCCACGCTCGAAGGATAGGAGATCTGCAATGGCACAGCGTGTGCAAGTCCTCTTGGTTGACGATCTTGACGGGTCCGAAGCCGCCGAAACAGTCAGCTTCGGAATCGACGGAGTCACTTATGAGATTGATCTGAGCGGCGCCCACGCCGACGAGCTTCGCAGAGGTTTGGCGAAGTGGGTCGAGGCTGCCAGGCGCCTGCCGGTCAGGGGTGGTGGACGGGCGATCCGTTCGCCGGGCCGTCCGCCGGCGCGCCCTCGCGCCGCCGTCAACGGCGAAATCGCCAAGATTCGGGCCTGGGCGCGCGAGAAGGGCCTCGAAGTCTCTGACCGCGGCCGCATACCAGCGCCGATCCGCGACGCCTATTACGCGGCCAACCAGGAGGGCTGACGCCCCATGACCTTGAAGTTGGTGCTGCTCCGGCACGGTGAGAGCGAATGGAACGCCAAGAATCTATTCACCGGCTGGGTCGATGTCCCACTGTCGGAGAAAGGCCGGGCCGAGGCCATCCGCGGAGGCGAGCTGCTGACCGGCGCCGGCGTGTCCCCTGACATTCTGCACACCTCGCTGCTGCGCCGCGCCATCGTCACCGCTGACTTGGCCCTTGACGCGGCCGATCGCCTGTGGATTCCGGTGAAACGGTCGTGGCGTCTGAATGAACGCCATTACGGCGCGCTCCAGGGCAAGAACAAGACTCAAATCCGTGACGAATACGGCGAAGAACAGTTCATGATCTGGCGGCGCTCATATGACACGCCGCCGCCGGAGATTGAACTGGGCTCGCAATATTCCCAGGACGGCGATCCGCGTTACACCGGCGCGCCGCTGGTGCGCACCGAGGCCTTGAAAGATGTGTTGACGCGCGCGTTGCCGTATTGGCGAGAGGCGATTGTGCCGGACCTGGTGGCGGGTAAAACCGTTTTGGTCGCCGCCCACGGCAATTCCTTGCGCGCGCTCGTCAAGCACCTGGACGGGATTTCAGACGAGGCCATCGCCAGCCTCAATATTCCGACCGGCATTCCGTTGGTCTATGAGTTGGACGAGGACCTCAAACCGGTCAAGGCCGGGGGCACCTACCTTGACCCCGACGCGGCCAACGCCGCCATCCAGGCGGTCGCTAACCAAGGTCGAAGCTGAAAACGCCGGCTTGGCCGCCGGCCGGGCCCCCGGGCCAAGCCGGCGGCTCTTCGGAGTGGCCTGCAATTCGGCTGCTGACCTCGGATTTCGATCTCACGGCAGCGCGCCGCGCCGCATTCTCATGAGACTGGCGTGCTAAACTTGACCGGCCGCGAAAGGGGATTAGACGGAAATTATGGTATTTGCAGTTGGAGAAACCGTGGTTTATCCGCACCACGGCGCCGCGCTCATCGAGGAAATCAGCACTCGCACCATCCGGGGCGAGGAACGGCTGTACCTCAGGCTGCGCGTCACCCAAGGTGACCTGACCATCGAGGTCCCCGCCGACAACGTCGAAATGGTCGGCGTCAGGGATGTGGTTGGGCGCGACGGCCTGGAGCGGGTCTTCGAGGTCCTCCAAGCCGATGTCCGCGAGGAACCGACCAACTGGTCGCGGCGTTACAAAGCCAATGTCGAGAAGATCGCCTCCGGCGACGTCATCAAAGTCTCCGAAGTGGTGCGCGACCTGTCGCGCCGCGACTCCGACCGCGGCCTGAGCGCCGGCGAGAAACGCATGCTGGCGCGCGCCCGCCAAATCCTGGTCTCCGAGTTGGCCCTGGCCGAGAGCATCGACGAGAAGGCGGCCGAAGGCCGCCTCGACGAGGTCCTGGCGGCAGCCATCCCGGGCGCCCGGGCCGAATCCGAGTAGCCGCGCCCGGGGCGGGCGGTGGCCGGGACGGCTGAGCAATTGAGCGGCGCGGGCTGGAGGGTTGGACAAGGCTTCGACGCCCACAGATTCGCCGTCGGCTCGACCGGGCCGCTGCGCCTGGCGTTGCTCGAATGGCCCGGCGAACCAGCCCTGGAGGGACACTCGGACGGCGATGTCGTGGCGCACGCGCTGGTGGACGCCCTCGCCTCGGCGGCGGCGCTGGGAGACATCGGCGAGTTGTTCGGCGTCGACCGGCCAGAACACCAGGGGCAATCCTCGGCCCGCTTCTTGGCCGAAACCATCGCCAAGGTGCGCCGGGCGGGCTTCGCCGTTGAGAACGCGGCCGTGCAGCTCATCGGCAACCACCCCCGGCTGGCGGGACGGCGCTGGGAGGCGGCGCACGGCATCGGGCAAATTCTGGGCGCCCCTGTCAGCCTCAGCGCCACGACGACCGACCGGATGGGCTTCACCGGGCGGGGCGAGGGGCTGGCGGCGCTGGCCGTCTGCCTGCTGCGCCCGGCCGCCCCGGCCACCCCGGCCACCCCGGCCGTGACCAGTAATGTGAGCGCATGAGTCTTTCGCTGCACGATTCCGCCACCGGCACCGTCCGGCCGTTTGAGCCCCTCAGGCCCGGCCACGTCGGCATTTACCAGTGCGGGGCGACAGTGCAGAGCGCGCCGCACATCGGCCACCTGCGCCCGGCGGTGGTCTTCGACATCCTGCGGCGGTGGTTGGAGCGCTCCGGCGCCGAAGTGCGGTTCATTCGCAACGTCACCGACATCGACGACAAGATCCTGGCCAAAGCGGCGGCCGCCGGTCAGCCCTGGTGGGCCTGGGCGGGACGCTGGGAGCGCGCCTTCACCGCCGCCTACCAGGCCCTCGGCGTGGCGGCCCCGACCTACGAGCCGCGCGCCACCGGTGTGGTGCCGGACATGATCGCCTTCATCGAACGGCTGATCGGGCGCGGGCACGCCTACACCGGGCGCCCCGGCAACATCTATTTCGACGTCCGCTCCTACCCCGATTACGGTTCGCTGACCCATCAGCGCCTCGAAGACCTCGCCTCCCAGGACGACGAGCCGGAGGCGGACGACAAACACGACCCGCATGATTTCGCATTGTGGAAAGCTGCAAAGGCGAGTGAGCCGGCGGACGCCTCCTGGCAGACGCCGTGGGGGCGCGGGCGGCCGGGGTGGCACCTGGAGTGCTCCACCATGGCGCTGCGCTACCTGGGCGAGACTTTCGACATCCACGGCGGCGGGATCGACCTGCGCTTCCCCCACCATGAGAACGAGCTGGCGCAGTCGCGGGCGGCCGGTTACGGGTTCGCCCGCCACTGGGTCCACAACGCCTTCGTCACCCAGGCAGGGGTCAAGATGTCGAAGTCCTTGGGAAACACCCTGCTCGCCTCTGAGCTGCTGAAACAGGCCGAGCCGCTGGTCTTGAGGTACGTCTTGACGGCGGCGCATTACCGTTCGACGCTGGAGTTCTCCCCGGCCACCCTGCCGGAGGCGGCGGCGGCCTGGGAGCGGATCGTCGGATTTGTGCGCCGGGCGGGCGAGCGCCTGGGCGCCGGTCAGACGGTTTCCGGCGCCGCCCTGCCGGCCGCCTTCGTGGCGGCCATGGACGACGACTTGGCCACGGCCGGAGCCCTGGCGGTGGTGCACGATTCGGTCCGGCGCGGCAACACCGCCCTCGCCGATTATCAAGACGACGAGGCGTTGACGGCGTTGATCGAAGTCAGGGCCATGTTGGCGGTCCTCGGGCTGGACCCGCTGAGCGAGCCGTGGTCAAGCGCCTCGGCGTCTTCGGCCGCCCCCAGGGCCGAGGCCGCCCTGTCGGCGTTGGTCGAATCCCAGTTGGAGGCCCGTGCGGCGGCCCGGGCGGCCCGCGATTTCGACGCCGCCGACGCCATCCGGGATCGCCTGGCCGCCGCCGGCATCCAAGTTGAGGACTCCCCGGCGGGGCCGCGTTGGGAACTGTCTTCAGGCGGCTAACCTGGGAAGATGCTTCGTGACTGGCCGCTGGCCGAATTGCGCGCCTACCAAGCCGACGTCCCCGAACCCGAAGATTTCGACGCCTTCTGGGAGGTCTGCCTGCGCGAGTCCCGGGCCGCCGGCGGCGAGGTCCGCCTGGAACGCCTCGACCTGGAGGTCTACGGCCTGGAAGTCTATGACCTGACGTTCCCGGGGTTCGCCGGAGAGCCGGTCAAGGCCTGGTTGCGTTTGCCCGCCGCCGATGCCGTCCCCCGGCCGCTCGCTTGCGTGGTCCAGTTTGGCGGTTACGGTGGCGGCAGGGGCTTGCCCTTGGACGACCCGGCGTGGGCTCTGCTCGGGTTCGCCCAGTTCCGGATGGACACGCGCGGCCAGGGCGCCACCTGGGCGCCCGGGGACACGCCTGACCCGCACGGTTCCGGGCCGATGACGCCGGGCTTTGTGACCAAGGGCGTCGGCTCGCCGGAGACCTACTATTACACGCGCCTGTTCACGGACGCCGCCCGCGCGGTCGAGGCGGCAGCCTCTTTGGAAGTGGTCGACCGGGGGCGGATCGGCGTGTTCGGGCATTCGCAGGGCGGCGGCTCGGCCCTGGCCGCGACCGCGTTGGCGGCGGACCGGGTGGCGGCGGCGGTGGCCCTGTGCCCGTTCATGTCAGACATCATGCGCGGTGTCGACGCCACCGACCAGCTGCCCTACCAGGAACTCGCCACCTATTTGGCGACGCGTCCGGATGACGAGCCGTCCGTGCGCCGCACCGTCTCCTACGTCGACGGCGTCAACTTCGCCCGCCGCGGCCGTGCGCCCGCGCACTTCGCCGCCGCCCTCGGCGATCCGATCACCCCCGCCTCGACTGTCTTCGCCGCCCACAACGCCTACGCCGGCCCCAAGTCGATCAAAGTCTGGCCCTTCGCCGACCACGACGCCGGCCGCGGCCAAGACCTGCTCTTGGCCGCCCAGTTCTTCCGCCGCCACTTCGGCCAGAGCGAGCGACAGATCGGCGACTTCATGGGGCGCTAGCCCCATCCAGGCGCGATCAAGCTCACCGCGTCCGCGCTGTTTCATCGGGTCCCGGATCGCCTGCCACGGCCGGTCGGCAGGGCCGGCGCCGATTGGGCGTGGGTTGGGGTGGCCGGGCGGGCGGGCGGTTGGTCGGCCGGGCGGTTGGTCGGCCGGGCGGTTGGTAGGCTTGGGGGCCGTGCCTGGGAACTCGAAGCGCAGGGGCGCTGTGCGCAAGCCCGGATCGAAGAAGGGGCCGCTCAAAGGATCGGGCGGGCGCGGCCGGAAGGCCTTGGAGGGGCGCGGCCCCACGCCCAAGGCCGAGAACCGGCCCTACCATCCCGCCGCCAAGCGCAAAGCCGCGGCCGACCGCCGCGAACAGGGCCGCCCCAGGCCCCAGGCCAAAGCCCGCGCCCAAGGCGCCGATCACGTGGCTGGCCGCAACGCGGTCCTTGAGGCGCTGAAGGCGGGCGTGCCCGCCCAACGCCTTGAGATCGCCCACGGCATCGACTCCGACGAGCGCGTGCGCGAAGCCACGAAGCTGGCGGCCGCCGCCGGCGTCGCCCTGGCCCAGGTCTCCAAGTATGAACTCGACCAGCGGACCGGCGGCGCCAACCATCAGGGCGTGGCCTTGAAGGTCACCCCCTACCATTACAAGACCCCCGCCGACCTGCTGCGTTTGGCTGAGGAGGCGGCCCAGCCGGCGCTGATCGTGGCCCTTGACCATGTCACCGACCCGCACAACTTGGGCGCGATCCTGCGCTCGGCGGCGGCCTTCGGCGCGCACGGGGTGGTCATCCCGCAGCGGCGTTCGGCCCAGATGGGCGCGACGGCTTGGAAGGTTTCGGCCGGCGCGGCCGCGCGCGTGCCCGTCGCCCACGCCCCCAATCTGGCCAGGACGCTCGATGAGTACAAGCAGGCCGGGTTGTTCGTTGTCGGGTTGGACGCCGACGCCGCCGCCGATGCCGCCGACATCGAAATCGCCACCGGTCCGGTCGCGCTGGTGGTCGGTTCAGAAGGCAAAGGACTCAGCCGGCTCATCCGGCAGACCTGCGATCTGACAGTCTCAATCCCCATGCGCGGCGGAACTGAGTCGCTGAACGCGGCTGTGGCCGGCGGCATCGTGCTCTACGAAGTCGCCAAACAGCGCCGCCCGCGCTGACGGCGGCGGTTCCCGCCGGCTCGACGTCCCGCCAAACTCGTCAAAAGCTCCGGCCTGTCGAGTTCCTCCTTGCGCCGCGCGCTCATGCCGCTCCCTGCCTCAAGACAGTCTTGCCCGTCCAGTCAGCCGGCACACCCCTTCGATGCCCCAAAAATGCCTCTGACCTGCGGCTTTGTGGAGCTGAGGAGACTCGAACTCCCAACCCCCTCGATGCGACCGAGGTGCGCTACCAATTGCGCTACAGCCCCTTGAACGCAAGCGCCCGGGCGGGCGCGAGCACCAAAGTCTACCATTGGCCGCGCGGCCAGTTCCCCGCCCCGGACTGCGCGGATCAGGGCTTCAGCGAAGTCTGATGGCTTGGCAATGATGTAGTGGCGGCAGGCGCCCGCGCGGGCTTGAGTGCCCTTGAGCCGGTCACGCCCGGGGCGCGGTCGGCTCGGCTGGCGGTCGTAACCCCGCGCAAGTTTGCGCGGGGGTCAATGTGTGCGGGGTTATGTCACGGCTCCGGCGGTCCTGGTGTCAGAATTGGCGGCGGCCCGGGCCTGAGTTGCCCGGGCGGCCGCTGAAAGCGGCCGTCAGGCGACCGATCAAGGCGCCTGGTTGAAGCAGGTCGCCGTAGACGGCCTCGACCACAATCCAACCGGCGGCCTGGAGCTGCCCGCGGCGCCAGACGTCATCGCGGGCTTGGTCGGGGTCCGTGAAGTGCTGGGCGCCGTGGTACTCAAGAGCGACCTTGCGCTCTGGCCACCCCAGGTCCAAGAACCGGTCTCGCTGATTCAGCCTGACCACATGGTTGACCTTCGGCTCGGGAAAGCCCGCGTCCACCACCACCAATCGCAGCCAGGTCTCGTTCGGGGAGTCGGTGCGAGGCCTGACGTGGCGGAACGCCTCGCGGACGGCCCGAATTCCCCTCATGTTGGTCAGCCCGGAAATGTGGGCGCTGAAATGACCGTAGTTGATGAGCGGGTGCTGGCGATCAACCAGGGCGTCGCCGAGTTGGACGCATTGAAGGAAAGCCTGCCGCGAACCCTCGAGGAACAGGCCGCGACTGGCAAGATCAGCTCTTGGCGGGAACGGGTGTGGCAAGGCGCCAAGGCGCCGGGCCGCAGCCTGCGCCCAGCAGTGGGCGAGTGCCGCGCCTGAGATCGCGTCCGGCGCGGAATGCCAAACTGCGGGCATGAGGCGCTCGCGGTGCACAATCAGTCCGGGACGGCTCGGGCGCCGGGTCGAGCCGGGCGGGACGAGGACGTGGACCGGCCCCGAGGCCTCGGCCGCCAACTCGGCCATCAGGCGGGGCCGGGCCAACGCCAGGGCGGTGACGTCGCAGACGACCGATCCGGGCGGGCAGACCGACAAGGCGGCCCGAGCACGGTCAGCCAGGGAAGGGGCTTCGCCTGGTCCGGCGGGGAGAAAGTAGACACCGCGTGAGAGCTTGATGCCGCATTTGACTGCTTGCCTGGCCTGCGGCCGGCTGAGCCCGTTAGTGGTCGTGATCGATCCCATCCAAAGAAGGATGGGCCAAATCCAAGCCCGGCGCCAGTGCCCCGCAAAAATCTGTGGATAACCCAAGACCTGTGGATAACCAGGCCGGGGTGGCGGGGCTGGCAACTCGCCAGCGGCGTGCCGATGGGCGCGGGCGGGGACGTGTGCTGGTGGGCTGGTGACATAACCCCGCGCAAGTTTGCGCGGGGGTCAAT
>JAITJZ010000155.1 GCA_031278655.1 Bifidobacteriaceae bacterium
CTGTATCCGAGGACGGCGCCTTCGCTGATGAACACCAGAATGATTGTCGCGAAGATCACTCGGGGGCTGCGGGCGCTCATCGAGCGGAATCTCTCGGCGGGGGTCTGTCCCGGATCGGGTGCTGGGGAATCCATTATCAACTCCTTCGTTGTGGGATGGTAGTGGTCGTAGGGCAAGTCGTTGACACGAGTCAAACTTTGCGAGCGACAGTACAGGGGAGCTTGACTCGTGTCAAGCACGTTGTTTCAAGTTTGCGGTGTGGCTTTGAAGGGCGCGGCCGCGGAATCTGTCAGCGCGGCGCGAGATCCCGGGCGCGGGTGACCTGGGCGAAACGCCGTGTGGTGGCGAGCGTCTGGGACTCGGGTTCCTCCCACGTCACCGAGTCGGGGGTCTGCCACAAGTAGAACGCGTTGCCTTCTCCGTCTTCGATTACGGCGAAAAGCCGACCGTCCTCTACGTACTTGCCCTTCACCAGGGAGCCGCCGAACTCCTCCGCCTTTGCCACCGTCGCGTCGATGTCGTCCACCTCGACCACGAACCGCGGATCGTGGCCGCCGGCATAGCTCTGTCTCGGCCGCAGGTAGCCGTAGCTAAACGATGGGACGCTTGGTTCCCAGTTTGGGTTGCCGGGACCCGTGGCGCAGAAGAGCAGCGGCGCGGCTGAGTCGGCATCGTCCACAGCCACGATGTCCCAGCCGAACACGTCGGCGTAAAACGCCTTGGATTCCTCAAAATCGTCGTAGGGCAGGACAAATCGCCTGATGCGGCCGTGGCGGGTGCGGGCCGGGAAGAACTTCGGATGGTGGTAGGAGGTGTCCATCGGGTCGCGATCCGGCTCCGGCTCGGGCGGGTCGACGTGCAGGCGCCGCTTGCCCATGTCGCCTAGCCATGGCTCCGAGAGGTACTGGTCCTTAGACGCGTCGCATGACGGGCAAGTGGCGGGAACCGCGCCTTCGTCGGCCTTGAACGGGAAACTGCAGTTGTAGCAGGTGTAGAGCTTTTCCATGGCCTCGAGGCCTCTCAATCGCGGTCGTAATCGGTCTCGGGCTCTTCCCATGTGCGCGAACCGGGGCACTTCCACAGGTGCAGAAGGTTCCCCGCCGGGTCAGCCACGGTGGCGCCGCTCACCCAGTCGTCGGCGTCGCCCGGCCCGTCGCCGCCGCCCGTCACAGCGCCGCCGCGGGCCTCGACCAGCGCCAATGTCTGGGCGACGGGGGCGTCCATGTGGATCTCCATCATCATTCCAGGAGGCGCCTTCCCCGACGGGTCGTAGTTGGCGCCGGCGTTCATGTGGCCGGGAATGAAACCCTCCCAAGTCTCGTAGCTGGGCCCGGTCGCGATCAGCAGCGGCGGGTTGGCGGCGTCGGAGTCTCCTCCCGTGACCGAAGCCGGCGTGACGAACATGTCCCAGCCGAACACGTTGACGCAAAAGCGTTTGAAATGGTCCAGATCTCTGTAGATGAGCTGGGCATAGCGCACTCGGCCGTGGAGATCCTTCTGCGGGAACCTCTTGGGCGGCCGCGCAGCGCGAACGTCGTTAGTGAGTGATGGCATGCCGTCTAACCTCCTTGGCGGATCGGGCGAACTGGGATTGTCCCGGTCGGAGCCTGCGGGCTCGGCAGACAGGCTAACTCGGCTCTTGACGCGTGTCAACGCGCGGGCTGCCTCAAACGGCCCCCGGGGTCGGCTCCGGACCGTCGGCGCCCCGAGGAGTAGTATCTGGCGCGCAGAAGGATTCCAATCGCCGCCAAACAGGAGGTGCGCCGGTGTCAGCAGCCACGCCGCGGCCCGCGCGGGCCACCAGCAAAGCCGTCGCCGACCGCGCGGGCGTCTCGCGCCCCACGGTCAGCGCCATCCTCAACGGCTCGGCCGACCTGTTCGCGCAGGACACGGTGCGCCGGGTGCTCCAAGCCGCTGAGGATCTGGGCTATGAGCCTTCGATCATCGGCCGCGCGCTGGTCACAGGGCACAGCAACGTGGCGCTGTTGGTCCTTCCCCGGACGCGCATCAGCGAGCCATTGCAGCAAGTTATCGACGAACTCGACGACGGGCTCGCACCCCTCGGATTGCTCATGATCTTGGAATTGGCTCGGGCTGGCTCGACCGAAAGGATCATTGAGCAGATGCGTCCGCGCGTGGTGATCGACGTCGGCGGCCTATCCCCCGCGCTGAGGCAGTACTCCTTGGACTCGGGGGCCACAGTGCTCCCTGATTTCGATGGATTGGCGGATGGGATTGGCGCGACCCAGGCTGTCTATCTCCGCGATAGGGGGCACGCGGCAAGCGACTACGCGCTTGTCGAGTCGGCGCAGGATGAGGTCTACGGGCCGATCCGGTTCGAGGCGTTCCGAGACCACTTCGAGGCGCGCGGCGGCCAAAGCGTCCGGTCGGTCCGCGTACCGCTGGACGTCGAACTGGCGGCGCCCGTCTTGCGGAGGCACCTCGACGCCAGCCCGGCCACCGCCATAGCTTGCCAGAACGACGACGTGGCCGCCACAGTGATCGCGGCCGCCGGGCGGCTGGGGCTGTCCGTGCCCGACCGCCTTGCCGTGATAGGGGCAGACAGCAGCCTGATCAGCCAGGTAACAGTCCCGCCGATGACCACGGTGGCAGTGCGCGTGCGTGAGCTGGTCGCCGGCGTGGTGGCCGGGGTTAGCGGCGGCGCGGGCCAGTGGTCCGACCAGAGAGCCTCGGGCCAGTCCATGTACAGCTTGGTCCGGCGAGCCTCCGCTTGACGCAACCGGTCCTTGACACGAGTCAATTGACCCTTTAGCGTGTCTTTGATCCGCCGACGCGCCAACACGCCCGGCGTCCCCCGCTCCCGTCAGTCGGTCGCGTTGCCCGGTTCAACGGGCGAACGACCGCCAGTGATGGCGGCGGCCGGTTAGAGAAGAGCGCTTGATGCGCGCTTTAGCCGCACAACCACAAAGGAGTCGCAATGCCGCAGAACCAATCGCGCGACGCGCGTCCGGGCGAGGCACCGGCCGGCGGTCAGCCTGCCAAGTCGGCCTGCCTGGCCGACCAGACCGCCCGCGTCCTGGCGGCCTACGCCTACGGTGTGGACCACCGCGACGAACAGGCCCTTCGGACCGTGTTCTGGCCCGACGCCGACCTGGGCGAAGGCGGGGTGCAGGGGCTCATCGCCTGGGTTACGCAGTTCAGCCGGCCCGGCTGCGCCCACCACATCACCACCCACCACGTCCAGCTCGAGGAGCCGGACAAAGCACGGGCCTACACGCTGTTCATAGCCTCCAGCCCGGGGGAGGCAGGCACCGTCGAGTTCGCCGGCGGCCGCTACCTGGATCTGTTCGAATGCCGTGGAGGGCGTTGGGCGGTCACGCGGCGCCGAGTCGAAATTGATTGGCAGGTGACCGCCCCGCGGGGGGTTTCCCCGCAGGGCGAGGGAAAAGACCGGAAAGGGGTCAAGAAATGAGCGGCACACTGAGATTTGACGGTTCCGTGGCCATCGTCACCGGCGCCGGCGGCTACCCGGGGCTGGGCCGCTCCTACGCCATGCTTCTCGCTGAGCGCGGCGCGCAGGTGGTGGTCAACGATGTTGGGTTTGAAAAGGCCGGCCGCGGCAGTTCCGACAACGCCCGGGCGGAGACAACCGCGCGGGACATCGTACAGGCGGGCGGCGCGGCGGTGGCCGACCTCCACTCGGTGGCCGACCCCGACGGCGCGACCGCGCTGGTGCAGACCGCCATCGACAATTTCGGCCGACTCGACATCGTGGTCAACAACGCGGGCGTCTCGATCTCAGACGATTTCGACAAGTTGAGCGAGGCAGACATCAGGCTGATGGTCGATGTGAACCTGTACGGACCGACCTGGGTCGGCCGCGCGGCTTGGCCGCACCTGAAGCGGTCACCCGCCGGGCGCATGGTCAACGTCACCTCGGGCGCGTTCTTGGGCATGCCCGGCAACGTCCACTATGGCGCGGCCAAAGCGGCCGTGGTTGGTCTGACCCGGGGCCTGGCCGCCGAGGCGGCCCCCTTGGGTATCCGCGTGAATTGCGTGGCCCCCGCCGCCGGATCCCGCATGAGCGAAGCAATGCGAGACGACCGACCCGAATACGTCTCGATGATCGACCAGTCCTCGAAGTTGGTCGCGCCCTTGGTCGCCTACCTCGCCCATCCCGTCTGCCAGGTCACCGGCGAGACCTTCGAAGCCGGTTTCGGCGCGTTTCGGCGGCTGTTCATCAGCCGAACCAAGGGCCTGGCCGATGACCGCTACGCCCGGGCGCTCCAACAGTTCGGCCGCGGAATCGTGGCGCGCATGGCGGGCGAGACCTCAGAGTCCGACAAGGCCATCGCCGCAGTCGCGCAGAGCTTCGAAGAGGCGTTGGCCGACGGGGCCCCGGCGCCCTCTCCGGAGCTTATCTGCGAAGCCATGGGCTTGATCTGCGATCCCGACCGCGCGGCGACCCTCGACGCGGTGGAGGCTGCCAAGTTGGGCGGGGCAGGCCGATGACCGTCGCGTTCGCGGGTGACGTGATCATCGTCACCGGCGCGGGCAGGGGAATCGGACGCGGCTATGCGCTCCTCGCCGCAGATCGGGGCGCGCGAGTGGTCGTGAACGATTATGGAGGCGACCTTCAGGGCACGCCGGGAGACGCTAGCTGCGCCGAGGCGGTGGTGGCGGAGATCCGCCGCGCTGGGGGCACCGCCATCGCCGATGCCACAGATGTGGCTGCGGCCGACGCGGGCGAGCGGATTGTCGACGCCGCTCTGCGCGCTTGGGGGCGCATAGACGGCATCGTCAACAACGCCGGGGTGACGCGAGGCGGCATGGGCATAGAGCAAAACAGCGACGACGATTTCCTGGTCGCCTTCCAGGTCCACACGATGGGCAGCGCTCGCTTGGCGAGAGCGGCGTGGCGCCATATGAAACAGGCGCGGCACGGGCGCATTGTGAACACCTCCTCCGACGCGGTGTGGGGCATGCCGGGCGGGGCTTACATCGCGGCCAAGGCGGCGAATCTCGGGCTGACGCGCGCGCTGGCCGCGGAGGGCAGGCGCTACGGAGTCCTGGTGAACGCTGTGTCGCCCTGTGCGGTGACGCGGATGAGCCCGCCCTCGGCGACCGGCGACCAGGAGCGGGTCGACCGCTACCTGACAGCTGCTGGGGTGGCGCCGCTGGTGGTCAGCCTGCTTCGACGCGAGTGCGCGGTCACGGGGAGGGCATTTCAAGCGGGCGGCAACCGCGCGGCCGAGACCGGGATCCTGCAACGCCACCACTGGCACGGCGAGTGGAACTACACCATCCACCCGGCCCCCGACCCCAAAACGCAAACTTAAATACTGGCGGGCCCCAAGCTCGACTTGACCGGAAGTCTTCAAAGAGGTCCTAACTGAGTGTCCGCCCGTGGCTCCAGATCGGGATTTCACGTTG
>JAITJZ010000037.1 GCA_031278655.1 Bifidobacteriaceae bacterium
TATGTGGCACCAACATCCTGGCGCAAGGCCCTCACCTGCGCCGACCCGCCACGCCACGCACAACCAAGCCCGATCTGACGAAGCCCCAACGCCTACTACACCCTCAAATGCGAAGAGCCCCTTATGTACAGTCGGCGCGAGAGGGGGGTACCGTTCGGGAGCTTGTATCGCTATTGGATTTGCTCGAAAAGCCGGTCGACGCGCATGCGACACCGGGCTCGTCGGCGGTTGGAATGGGTTGGCGTGATTCGAGCGGGCACGGTTAGCTCAGCTTTGGCGGCCGTGCTGGCGCTTTCGGGCTGAGCCGGGGCGCTTTCGGGCGGTGAACCCGGGGCTTCAGCGTCCGCCGCGGCCGCTCCTGCTATTACGTCGCCAGCACCGTCCACATCGACCTCAGATCCCGTCGGCGCGGGCGCCGTCGACGAACCCGCGGAATGCCTTACCGTCGACGAAGCGACCCGCGATCTGATTGCCAACACCGCGAATCCGGATGGCGCGGCATCGCCCACGGGGACTTGGGACCGGATGGTGTATGTCGGCCCCGGCAACACCCCCGGCGAGGAATGGTGGGTCGCGGCGGTCCTATGGGGGTATCCGCCGGGCTCCGAACTCCACCAGGAAGGCGCGCCGCTCGAGATCAACTCCTACCTGACGAACCAGCCCGGCCTCCAGGCCGGGCAAACCGGGCAATCGCTTGAGGTCGGCGGCTCGGCGGCCCTGGCCACGAGGACTGGGGTAGTATCGAATGGGACGCCAATAGGCTGAAACACGGGCGCGAACGGCAGCAAACGGCGTTCAAATGTGTCCGCGCTGCCTCCCCAACGCAAAGGTGAAAGGCTGGTGGCCTGTCGCTCGCTCCTGTAGCCCGGTAAGCTCGCGCCTGTGCTACCCCAAGGCGTAACGGGCGCCTGGAAGGAGGCCCCAAGTGGTGTTTCCGGTGAATCCCGCCGCCTGGAAGGTGGGTGTCACGTTGACCAATATGAAATACGATCCAACGGGCATGGTGCGGAAGATGATCCCGTTGAGCAGCGCCTGAAGCGCCTTCACACTCAGGGCCGCTTTCCCGGCCTCGGTGCCGTCAACCTTGCACCCCTGGTAGAAGAGGCCCTGGCTGCCTGGGGTTGTGAATAGACGCGCGACCGAGCCGCCCAGGGCGTAGGACGTGTTGTTTCCCCAGAGGCCATCAATCACCAGGTTCGCCTGGCTTCCCGAGGGAGCGACCTGCTTCCAGTAGCCATAGCGGTTCAACCATACCTGGAGTCCTCAGATCACCTGGTTCGGGAACCCATTAATCGCTGTCCCCGTAGTGAATTGGTTGACGAAGAACGCCCACGCGGCGGCGTCCCTTGTTTTCACCCCGACAATGCCGTCAACCGCGAGTTGAGCTGTCGGTTTCGGAGGCACTGCCATTGGCTTATCCCCTTTCGGGATTGACAACTGGTGGGCAGCCATCAACATACCCGATTCTCCCTCTCACCATCCGCGCGATGGGACAGTTATCCATGTCGGTGCCGTGGGGCGTGGGCGTCTTCGGCCGGGTGTTGTGGGCGGTCTCCTGTTGGGGAGAAAGGTTCTGTACCTGTATCAGGCGCCGTTCGTCTCGCGGGCGCGGGCCGCAGAGGCGGCCGGGGATTTGTTCGGGGTCCGCCTGTCGGCGGGGAGCGTGTCGAACTTCCAGGACATGGCGGACCGCGAGCTGGCGGGGTTCGCGGAGGCGGTCAAACCCACGCTCTGCAGCGCGGCGACACGCTGCCGCGTCAGCCGCGAGACGTGGTCGGCGAAAACCGAGCCCAGAACCTGGATTCCAAGGATGCCTCCCAGCGGACGACAGAATGTCACCACCGCCGAAGCGGCCCACACGTCATGCAGCGAAATCGAGGTTTTGCACCCTCCCTTGGGGCTGCCGCGTGCATGGTTTCAAAACCCGGCCCCCAGCCTGGACGCCGCAGACGAACTGGCGGCGGGCCATACTGGGCCAGCACTAGCCGATAGACTAATTGATGACCGGTACGAAGCGCAGCCACTTTTGCTCCACGGCATCCAGCTGGCCGACGGGCCAATGCGCCCCGTGATGTGGTAGAAAGCCAGGGTGGATTCAGCCTCGGGGGCGGCGCCGAAGGGCAGCGCGATCGACCATATCCGTTCCGTTCTGCCGTCGCTGGTGCCGAGCGAGCGGCGGGTGGCCCGCGAATGCGTCGACTTCCCGGAGACCGTGGTGGCGCTGTCGGCCGCGGATTTGGCCGCCCGGACGGGCACTTCCGCCGCGACCGTCAGCCGCGCCTGCCAAAGCCTTGGCTACCGCGGCTTCCAGCACATGCGCTTGATGCTGGTCCGCGACCTCGGCTTGCGCCAGCGGGCCGATTGGCGCCCGACGACCGGCGCCAGGGGAACGGTTGAGGCGGTCTTCGAGGGGGCCAGGCGCTCGATCGCCGGCGCCCTCGATGGGCTGGACTATGACGTTTTCGACGCCGCCGCCGCGACCATCGCCCAGGCCAGGAGCGTCCTGTTGGTGGCCACCGGCGGCTCGTCCCCGGCCGCGCAATCGGCGGCCCTGGCGTTGACGGTGGCCGGCTGCACCTGCCTGGCGCCCACCGACGCTGTCGCCCAGCAGCTCGCCGCCGCCGCGTTGACCAGCCAAGACGCCTGCGTTGTGATCACGGAGAGCGGGTCCAACTCGGTCACCCTGAAGGCCGCCGATGCCGCCCACGCGGCTGGCGCTCCGATAGTCGCCTTGACCGCTTACGCCCGTTCGCGCTTGGCCCAGACCGCCGCCCATTTCTTGCTGGCCGGGGCCAGCTACCAGGCCTGGGACGAGGATTGGGGCGGCGGCAATGTGATTCACCTGCTGGTCCTTCAGGCGCTGTGCAAGGAGGTGCGTCGGCGCGCCAATCAGACCGGACGCACCGAGGCCGTCCTCTCCCAGGCGCTCGACATAGTCTCTCCTAGGGATTCGGTGACCGAACCGGATTCCTAGGCGGAGAATCACCGCGCGGGCGGCCCGTCGCCAAAAGTTCCCGATCTTGTTCCCTTCCGTTTCCCTAAAAACCCTTTGGAATTCACTTTCACAGACCACCATGTAGGGGTAACGCGCTTCCGCGAGAAGGCCTCGCCCCGGAATGGCGTTACGGAACGGAACGTTCATGGGAACAATCGAAGTCAAGGGACTGACCAGGGCATTCAAGGACACCATCGCGGTCGACCAGATCGATTTGACGATTGATCACGGCGAACTGGTGGTTCTGCTGGGACCCAGCGGCTGCGGCAAGACCACTCTGCTGCGGATGATCGCCGGCATCCTGGAGCCCACCGGCGGCGCCATCTGCCTCGATGGGCGCGACATCACGGCCTTGCCGGCCAAGAGGCGGGACATCGCCATGGTCTTCCAGAGCTACGCCCTCTACCCGCACCTCAGCGTCTACAAGAATCTGGCCTTTCCGCTGGGCGTCCGCCGCCTGCCGAAAGCCGAGGTCGACCGCCGCGTCCGGGAAGTCGCCGCCAGCTTGGAGATCGACGCGCTGCTAGACCGCAAGCCGAAGCAACTCTCCGGCGGCCAAAGGCAACGCGTGGCCGTGGGACGCGCCCTGGTGCGCGACCCACAGGCGTTCCTGATGGACGAGCCGCTGTCGAATCTCGACGCCACCCTGCGCACGCAGACCCGACAGGAGCTGGTCCACCTCCATCAGCGTTTGGGGGCGACCTTCGTCTATGTCACACACGACCAGGTCGAGGCCATGACCATGGCGACGCAGATCGTGGTCCTCAACCAGGGCCGGATCGAACAGGCCGGGCCGCCGAGCCAGGTTTATGACTCCCCGGCCTCGGTCTTCGTGGCCGGGTTCGTCGGCAGCCCGGCCATGAACTTGATGCCCGCCCGCGTCGTCGGCCGGGACGGGTTCGTGGAGTTGGTCGGCGAGGACTTCACGGCGCCGCTCTGGCCCGGCCAGACCGACCCGCTCGAGGTCACCTTCGGCGTCCGGCCGGAGCACCTGCGCCTGCTCGACGGGCCGGCCGGGGCGGACGTCGAGTTTCACCTGGTGGTCGATGCCGTCGAGAACCTTGGGCACGAGGAGGCAGTTTACGGCCGGGCCGAGGGCGCCCGGGTCTGCCTGCGCCGTCCCCGCGACGGCGCCGCCACGCCGCGCGGCCTCAGCCGGGTCGGCTTGGACCGCCGCCACCTGCACATCTTCGACCGCGCCAGCGGGCGCCGCCTCGAATGGGTGCCAGACGCGCCCAACCAGGCGGAACCAACGCCGCCGCCGCCCCAGCACGCCCTGGCGGGCGTCGGCTGATCCCCTCACAACAAAGGAGAAGAACAATGTTGAAAACCACCCGCTTCTGGCCCTGCCTGGCCGCTCTCGCCGCCGGCGGACTGGCCCTGGGCGCCTGTTCGACGGACCAACCGGCGAGCGCCAACGGCGAGTTGGCCGATCTCCCGGCCGATGAGACCGTCGAGATCACCTTCGAGAGCTACAACCTCGGCACCGCCGGGGCCTGGACCGACACCACCCAGGGACTGATCGACCAGTTCAACGCCGATCATCCCAACATCAAGGTGACCGGGCAGCCGGGCGACTCGGCCGCGGGCGTGGCCCAGAGCGTCCAGAAGCAACTGCTGGCCGGCGAGGCGCCGGAAGTCGCCCAGATCATTTTCAACGAGCTTGACTACGCCATCAACGAGCTGGGCGCCGCCAACCTCACCGAACTGGTCGGCCAGGCCGCCCTTGACGAGCACTTTGGCGGCGACTACCCCTTCCACGAGCGCGCCCGCGTCCTGTCGGATTGGAACGGCGCCACCTACGGCATCCCCTACGTCTTCTCGACGCCTGTGCTCTGGATCAACGAGACCAAGCTGAGCCAGGCCGGGATCGACCCGGCGACGGTCGACCTGACCACCTGGGAGGCGGTGGCAGAGGTCGGCGCCCAGGTCACCGAGCACACCGGCGCCCCGTCCATTTCCATCGCCTGCATTGTGACCGGCGGCAACTGGTGCATGCAGTCGCTGTTCTTGTCCAACGGCGCCCAGGTTCTATCCGAGGACCGCACCACCATCGGGTTCGGATCGGATGAGGCCATTGAGGTTGTCGAGACCTTCAGGGACCTGGCCGAAACCGGCGTCCTGGCCAATCAGGAGTCCAACACCATGTATGAGTCGGCCGCCCGCGGCGATGTGGCCCTGCACGTCAACACCTCGGCGGTGCAGGCCATGCTCATGGGCGGCGCCCAGAGCGAGGGCTGGACGCTGACGGCCACGACCTTGCCCGCCTTCGGCGACAAGCCAGTGGTGCCGACGAACTCCGGCTCGACCTTGATGATCTTCGCCCAGGACCCCGTCAAACGGGCGGCCGCCTGGGAGTTCATCAAGTTCATGACCAGCCAGACCGCTTACGAGGCCATCACCACAAAGATCGGTTACCTGCCGCTGCGCTCCACCATGGCGGACGAGGGCGGCCCACTGAACGAGTGGGTCACATCCAATCCGCTGGTCAAGCCGAACCTGGCCCAACTCGACGCCATCAGCCCCTGGGTCTCCTACCCGGGATCCAATTACCAGCAGGTCGACACCGTGCTGGCGACGGCCATCGAGGACGCCGTCTTCTACGGGGCCGATCCCGCCGAATCGATGCGCCAGGCCGCCGAACGCGCCCAGGAGTTGATCGACTGATGCGCGCCCGTCTGATCGAATCGCCTCCGCCCGCCGCCTGGGCGGATGTGCCCGGCGCGCACAACTGGCGCGGGATTGGCGGCTATCCGGCCGGCCCCGGCCGCTTCACGCGGGGCGGCGTCCTTTTCCGCTCCGCGGGACTGGCCGAGTTGACCGCCCAGGGGCGGCGGGCGCTGGCGGATTTGGGGTTGCGGGCCGTGATCGACCTGCGCAGCCCCGACGAGGCCGCGGCGGCGCCGAGCGCCATCGGCGGCCTTGGGCTGGAGGTTCACAGCATGCCCCTCTTCGACGCGGCCGCCCCGGACTCCCAGGTGCTTGCGCCGGCGCGCCTGGAGGACATCTACTGGCAGCTGATCGAGCTGTCGGGCGCCCGGCTGGCGGCCGTCATCCACCAGATCGCCACCGGGCCCAATCCGGTGGTTGTCCACTGCACCGCCGGGAAGGACCGCACCGGCGTTGTGGTCGCCTTGGCCCTTGAGGCGGTCGGGGTCGAACGCGCCGCCACGATCGCGGACTACGCCGCCTCGGAGGCGAACCTGGCCGGGGCCTGGTTCGATGCCGTCTCGGCCCGGTACGCGCGGGCCGGGGTCGACCCGTCGACGCTGGCGCCGCATTTGCTGGCCAGCCCTGCCTCTTTGATGATGGCCGTGCTCGAGCACCTCGACCGCGCCCATGGCGGCGCCGCCGCCTACCTCTTGGCCAACGGCCTGACGCCTGCGGCGCTGGCGTCGCTGCAGGACCGACTGGTCGAAGCCCGTGACCCGGCCGAGGCGCCGACCTGGCGACCATGACCACCCGACCCATTCCCGGAAGGAAGGCAGACTCAATCATGGATTCAGCACTGACGCAGTACCCAGAAGCCGATCATCTGATCGTTCACATCTCCGACACCCATCTCACGGCCGGGCGCGCGCCTCTGCACGGGGTCATCGACTCCGACGCCAATTTGGCGCGCTTGTTGGAGGGTTTGGAGCGTTCATCGATCAGGCCGCAGGCCATCATCTTCACCGGTGACCTGGCCGACGCGGGCGAGGCTGACGCCTACGCCCGTTTGCGGGCCCTGGTCGAGCCCGTCGCCGCCCGCCTCGCCGCCCGGTTGATCTGGATGAACGGCAATCACGATGACGTGCGCGAATTTCGGCGCTCAATGCTCGACTCGGCGCCGACCGACGAGCCGATTGACGCCGTTCACGACTTGGACGGGCTGCGCCTGATAACACTCGACACCACCGTCCCCGGCGAGCACCATGGCGATCTCACCGCCGACCAGCTGGCCTGGCTGGCGGAGGTCTTGCGGAGACCGGCGCCGCACGGGACGGTCCTGGCCATGCATCATCCGCCGCTGCCGAGCCCGCTCGGCATCATCGCCCCGGTCGAACTGCGCCACGCCGAACGGCTCGTGCCGATCCTGCGCGGCAGCGACGTCCGCTCGATCATCTCAGGCCACCTGCATTACCCGACCACCGCCACCCTCGCCGGCGTCCCCGTGTCGGTGGCCGGGGCCACCGCCTATGGGCAGGACCTGCAGGTGATCCATCCGGGCGGGCGCGGACAAGACGGCGGCCAGTCCTACAACCTGATCCACGTGTACCCCGAGACGGTGGTCCATTCGACGGTCGCCCTGGGGTCTTTCCCGACGGTCTACGAGATCAGCGCCGAATTGATAGCGGCCTTCGCCGCCATGACCCCTGAAGAACGCCTGGCCGCGCTCGGCGCTGCCGTTCACAGCGACGGCCCGCCAAGCGTCGACCTGGCCGGCGCCCGGGCCCAATGAGGCCATGTTCATCACCCTGGAACCGTCCCTAGACGTGGCCCCGGCGCCGCCCTTGGCGCCGGGCGACCGGCGCCCGGGCGACCGGGACGCGGCGGCCGGGACGCCGCCCACGCCCGTCTGGGCCAAAGCCGGACCCGGGGGCCGGGCCGGCCGGACGGCATCGGACAAGGCTTCGGCGCCGGCGAAGCGTTTGTGGGCGCGGCGGGTCGTGCCCTACCTGTATGTGCTGCCCGCCACGGCCTTGCTCCTGACCTGGAGCTACAAACCGCTGGTCGAGACCTTCCAACTCTCGGCCTACGACTGGAACCTGCTGCCGACCAGTCCCAAGACGTTCGTCGGCCTGGAGAACTTCGTCGAGGCGGTGACCTTGCCGGAGGTCGGCCGGGCGCTGACCAACACCTTGGTCTACATAGCCGCCCTGGCCGTCTTTTCGCTGGTGCTGCCGCTGGTCATTGGGCTGGCGGCGCAGCAGGTGCGGGGCCGTTGGAAGACCTTCTACCAGGCGCTGATCTTTGTCCCGTTCCTCTTGACGCCCGTGGCGACCTCGGCGGTGTGGCGCTGGCTGTGGGCTGACGAGGGCGGACTGATCCCCTTGGCGCTGCGCGCCCTCGGCCTTGAGGTCGGCGCGGTCTTCCGCGACCCCCAGTTGGCGATCGTGGCCATCATCGTGGCCGTGGGCTGGCAGTTGCTCGGATTCGGGGTGCTGGTGGTCTCGGCCGGCATGGCCGGCATCAGCCCCGATTACGCCGCCGCGGCCGCCTTGGACGGCGCCGGCTGGGGCCGCATCACGGCTCGTGTCACCCTGCCGCTGCTGTCGCCGACCTTGGTCTTCCTCGGCCTGATGACGGTGCTCCTGGCCGCGCCGTGGACCTTTTCGCTGCTCGACATGATCACCAAGGGCGGCCCGGTCGATTCGACCACCAACATCTACTACATCCTCTACCAATTCGGCTTCCAGAGTTTCGACGCGGGGCTCTCGGCCGCTCTGGGCGTGATCTTCTTCATCGGCTTCGGCCTGGTCGCCCTGGTCTTTGTCGAAGCCACCGAACGCCTCAGTTTCTACGACGATTAGGAGCCGATGTCATGGCTTTCACAATTGTTCCGCTCCCCGGCGCCGGCGGCGGCGCCTTGCGTTCCGCCGGGGCGCGCGGCGAGCTTCGCCGGGCGGCGCGCGACCTGCCCGTCGGCGCCCGCCACTGGGGTCATCTGACCGTGGGCCATGTGACCCTGGCGGTCATCGCCCTGCTCTGCATTTTCCCTGTCTATTGGCTGTTCGCCACCGCCTTCCGGCCCCCGCAGGACGCCCTCTCGCTGAGCCCGGCCCCGTGGCCGGCGAGCACGGCCAACTTCGAATATGTCTGGAACGCCATCCCCATGGGCGACATGCTGGTGACCACCTTTGTCATGGCCCTGGCGATCGCGCTGGGCCAGTTGGCGGTGGCGACCCTGGCCGCCTACGGCTTCTCGATGTGGCACTTCGCCGGCAAGAAGGTCCTCTATCTGCTGTTCATCGGCTCGTGGCTGGTCCCTTTCCAGGTCACGATGATCCCCAACTATTTGCTCGTGTCACGCCTCGGCCTGCTCAACACCGTGGCCGGCGTGGTCATCCCGCAGCTCTGCTCCGCCTTCGCCGTGCTGATGCTTCGCCAGCACATGCAGTCCTTTCCAAAGGAATTGGTCGATGCCGCCCACGTCGACGGCAGATCGAGTTGGGCCACCTTGTGCCGGGTCGTCATCCCCAACATGAAGCCGGCCTTGGCCGCGCTCGGCATCATGTTGTTCATCTCGGCCTGGAACGAGTACCTCTGGCCCACCCTCATCTTGCAGAAGTCAACGGCCGTGGTCCAAGTCGGTGTGCGCAGCTTCTTGTCCGCCGAGGGAAACAACTGGGGCGCGGTCATGGCCGCGGCCGGCCTGGCCTGCCTGCCCGTCTTCGCCATCTACCTGTTCTTGCAGCGCTATGTGGTCGACGCCTTCATCAGGTCCGGCCTGAAATAGCCACTGCTGGGCAAATCCGTCCTTAAATGGTGTGTGGCCGGGGCGGGTTGGGGTTTGGGGCGGTGGGGCCCCAAACCCCAGCCGGCCCCGGCCGGGGAATTGCGTGTCGGCGGTGTCCTGCTCTCCCACCAGCCCTCGC
>JAITJZ010000016.1 GCA_031278655.1 Bifidobacteriaceae bacterium
CTCCCACCAGCGTTTGTAGCCGGGCGGCTGGTCCCAGGTTTGGACCTCCCGGACGATGCCTTCAAGCACGTGGCGGGCGTCCCCCACGATGGGGATGCCGACAGCCACGTTCTTGCCGATCTCAGCTGGGTCGATGTCGGCGTGGACCACTTTGGCCCTGGGCGCGAAGGTGTCCAGCCGGCCGGTCAGGCGGTCGTCGAAGCGGGTGCCGATGGCCAAGATGAGGTCCGCCTGCTGCAGCGCGGCGACCGCCGGGACGGTGCCGTGCATGCCGCCCATGCCCAGGTTGGCCGGGTGGGAGTCGGCGATGGCGCCGGCCCCCATCAAGGTGATCGCCACCGGCGCCCCGGACAAGTCGGCCAGCCGGGCCAGGGCCTGCTGGGCCCCGGCCCGGATTATCCCGCCGCCCGCCAGGATGACCGGCCGTTTGGCGGCGCGCAGCTCGGCCGCCGCTTGGGCGGTCTGCTTGGGCCGGGGCTTGGTCACCGGGTTGTAGCCGGGCAGTTCCATGGTGGCGGGCCAGCGCCACTCGGTCAGCTCGGTTTGGGCTGTCTTGGTGACGTCCACCAGCACCGGGCCGGGCCGGCCGGTGCGGGCGATGCGGTGGGCGGCGGCGATCGCCGGGGCGATCTCCCGCGCCTCTTTGACCAGGAAGGAGTGCTTGGTCAGCGGCATCGTGGCGCCGACGATGTCGGCTTCTTGGAAGGCGTCGGTGCCGATCGCCTGGGCGCCGACTTGGCCGGTGATGGCCAGCAGCGGCACCGAGTCGATGTTGGCGTCCGCCAGGGCGGTGATCAGGTTGGTGGCGCCTGGGCCGGAGGTCACCAGGCAGACTCCGATCCGCCCGGAGGAGGCCGCGTAGCCGGTGGCGGCGTGGCCCGCGCCTTGCTCGTGGCGGACCAGGATGTGCCTGATGGGCGAGGCGTACAGCGGGTCGTAGGTCGGCAGGATGGCGCCGCCGGGGATCCCGAAGATGACATCTACGCCCAGCGCCTCCAGGGTCTTGACAATGGCTTGCGCCCCGGTCAGGAGCGGGGTCGGCTTGGCGCCGGCTGAGGCCGGCCTCGGCTTGGTCATGACCTGTGTCCTTCGCTAGCTTCCGAGTTTGCGGTGTCGATGTGCGGCAAGAAAAAACCCTCCGGCCGTCTTGGCGGGAGGGCGCGCGCGGCAAACCGTTGAGGTGGCTATGCCACGCGCCGGTTTACTACGACAAGCTGTTGCACGCCGCCAAGTCTAAACCCCTATCCACCCCTCGGAACCCGCCCGTCCAAATAGCGGACAGCGCTGGGAGCGCCCGAGGCGCCCACCCGGGATGGCGCTTGGGCTGCTGGGCGGCGCGGGCCGCCGCGCGCGTAGGACGAAGGTGAAGGCCGCCGTCTTTGGGAGCCTGTACCGTGAGGGCCATGATTGCCGTGCTTGAGTTTTTGGCGGCCCAGCCGGTGCTGCTTATGTTCATCTTGGTCGGGGTCGGCTCGGCGCTGGGCGAGGTCCGCGTCAAGGGGGTCGCCATCGCGGCCGCCGCCGTGTTGTTCAGCGCCATCGCGTTCTCGGCTTGGAGCACGTCGCTGGGGATCGAGTTGGCTTTGGACCACCTCCAGATCCTCGGCACTTTCGGGTTGATGCTGTTCACCTACACGGTTGGCGTGCTGTCCGGGTCGAACTTCTTCGCCTCTTTGAGGTCTGGCTGGCGGCCCATCTTGGCCGTCATCGGCCTGCTCGCGACCTGCGCGGTGATCGCCTACGGCGGCGGCAAGGCGCTCGGCTTGGACGGCGCCACGGCCGGCGGCACGCTGGCGGGCGCGGTCACCAACACGCCCATGCTGGCGGCGGTCAGGACGGCGTCGGGCCAGGCCAACGCCCCGACCATCGGCTACGCCGTGGCCTATGTCTTCGGCGTGCTGGGGATGTTGTTCTTCGCCCAGCTGGCGCTGCGCCAGGCCCCCAAGGACACCGACGCCCCGGCCCCGCTCGAGTCGCGCACCATCCGCCTCGAGACCGACGCCATGCCCTCGATCGCGGCCTTGGAGGAGCGCTACGAGGGCCGCATCAAGTTTGCCCGCATTCGCCACGGCGAGCACAACCCGGTGCTGGCCGCCACCGACGATGACGTGCTCCGGCGGGGCGACTTGGTGACGGTTGTGGGGCCCGCCTCCCTGGTGCAAGACGTGACCCGCGAATTGGGCCACAAGTCGTCCCATGATTTGCGGGCCGACCGCCGCTACCTCGATTTCAGGCGCATCACCGTTTCCAACCCGATGCTCTCGGGGCGCACGATTTCCGAATTGGAGTTGGAGGAGCGGTTCTCGGCCCGCATCATCCGGGTCCGCCGGGGCGACGTCGACATGGTGGCGGAGCCGAATTTGGCCTTGCAGACCGGCGACCGGGTGCGGGTTGTGGCCTCGCGCCAGACCATGGACTCGCTCTCGAAGTACTTCGGCGATTCGGCCCGGGGCCTGGCGGACATCAATCCGGTTGGGTTCGCCATCGGCCTGGCCTTGGGGATTGGCCTGGGCCTGGCGCCCATCCCGCTGGGCAGTTTCACCTTCTCCTTGGGCACCGCGGCCGGGACGCTGCTGGTGGGCCTGGTGTTCGGCCGGCTGGGCCGGGTGGGGCCGTTCGTCACCACCATGCCCACATCTTCCTCCCAGGCGATCTCTGAGTTGGGCCTGTTGATGTTCCTGGCCCAGGCCGGCATTGCGGCCGGCACCCAGATTGCGGGCGCCTTCGCCTCCGGCGAGTGGATCAAGATTCTGCTCTTGGGCGCGTCGATAACAATCTTCTTAGGCGCCGGCATGTACGCCGTCATGCGCAAGGCGTTCAAGACGGGGGGCACCCGGCTCAGCGGAATGCTGTCCGGGGTGCAGACACAGCCCGCGGTTTTGGCTTTTGCCAACGCCAAGACCAATGCTGATTCCCGCGTCGCGCTAGGCTATGCTTTGGTCTACCCGGGGGCGATGGTAGCCAAGATTCTTTTAGGGCAGATCATGGGACTCGTGGCGTGACTTAGGATATTCCTGAGCCACCATTCGGCAAACTAGAGAAAGACGATTTATGGCGCAGCGCGTTGTTTATGAACTGTTGGACGATCTTGACAAGTCTCCAGCCACCCAGACGGTCAAGTTCGGGTTGGACGGGCGGACCTACAGCGTCGATTTGAACGACGACCACGCCCTCCAGCTCCGGTCCTTCCTGGCCCCCTACGTGGAGGCGGGCCGCAAGGCTTCCCGCAGCCGGGGCGCGGAGAGCAGAAGGGTCGACGACTTCGACCCGGCCGCGGTCCGGGCCTGGGCGGCTTCCAATGGCGTGGAAGTCTCCAAACGGGGCCGGGTGCCGGCCGCCGTGGTTGAGCGGTACAAGGCGGCCGGCTACTGACAGCCGGCCGCCGCGCCGGCCGGGGGCTGCTCCGCGCAGACTCCGGCCGGCGCCAAGGCTATTTCGCCATGCCTTGAAGCTGGGCCGCCTTCCCGGTCGGCTTGGCCCGCCGCCCCCGGCGCCGGGCGGCGGTTCGGACTCGCCGCGCTTTGAGACCGGGCCCGGCCGGGAGGCGCGACGTAGACTCGACGGGGCGGGGCAGGGCGCCCCGCCAAGCTTCGATCCCAGGCCGCCTAGCGCGCCGCGCTCCCCCAGCGGGCGGCGCCGCCAGACGCGCCCGGGTCGTTGAAACGCCGATGAAAGGTTGCGCCGTGCCTACTTCCCCGCCCCTGAGACCCCGTTTCGCCCGCCGCCTGGGGCTGGCCGCCACCGCAGCCGCCACCGCGGCGCTGGCCCTGGCCGCGGGCCTGGCCGCGCCGCCGGCCGGCGCCCAGGCGGCCGAGGCCTCGCAGCCGGACTGGCCGGCCGGCGCCACTGACTCGGCCGCCGCGGCCCAGGCGGAGGCAGCTGCCGATTCACCCGCCGGGACGGCCGGCCCCGAGGCGGCCCAGGGGGCTTTGGGCGCCCTTGGCG
>JAITJZ010000059.1 GCA_031278655.1 Bifidobacteriaceae bacterium
CCGATGTCGGACGCCAACCCGGCGGCCTCGCCCTCCCCGGCCGGGTCGGCCACGGCCATCAGCTTGCCCGCCACGTCGGACGGGCTCATCGTCGCGGTGTCCCAATCGAACAACGCCGACGCCGCCCACCGGGCGAACGCCTCGGAGTCGCTGATCGCCGCCGGAGAGGCGCCGCCGGCCGCGTCGGGCGCCGGCGGGCGAGCCGAGACGCCCGGCGACGGCTCCCCAGCCCGCTCCCCGGCGTCGCCGCCGGGGCGGGCCACCAGCCCCCACACGCCGACGCCGGCCGCGGCCGACAACGCCGCGGCGGCGGCCCAGGCGACCAGGGCGCGCGCCCCCGGACGCCGCCCGCCCGACCTGTTGGGTTGGAACATCATGGCGAACCCCTCCGATCCGATTATTGGCTCCCGCCCCGCCAGGTGCGCGCCGCCCCCCAACCGTCAACGCGCCCGCCGCGAGGCGGGCCGCCCCGGGGCGCGGCGGGGCCGGGAGCAGCCGCCCGGCGGCTGCGCGGGTTTGGGCGCGGCGCCGGGCAGCGCCGCCTACGCGGGTCCCGCCAGACGAACGAGACCTAGGACCGCGACCCCCAGGCGAGGCGGCGGCGGGGCCGGGAGCGGCGCCTTGGTCAGGCCGCCTCGGGGATCGCGTCCTGGTCGGCGGCGCGGGCTTGGGCGCGGAGCCGGTCGACGGCGTCGGCGAAGGCGATGGACGCGGCGAGGGTTTGCTTGAACCTGTCCCACACTTGGTCGCTGGCTTGGGCGGCGATCGCCTCCGGGTCGTAGTCCTCGGTCCACGACGCCATCTGCGTCCAGGTCCACTCGAAGTTCTTGATGTTCGCCTTCAACGGTTTGGGCGGTTTGGCCGGGGCTGGGACGGCGGTGTTCCTCTTGGCTTGTTTGGCGGCGGCGTTGACCCGCGCCAAAGCCGCCTGGGAGGTCGCCTCCAACTCGGCGGCCGTCAACGGCTCCCCGGCCGCCAGCTTGTCGAACAGCGCCGCCAACTGGGCGGCCTCTTGGCGCACCAAGGCGGGTTGGGCGTCGTCGGCCGCCGACCGCCGGTAGTGGTCGGCTTGGGCGGCGGTGCGCACCTGGGTGTGCAAGGCGTCGACGCTGGCGCCGTCCTCGATCCGGCGCAGCGCCCACTCGGCCAAGCGGCGCGCGCCGAGCCCCACAGGCTCTTTGCCGGCCGCGACACGCTTCAACCAGACGATCTTCTCCAACGTCTTGTGGGAGGCCTGCCCGCCGAGCATCCTCGCGGCCTGGACCCGGGAGTCCCCGGTCGGCTGGCCGCGCGGTGTCGGCAAATTACCGACACCGTCCGACCTGGGGTTTCGTGTTTCCGCGCCGAACCAGGAGGCCCGCTGGCGGCGGGCCGCGTCCGCGGCGATCTCGGCCTTCAACTCCTCATACATCCCGGCCAGCTCCAGTTTGGTGTACGCCTTGTGGGAGACCGCGTCGTCGCGCTCGGCCATCAACGCGGACAGCCGCTGCGACAACCCGGCCCGCACCCACACCCCGACCTGGCGCCAACCCAAGAGTTTGACCGCCGCCAACCGGCGCGCCCCGCACACCAACACCCCCTCCGGGGTGATCGTCAAAGGCTGCAAAAGCCCGGTCCGCTTGATCGAGTCGGCCAAGGCGTCGACGTCGCCCAAGTCTTTGCGGTGGCGGGCGCCGACCCGGATCTGGTCGACCGCCCAGTCCGCCCGCGTCAGCCCGCCGCCGCTCACAGCCCCCGCCCGTCTGCGCCCGCCGGGCGGGGGGCGGCCTTGCGGGCCGCGGCGGCGAAGCCCGGGTCTGCGGCCACCGACTCGGCCGACTCGCCCAAAGCCACCCGCAGCAGCATCCCCTTGCCCCTCCCGGTCAACGCTTTCTTGTCGCCGGGGGCCCCCAACACCAGCCGCAACAGCCCAGTCCACGACCCGGCCGGCAAACCCGACAACCCCAGGGCGCGCCCATCGCGGCGCAACTGCTCGTAACAGGCCGGACGCGACCCCGCCTCCCCCAACCGGCGCAGCACGATCTCGCAAGCCGTGAACGTCTCCTCCGCCGGCCAACCCAACGGCCCCAGCACGCGGGCGAGTTCGCGGGCCAACCCCGGCACGTCCCAACCCGGCCCGCCCAACCCGGCGGCCCCTTCCCCCTCCAAAGCGTCGGCGTCGGTGACGGCCAGGGCGGGGTGGTTGTCCCACACGTTGTCGTCCCGCTCGGAGAACCGCTCGACCCGCCGGCCGGACAAGCCGCCCCGGCGGGCGGTGTCGATCGAGCACAACGCCTCGTCGGCGAACTGCCAAGCCCGCAAACTGGTCGCCACCGCCCGCACGATCACCGCCCACGGGTCCCGCCCGGTCAACACCGACGGGTTGACCATCGCCTCGAACGCCGCCGACGCCCCGTCCGCCGCCTCCAAACCGTGCTTCGCGGCCAACGCCGCGAACCGGGCCGCCATATGCGACATCAACTCCTCCGCCTCCCGGTCCAGCCGCCACCCGTCCGGGCCGGCGGCGTGCAACCGGATCAACACCCGCCGCAAACACTCCGGATCGTCAAACCTCGACCCCGCGGGCCCAACCCCGCCGCCCGGCGCCCGAACCGGCCCGTCCCCCCAAAAACCAGTTGCGGCGCTCACCGGGCCACCGCCCGCCCAGTCCCCGGGCCAGCGCCTGGCGGGATCTGCCCGAACGCGCCGACCGGCGGCAGGGTCGGCGCGGAGCGTCTGGCCGCGCCCCGGCGCGACACCGCCACACCGATCGCGGCCATGCCCCGCCGGAAACCCGCCCGCGGCGCGCGGGCCGCGGCCTCGTGGCCGCGGGCCCCCAAACCCGACAGCCGCGCCCCGCCGCGGGTCAGCAGATCGTACGCCCGCACCCACTCCACGCCGCCCCGCCCCCCGCCGCCGCCGGCCCCTCCTGGGCGCGGCCCGCGCCGCCCGCCCGGCCGTCGCGCCGGCCGCACA
>JAITJZ010000065.1 GCA_031278655.1 Bifidobacteriaceae bacterium
TTCTAGTTTCATGCTTGGTCGGAAGCTCGGCGGGAGCGACCGCCTTCTTTCTCCACCTGAGCAGGTCATCGCCACCCACGCTCGAAGAGTCGCAGGAGCTTACCAGCATGCCGGTCTCGGGTGTATCACCTAGACGGTGCGGGCGTTGTCGGCGGCCTCGTGGACCAGTTCTGGCAGGTCGCCGGCGAGGACGCGCTTGATGACGGACAGGGTGAAGCCTTCGGCTGTGGCGCGCGGCACATGCGAGGGGATCAGCAGCGCGGTCGGGTCGACCACCACGTCCAAGACCACCGGGCCGCCCTGGTGGGCCAGCGCCTCGCTGACCGCGCCGCGGACGTCGCCTGGCTCCTCGACCCGGATGCCCCGGGCGCCCAAGGCGGAAGCCACCGCCGCCAGATCGGGGTTCGGCATGTCGGTGCCGAACGGGATGAACCCGGCCTCCTGCTGCTCAATGTTCACGAAGTCAAGCTGGCCGTTGTTGAAGATGACATTGACCACCCGGGCGCCGTAGCGCACCTGCGTGATCAAGTCGCCCAAGCCCAGCATGGTGAACCCGCCGTCGCCGCACAGCGAGATGGCCTGCCGGTCAGGCCAGACCAACGCCGCGCCGAAGCCATACGGCGCGGCGGACGCCATCGACGCCCAGGTCAGCGACCCCATGAAGCGCCGGTCGCGGCCGCCCCGGACATGCCTGGCCGCCCACATGCAAGGCGTGCCGGTGTCGACAAAGAAAAGCGCGTCATCGTCGGCAAGGTCGGAAATGGTGGCGGCCAAGAACTCCGGCCGGATCGGCTTCAACTGCGGGCCGCGCTCGACGTAACGGGCCAGCTTGCGCCGCCAACGCTCCGTCTGGCGGACGTGTTTGTCCAGGTGGGCGGTGTCGGCGCGGTGTTTGAGGCGCGGCAGCAGGGCCGCGACGGTCTGCCCCACGTCGCCGACAACCCCGAGCCTGATCGCCGCGCGGCGCCCCAGGTGGGCGGGGTTCTTGTCGACCTGGATGATGGGCCTGTCGGTCGGCAGGAAGCCGGGGAAGGGGAAGTCGCAGCCCAGCATGATGACCAGGTCGGCGTCGTGGAGGGCGTCGTAGGCGCCGCCCCAGCCGAGCAGTCCGGTCATGCCGACGGCGTTGGGCGTGGCGTGCTCCAACCACTGCTTGCCTCTGAAGGAGAACGCCACCGGCGCCGCCAGGGTCTCGGCCAGGGCTGTGACCTGGTCAACGCCGTCGCGGCAGCCGTAGCCGCCCATGATGGTGATGGCGTGCGCCCGGTCGATCAGTTCGGCCATGGCGTCCAGGTCCGCGGCCGGGGCTGGCGGCGGGGCCGTGTCGAGGCGCGGCAGGTCGTAATGAGATTGCGTCGATTTCTCGCGGGCCACGTCGCCGGGCAGGGAGATGACCGTTGGCCCGGACTCCAGCAGGGCAGTGGTGATGGCTTGGGCGATGACCGCGCGGGCCTGTTCCGCGGCGACGATCCGCCCGGTGTAGAGGGAGGCGGTTTGGAAGAACTGGTAGGGGTTCAATTCCTCCAGTCCCTCGGTGTCGATGATGTTCCGCTCCACGTCCCCGGCCACGGCGATGACCGGCGCGCCCTCGTGTTTGGCGTCGAGCAGGCCGTTGATGAGGTGGACCACGCCGGGCCCGGCCGTGCCGCAGACGGCCACCGGCCGCCCGGTCAGTTGGGCCTCGGCCGCCGCCGCGAAGCTGCCGTATTCCTCGTGGCGGACGTGGATGAACTCGACCCGGCCGTTGCGCCGCAAGGCGTCGATGACCGGGTTGAGGGCGTCGCCAACGATCCCGTAGCAACGTTGCACGCCGGCGTCCGCCAGCATTTGCCAGAGCTGGTCAGCCACTGTGTGAGTCATTTTGTCCCCCTTTGTTTGGCCCTTGCTGGCGGTTGGCAGATTAAGCCGCCGATGCCGTCTGGTCACCTCGGGCGTCCGGCCGTCCCGACCGTTGGACGCAGTTTTGGGCGCCCGGTCGATTGGGCTCGGGGCGCGAGCGCGATTAGAGTCCCTGGTGTGTCTGAGCCGTCCGCCAGCCCGCCGCCGCCCCCCGGCCCGGAGCCCAGTGCCGCCCGCCGCCGCCTGCTGCGGCGTCGCATCCGGCTGGTGGTGGCGGTGACGATCGCCTGGAACGTGGTCGAGGCGGTGGTGGCGTTGGCGGCCGGGGGAGCGGCGTCATCGGCGGCGCTGATCGGCTTCGGGCTGGACTCGGTGGTCGAGGTCGGCTCCGCCGCGGCTGTGGCCTGGCAGTTCGCCTCGCCCAATCCGCAGGCCCGCGAGCGCGTGACGCTGCGTTTGATCGCGGTGTCGTTCTTGTTGCTGGCGGCCTATGTGACGGCCGAATCGGTGCTGGCGCTGATCGGGCTGCGCCGGCCCGAGCATTCTGTGGTCGGGATCGCGTTGGCGGCGTTGAGCTTGGCGGTGATGCCGTTCCTGAGCCTGTTCGAGCGCCGGACCGGGCGCGAGCTGGGCTCGGCCTCAGCCGTGGCGGACTCGAAGCAGACTCTGATCTGCTCGTATCTCTCAGCCGCGCTGCTGGTGGGCCTGGCGGCCAATGCGCTCTGGGGTTGGACCTGGGCGGACTCGCTGGCGGGTTTGGTGATCGCGGGGTTCGCCCTGCGTGAGGGCCTGGAGGCCTGGCGGGGCGAGGCTTGCGCCCAGCCCGCGTCCGTCCTCACCGGCGACAGGCCGCCCACCGCCGCCCCTTGCTGCGACCCCTGACCCGAGGCCGCTGGGCGGCAAGCCACGCCCGCGCTGGGGCGGTCGCTGGATGGCGGCCCTCGGACATCGCCGCCGACACGATGTTGGTGTCGAGCACAATCATCCGAGGGGCACATCCCTCTGGTATTCGACGACGCGCGGAGGCCATTCGACGGCTTCGTCTCCCAGCACGGCGTCCGCCGCCGCCAGGGCCGCCAAGATGCCGGTCTGGCCGTCGTCGGCGGGAACGGCATCAAGGATCGCCCGGATCTCGGCCTCCATAGACCGGCCGCGCGCCGCCGCCCGCCGCTCGATCTTCCGTCTCACCCCGGCGTCAAGATTGCGCACAGTTATGACCGTCACACCGCTCACCTCCAGACCTCAGCGTACCGGGCGCAGGCAAGGCGGGCGCGGGGGGCCAATGTGGTCTACAGTTTTTGGAGGCGTAGACAGGCAGCAGCATTGATGGGAGGCGCCCGAACGTGGCTCTTGACCGGAACCCGGATTGGTGGCGTGACGCCGCCGTTTACCAGATTTACCCGCGCTCTTTCGCGGACGCCAACGGTGATGGGATCGGTGACCTGGCCGGGGTCACAGACCGCGTGCCTTACTTGGCGAAGCTCGGCATCGACGCCGTCTGGCTGTCGCCGTTCTACCCATCGGCGCTGGCGGACGGCGGCTATGACGTGGACGACTACTGCGACGTCGATCCCAGGATCGGCACGCTGGCGGACTTCGACCGGATGGTCGCGGCGCTGCATCAGGCCGGCATCCGGGTCATCATCGACATAGTGCCGAACCATTCCGGCTCGGGGCACCGCTGGTTCAAGGAGGCGCTGGCGGCCGGGCCCGGTTCGCCGGCCCGCGCCCGCTACATCTTCCGCGACGGCCTGGGCCCGGACCGCTCCCAGGCGCCATCGGACTGGCGGGGCATGTTCGGCGGATCGGCCTGGGAGCCGGTCGGCGACGGGCAGTTCTACCTACATCTGTTCGACCCGGCTCAGCCGGACTGGAACTTGGACAACCCCGAGGTCCGCGCGGAGTTCGTCCGCGTCCTGCGCTTCTGGTCTGACAAGGGCGTGGACGGCTTCCGCGTCGATGTGGCGCAATCGTTGACCAAGGACCTGTCCGGCGACCCGCTGCCGAGCGCGGCCGAGGTCGAGGCGACCCCGGCGGGTCCCGGCCACCCCCTCTACGACCGCGACGAGGTCCACGACATTTACAAGGAGTGGCGCCGGGTGTTCAACTCCTACGACCCGCCCCGGGCCGGTGTCGGCGAGGTCTGGGTCGACGACCCGGCGCGCCGCGCGATCTACGCCGGCCCCGAGGAGTTGGGGCAGGCCTTCAACTTCGACCTGCTGCTGGCCGGCTTCGGCGCGGCCGATTTCCGCCGGGTGATCGAGCGCGACCTGGACTTGGCCGCCGCCACCGGATCGTCTTCGACCTGGGTGCTGTCCAACCATGACGTCATCCGCCACGCCTCGCGCTACGGCCTTCCCGCCGCCACCGCCGCCGATCAGCAGGAGCGGACCACGCAGGGGCGCGAGTGGTTGATCCGCCGGGGCCGGTCGCCCCAGGAGGACACGGCCCTCGGCCTGGCCCGCGCCCGGGCGGCGACCTTGGCGATCATGGCCCTGCCCGGTTCGGTCTACCTTTACCAGGGGGAGGAGTTGGGCCTCAGGGAGGTCACGGATTTGCCCGATGCCGCGCGCCAAGACCCAGCCTTTTTCCGGTCTGAGGGGTACGAGGTTGGGCGCGACGGCGCCCGCGTGCCGCTGCCGTGGGCGGCGGGCGGCCCCAGCCTCGGGTTCGGCCCGGCCGCGCCGCATCTGCCTCAGCCGGACTGGTACAAGGGCTACGCCGTGGCGGTCGAGGACGCCGACCCGGATTCGACCCTGAACCTGTACCGCCGGGCGCTGTCCGTCCGGCGTCAGCTGTTGGCCCGCGCCGATGTGCGCGAGTCGGAATTGGTCTGGTTGGACGCGCCCGAAGGGGCGATGCAATTCCGGCGCGGCCCGTGGCGTTGCCTGGTCAATTTCACCAACCGGGAAGGCGTCGCCCTGCCGGGGGAGCGACCGGTGCTGGTGTCAGCCAAGGACTTGGGTGACAACCGCGTGCTGGGCGAGGCTGCGACCGCCTGGCTGTTGGACTGACCCGGGGCCCGCGCGGGGCCGGCGTCAGTTCTGGTGGATGAGCCGGCGCAGGTCTTGGACGGAGACGGGTTGGGCGGCCTGGCGGGCGGCGGTCGCCGTCGCCTTCCATTCGGCCCCGACCGGCGTGCGGTCGAATTCCTGCTCCAGGCTCCGAGCGGTGCTCGGCTCCGCGAACACGGCTTCGATGCGTTCGACCAAGTCGGCCAGTTCGCCCATTGTCAACTTGTCGTTCCAGGACTCGGCGCCGGTCTGGAGGTAGACGAGGACATTGCGCTTCTCTTGGGGGGACAGAGCGTCAAGGGCACGGCGCAACTCTTGACTCATCATGCGTCCCAGTTTAGGCCGAAGTGGGGGGCGTTGCGGGTATTTTCCCTCCGAAGTCCGAATTTGTGAGCGAGCAAAATGCTGTTAGTGAGTAATTTTGCGCGCGGATTGGCCTTTGGCGTTGGACTTCGGGGCCGGAACGGCGCCAGTGAGGTTTACATCCGCCCGCTGGTTGGCGCGGGCGGGGGCCGGTCTGCGTTAGGGTGTTGCGGCGCGCCCGCGCCCGGATGAGACCAAACCTAAGGAGAAGATTCAGTGCTCACATCGGTGATCGGCTACCCCCGGATCGGCGCCAACCGGGAGTTGAAGTTCTTGACGGAACGGTATTTCCGCGGCCAGGCGAGCCAGGGCGAACTGCTCGCGGGCGCCCGTGAACTGCGTCTGAGGCATTGGCGCGCCCAGCGCCAAGCCGGGATCGATCTGATCCCGACCGGCGACTTCTCCTTCTACGACGGCCTGGCGGACACGGCCGTGCTGGTCGGCGCGGTGCCGGCGCGCTACCGGGAGCTGGGGCTCGGCCCGCTCGACACCTACTTCGCCATGGCTCGCGGGTACCAGGGCCCGAAGGGCGACGTCAAGGCCTTGTCGATGCGCAAATGGTTCAACACCAACTATCACTACCTGGTCGCGGAGGTGCCCGATGACGTGGGGCTGAGTTTGTCTTCGAGCGCGCCTTTCGACCAGTACGCCGAGGCGGCGGCTGAGGGGATCGCCGCCAAGCCGACGCTGATCGGCCCCTTCACCTTCGCCAAGCTGGCCCGCTGGCTCGGCCGCGGCGCGGCCGAGCGGGCCGGTGAATTGGCCCAGGTCTACGCCGAGGCGCTGGCGCGCTTCGCCGCCCTCGGGGCCGAATGGGTCCAACTCGAGGAGCCGTCGCTGGTGATGGACTTGACCGCGGCCGACCTGGATTTGCTGGCGGCGCTCTACCAGCCGCTGCTGGCCGCCAAGGGCGGGCTGAAGGTGTTGCTGCAGACCTACTTCGGGGACATCCGCGACTGCTACGAGCTGGTGCGCGAACTGGACCTAGACGGCATCGGGCTCGACTTCGTGGAAGGCGAGGAGACGCTGGAACTGGTGCGTGCGGGCGGGCTGAAACCGTCCGTGACCTTGTTCGCCGGGCTGGTGGGCGGGAAGAACGTGTGGCGCAACGACTACGCCGAATCGCTGGCGACGCTGGCGGAGTTGGCGGAGCTGACGCCGAATCTGGCCGTCTCGACGGCCTGCTCGCTGCTGCACGTCCCGTACACGGTGGCGCCGGAGACGGCGCTGACGCCGGATCAGCGCGCCGCCTTGGCCTTCGCCGAGGAGAAACTGACCGAGTTGGACGAGCTGCGCCGCCTGGCCGGTTTGGCCGACCCGGCCTCGGACCCGCTGGCGGTGGCCAACGCCGAGGCGCGGGCGCGCCACCGGGCGGGATTGGACGCGGCCGTGCGGGCGCGGGCGGCGGCCGTCACCGAGGCTGATTTCACCCGCTTGCCGGCGCGGGCCGAGCGCGCCCTGAGCCAGCGCCAAGCCCTCGGGCTGGGCCTGTTGCCGACCACGACCATCGGCTCCTTCCCGCAGACCGGGGAGGTCAAGGCCAACCGGGCGCGGTTCCGCAAGGGCGAGATCGACCAGGCGGCCTATGAGTCCCGCCTGCGCGAATTGACCGCCGAGTGCGTCGCCGCCCAGGAGGCGATTGGGCTGGACGTGCTGGTGCACGGCGAGTTCGAGCGCGGGGACATGGTCGAGTACTTCGGCGAGAACCTGGACGGGTTCTTGTTCACCAAACAGGCTTGGGTCCAGTCCTATGGGACGCGCTGCGTCAAACCGCCGATCATCTGGGGCGACGTCAAACGCCGGGGTCCGATCACCGTCGAGGTGATCGGCCACGCCCAGAGCCTGACCGACCGGCCGGTCAAAGCCATGCTGACCGGGCCGGTGACGATCCTGAACTGGTCTTTCCCGCGCGAGGACGTGGCCCCGGCCGAATCGGCCATTCAGATCGCCCTGGCCATCAGGGACGAGGTCATGGACCTGGAGGCGGCCGGCGTGCGCATCATCCAGATCGACGAGGCGGCGCTGCGCGAGAAGCTGCCGCTGCGCCGCGCCGACTGGCGCGGCGGCTACCTCGACTGGGCGATCCCGGCCTTCCGGCTGGTGCACAGCGGCGTGGGCGCCTCGACCCAGATCCACACCCACATGTGTTACAGCGAGTTCGAGGACATCATTGGCGACATCGACGCCATGGACGCCGATGTCATCTCCTTCGAGGCGGCTCGTTCCAGCCACTCGATCGTGCCGGCGCTGAAGGCGGCCGGATTCGCCACGGCCGTTGGCCCCGGCGTCTACGACATCCACTCGCCGAGGGTGCCGGCCGTGGCCGAGATCGAGCAGGCGCTGTGCTCCATCTTGGAGTCGCTGCCGGCCGAGTCTGTCTGGGTCAACCCCGACTGCGGCCTGAAGACCCGCGGCCCGGCGGAGACGCAGGCCAGCCTGAAGAACCTGGTGGCGGCGGCGCGGGCGGTCCGGGCCGGCGTCTGACGGGGGCCGCTTCGGGGGGATTCGGGGGGCGCGCGGGCGCCCGAACGGCCGCTGAATGGCGGAGTACAGTCGGTCCATGCTCGCAGACATTTGGACCGAACTGGCCATCACCGGGCCGCAAATCGCCTCCGTCGCCATCTCCGCGACCGCGCTTTTCTGGGTCTTCAGCGCCCTGATGGCGTGGCTCGGCCAACGGCTGCGCCTGCGCGTGTCGATCACGACGCTGGCGCTGATGACTGTGATCGGGGCGGTGACGGCGCGCGCCATTTTGGGCGACGCGCCCAAGATGACCGGCGGCCTGGTCGCTCTGGGCGTGCTGTTCGCCTGGGAGTCGGCTGTGCGGTTGTTCAGCCGCGGCCGCCTGGCGGCCCACCCGCCCAGGGGGGCGCGCGCCGTGATTGTGGACGGCCAGGTCAACGATGAGATGCTGCGGGCGGCCCGGGTCCAGGCGGGGGAGTTGTGGATCAGGCTGCGCCGCGCCGGGGTGACCGAGCGCGCCCAAGTGGGCTACGGCATCGTCGAGGCGGACGGGTCGATCACCGTCATCCGCCGCGGCCAGGCGATCGACCCCGAACTGCTGACCGGCGTGGCCGGGCTGCCCGGCCCGGAGGCTGTCCGGTAGGCTCGTCCATGGCCACACCCAACGGCGAGAGGGGCGAGACATGGGACTGATCAGAGCGGCCGCTGGCGCCATTGGCGGCACCCTGGGCGATCAATGGTTGGACGCGATCGGCGTGCCGGACGAACTTGTCAAACCGGACACGGTGCTGATCAAAGGCTTCTCGTTGCGCCGGGATCAGCGCAGTTCCAACCGCACCGGGACCGATGACGTCATTTCGAACGGTTCGCGCATCGTGGTGCCGACCAACGCGAGCCTGTTGCTGGTGGACGGCGGCCGGGTCGCGGACGTGTCGGCAGAACCCGGCTATTACACGGTCGACAACGCCACCCAGCCGTCTGTGTTCGTCGGCCAATGGGGCGACTCGCTTTATCAGGCGTGGGAGCGGTTCAAATTCGGCGGCACCACGCCGCAGCAGCAGCGCGCGGTTTTCATCATCCAGCGCGAGATCCGCGACATCAAATTCGGCACCAGACAGCCGATCCAATACTTCGACACCTTCTACAACGCCGAGTTGTTCTTGCGCGCCTTCGGCTCGTTCACCATTCTGGTCAACAACCCGATCCTGTTCTTCGCCAATGTTTACGACAAATCATCGGTGCGGGTGAACTTCTCTGACATTCAGGACCAATTCCTGTCCGAATTCATGACCAAGCTGACGGCGGCGATCGCCCAATTGAGCGGCCAAGGCGTCCGCGTCAGCGCGGTCCAGCAGCACCAGGAGCTGCTTTCGCAGGCGATGGCGCAGTTGTTGGACGCTGATTGGACGCAGGGGCGCGGGATCGAGATTGTGCGCGTGGCGGTCGAGTCGGTCAATTACACCAATGAGTCGCGCGATCTGATCAACCTGCGCAACCGGGGCGCCATGCTGTCCGACCCGGCCATCCAGCGCGGTTATGTGGCCGGCACGGTCGCGGACGCCCTCCATGAGGCCGGGGCCAACCCGGCCGGCGGCGCCGGGGCCATGCTCGGCGTCGGTTTCGCGGGCGGGGCGGCCGGGGGGTTGTTTGGCGGCCCGATGGTTCCGCCCGCCGAGCCCACGCCGCCGATGCCGTCGTCACCGACCCAGCCGCCGCCCGGTCAGCCTTTGGCCCCGGTGGCGCCGGCGGCTGGACCAGTCCCGGCCGCGGGCCCGCCGGCCGCGGGGCCGGGCCCGGCCAGCCAGCTGCCAGGTGCGGCTGGGGGGCCGGCGCCGACCGGCGCGCCTGGTGTCGCCGGCGCGGCGGGTGTGGCCGGTGTCGCCGGCGCGGCGGGTGTGGCGGGTGTGGCCGGCGCGGCCGCGCCGGCCGGAGCGCCGATGCCGCCCGGAGGGCCAGCGGCGGCGCCCAAGTTCTGCCCCAATTGCGGCAGGCCGACCGGCGGGAACCGTTTCTGCGGCAACTGCGGGCGCCAGCTTTACTGAGTCAGAGCCGACTTGACCGAGGGGCTGGCGATGCAGGGCCGCATGGACCAAGCGATCGACTACAAGTGCCCCAACTGCGGCGCGCCGATCACTTTCGACCCCCAGTTGGGGCGGTTGCGCTGCCTTGCCTGCGGCTCGATCTTCACCGTTCCGCCGGCCCGCCAGGGGCCGCCGCCAGCGGCGCCCCGAACCGCGCCCCCCGGGACTGGCGCTGGCGGGCCGGCGTGGGGAGCGGCATCGGCGGCTGGGAGAACCGCGCCCGCTGGGACCGGCGGCCCGGCGCCGGCGTGGGGAGCGGCATCGGCGGCAGGGAGAACCGCGCCCGCTGGGACCGGCGGCCCGCGACCGGCGGCGGGCGGGCTGACGGCGGCCGAATGCCGTTCTTGCGGGGCGCGGATCGT
>JAITJZ010000078.1 GCA_031278655.1 Bifidobacteriaceae bacterium
GCCGAGCGCGGCCACCGCGCCCAGGCCGATGGCGTTGCGCGGCCGGGCCCGCTCCACCGCCCACCCGGTCAGCGTCGCCACCACCGCCATCAGCAGGATGTTGGTCCCAAGCGCGCTCAACCCGCCGTCCGCGAAGGCCAGGCACTGAACCACCAACACTGTGCTGACCGCCAAGATGCCGCGCGCCGGCCCCAGCAGCGCCGCCGCCAAGGCGCCGCCGAGCAGGTGGCCGCTGGTGCCTTGGGCGACCGGATAGTTCAGCATCTGCAAGCCGAAGACCAAAGCCGTGGTGGCCGCGAAGGCCGGCGCGCCGGCCCGATCGGTCAAAGACATCAGACTCGGCCTGGCCAGCGGCCCGGTCGGCTCGTCCTGCACGGCGCCATCCGCCAGCGCGGGCTGGCGCGCCTGACGCACCGCCGCTGCCAGCGCGCCAACCGCCAGCACGCCGGTCACCACCGAAGTCGGGTCGTTCAAGAAATGATCTGGAACATGCATGGTTAAACTCCTAAACAGTCTCCATCGGCCCCCCCGCGCCGTGATCCTCGTCGGTCACGTGCGAGCTTACCGCGATCCAGCCCCCGCCCCGGCCCGGCGCCCGCCAAGGCCGGGCCAGGCCCGGCCACGCCCGCATGGGCGCTCCCCAATGCCTACACAGTGCCGACGGCGGCTTGTCGCGGTTTGGTGATTGTGGGTGTCTCCGCAGGTCAGGGCGTACTTCCTGAGTGTGGGCCGTACTGGGATCGAACCAGTGACCTCTTCCGTGTGAAGGAAGCGCGCTACCCCTGCGCCAACGGCCCGCAGCCTGCTGCCAAGCAGCAAATGATGATGGTACCAGGTCACCGCCCGCCCGCCGGGGGTCACCCGCGGCCGCGGATCCCGGCCGCTGGGGCGCCGAAGACCCGGGCCGAACTTCGGCTAGCGCGCCTCAGCCACGAGGGCCGAGGGGAAGATGCCCTCGACCACAACCGCCAGAACCAGGAGGGCCAGCTGGGGGCAGTTGACGCAATCCATGGCCGCGCGCGCCCATTCCTCGGCCGCGGGCCCGTTGCCGGACCACCAGTGCCAGGCCGCGCCCAGACCATAGACGGCGCCTCGGCGGCGCGCAGGCAAGTGCGCCGCGATCTGCGCCGCCAGCGCCAGGCCAACCTCGACGCGGGCGTGGTCGACGCCTTCAGAGGTCAACGGATCGAAGATGTCGCCGCCTTGGGCGCCCATCACCAGCCGCCGGGCGGTCCGGCCGCCGCCCTTGAAGGCGGTCGCCATGACCGCGTCTCGGGCGTGGGCGTCGGTCAGGACCACCGACAATCGGCCGATCTCGCGCGGATCCACCGCCGCCCCGGGATTGTCCGCCAGCAGTCGGCTGCAGCGCAGCCAGCGCTCCAGCCCCCGCGACCGCCACCGGCGCAGCCCGGCCGCCCCCACGGCCAGCATTTGGTCGGTCGCGCACCGCTCGGCGGCCCGCGCCGCCCGCCGGGCCGCCTCGGGCGCGGGGACGATCTTGGCCAGGTCCTCACGCCCGGCCTTGGGCGCCAGCCCGGCCAGCGCGACCACGGCCGCCGCGCGCGTGGACTGCAAGTCCGCCACCCCGTAGGCCGGGCCGACGGGTTGGCGCGTGGCGATGTCAATCTCCTGGTAGGTCTCGCCCGCCTCCCCGCCGATGACGCCGGTGACGCCGGTGACGTCGCCGCCGCCCGGCCCGCCCGCAGTGCCCAAGACGCCGGCCGCGCCCGCGTCGGCAGCGCCCGCCGCCCCGACGGCGCCGGCCGCGCCCGCGCCCGCGCCCGCGACCACATCCCAACAGCCGATCACCGGCAAGCGGCGACCAACCGCGCCGACCCACTCCCAAAAGCAGGCGTCATCGGCGGCCTTGGGCGCGTCCGCTGGGGCGTACCGCGCCAAGAAGGACGCCCGGGCCCCCGAATCGAACAAGCGGTCGGCTTGGGCCAGCGCGTAGGCCTCAAGGCCGGGGCCGCCCGCCGGCGCCCGGTCGACCCGCAAAACCAGGCCCAACCGGCCGCGCGGCGGGTTGAACCCGCCGATCACAACGCTGTCGCGGGGCTTGAACCCGAGTTGGGCCGGAATCACCGCCAGCACGTCGAGCCCGCCAGCCTGCTTCACCAAGAATGTCGGCGCGTTCATAGCCCACATGCTGCCGCAGTCCGGCCGCCCATGGGGCGCGCCAGCGCCAAACCTGTGGATGACGACTTATCGGCCCAAGCCGCGCCAGATCGCCTCAGTCGCGTTCGACGAGTTCAGAGTGTAAAAATGCACACCCGGCGCGCCGCCCGCCAACAATTCTCCGACAAAACGCACGCCCCAATCGATCCCAAAACGGGCCAGGTCCTCGCCATCGCGCGCCGAGGCGACACCCTCCAACAAGGCGGCGGGCAACGGCGCGCCGGAGAAACGCTCCAGCTTCTCGATCCGCGAGGAGGCGGTCACCGGCATGACGCCCGGAATGATGGGCAGGGTGGCGCCGTGCCGGGCGGCCCGCTCGACCAACCGAAAATAAGCGGCGGCGTCGAACAGGACCTGCGAGACCGCAAAATCGGCGCCGGCGGCCTGTTTCATGGCCAGGACCTCGGCATCGTGCTCCAAAGACTCAGCGGTCGGGTGCCCGTGCGGAAACGCCGCCACGCCGATCGGAACCGCTGACAGGCTCCGGATGAACTCGACCAACTCGCTGGCGTAGGTCAAACCCCCGTCCGTCGCCAGCCAAGGCGCCGCCGGGCCGCCGGGCGGATCGCCGCGCAAGGCCATGAAGCCCTCCACCCCGCCGTCCAGGAACCGGCCCACCACCTCGGCCAGTTCCGCGCGCGAGTGCCCGGCCAAGGTCAGATGGGCCAGGCGCGCCGCCGATGTCGCCTGGGCCAGTTCGGCGGTGGCGCCGATCGACGCTTCTTGACGGCCGGCGCCGCCGGCGCCGCCCCCGGCGCCGTAGGTGATGGAGACGAAGTCCGGGGCCAGGGCCTCCAGCCGGGCGGCGCGCTCCCGGAGCGCCGCGGCCGCGGCCGCGTCCTTGGGCGGATAGAACTCGAAGGACAGCGACGGCTCGTCCTTTCGCAGGGCGTTGAGGATGCGCACCCGGCCAATCTACCGGTCAGCGTGCCGCTGCCCCGCGCGGGCGCGGCCGGAGCGTGGTCATTCACCACGTGGCTAGTTAGGCTGGTGGTTGTGTCAGTGATGGACCGGCTGGGAGAGTTTGTGGAACTGGCCCAGCGTGAGCGCGAGGCCCATTTGGCCAAGACCGCTCACACGCTGTCGCGCTACGGCTTTCCCGTCAACATTGGAGTGGACGGGGTCATCCGCGCCGGCGAAGGCTCGAACAAGGTCCTCACCAGGCTGATCGGCATGTCCTACCTGGTTCACGGCGGCCCGTCGCCGAACTCGCCGCTGAACCTGCGGCGAATGGCGCTGGCCGCCGCCGCCCACGAGATGTACCAGGACGCTTCCCTGGCCCACGACGACTTGATGGACCGGTCGGACACCCGCCGCGGGCGGCTGTCGCTGCACCAGTACTTCGCCCACATCCACGCCGAGTCGAATTGGTTGGGCGAATCCACGCACATGGGCCGCTGCCTGGCGTTGATGATCGGCGACGCGCTGCTGGTCGCCTCGGAGGGGGTCTTCCTCGAAGCCCTGGCCGGCGTCGAAGGCGAGGCCGTCGAATACATGGTGACCTTGCACCAATTCACCAGGATCGAGCATCTGATGGGCCAGTCCCTTGACACGGTGCTGCCCTACATGCCGGACATGGACGACCCGGAGAAGATCATCCAGCGGGCGCTCGACACGGTCAGGACCAAGACGGCCCGCTACCTGATCGGCACGCCGCTGGCCGTTGGCGCCGCCGGGGCCGGCGCCACCAGGGCGGAATCTGACGTCATGATGGAGATGGGCATGCTCCTGGGCGAGGCTTACCAGCTCAAAGACGACATCGTGGGGGCCCTTGGCGACCCGGAGGTCTCCGGCAAACCGGTGGGGCAAGACCTCGTCGACGGCAAGCGGACCGTGCTGGTCGGCTTGACGATGCGCCTGCTCGACCCGGCCGAGCGCCGGGCCTTCACCGGGGCGCTGTTGCGCGGCGACGCTCCGCCGGTCGAAGCGCGGGTCCGCCACTTGCAGGGCGTCATCCGCGCCTCCGGCGCCGTCGAGCACCTCGAGGCGATGATCGCGGACCGCCGCGAGCAAGCCTTCGAGGTCTTGGAACGCTCCAGCCTCGACGCCTCCGGCCGCGCCGAAATCCGCGAGTTGGCCGATTGGTTCCTGACCCCGGCCCGCGTCTGAGCGCGGCGCAGCTGCGCCCACTCCGGCGCGGAGCGATGCCTGCGCGCGGTTGAAGCCGTAGACTCACGCTCGTGGCATCCACCCCAACCGATTCCCTGCTCGGCCTCGCCATCGACGGCCGCTACAGGATCGACGCCCGGCTGGCGCGGGGCGGCATGGCCACCGTCTATCAGGCCACCGACCTGAGGCTGGACCGGCCGGTGGCGGTCAAGGTCCTCCACCCCCACCTGGCCGAAGGCCCGCAGTTCGTCGACCGCTTCCGCCGCGAGGCCCGCGCCGCCGCCCGGCTGATCGACCCGGGGATCGTCGCCGTCTACGACCAAGGCACCTGGGGCGAGGCCCCCTACTTGGTGATGGAACTGGTCGACGGGCCCAACCTGCGCCGGCTTTTGGCCCTGTCCGGGCTGCCCACCGTCGGCAAGGCCCTCGACCTGATGATCCAGGTGCTTCAGGCCCTGGCGGTGGCGCACGCGGCCGGGTTCGTTCACCGCGACATCAAGCCGGAGAACATCCTCATCACCCGCACGGGCCAGATCAAGGTCGCCGATTTCGGCCTGGCCCGCGCCGTCTCCGAGGTCACCGCCGCCTCGTCCGGCGTTGTCCTGGGCACCGTCGCCTACCTCTCCCCCGAATTGATCGCCCAGGGCACGGCCGACAAGCGGGCAGACGTTTACGCCGCCGGCGTGGTCCTTTTCGAGTTGCTGACCGGCACGCAGCCTTACGTCGCCGACGCCCCCATCCAGGTCGCCTTCCAGCACGTCCACTCCGATTTCCCGGCGCCGTCGACCCGGGTCGCCTGGCTCCCCCAGGAGGTCGATTCGCTGGTCATGGCCCTGACCGCGAAGCAGCCCGAACGCCGGCCGGAGGACGCAGCCGCCGCGTTGGCGCTGATCAGGGCGGTCCGCGAGGCTTTGCCCGGTGACGTGGCCGCGCGCGCCGCCAGTTTCGAGCCGCCAGCGCCCGATGCCGCCGAGGCCCAAGCCGCCTTCGTCTCGCCACCAGCCGTGCCCAGCCCGCCAGCGGCCGGCGAGGCGGGCGAGGCGGGCGGCGCCGAGGCGGGCGGCGGGCCTGGGCCGGCCGGCGGCCCCGGCGCGGAGCGGACCGTTCTGGTGGCGGTGGGCGCCGGCGGCGACTCGGACACCGATCCGTTCCCGGCCGGCGGGGCCGGGGGCCCGGGTGGTGGGACCGGGGGGACCCAGGCCCTGCCCTTGGCGCGGATTCCCCCGGCGGCCCCGCCCGCGCCGGCGAGCGGCCAGGTGACGGGCGAGCGGCGGCCGTGGCGACGGCATCGGGCGCTGTGGTGGTTGGTGGCCGCCCTGTTGGCGCTGGGAGGCGGCGGCGGGGTCCTGTACTGGTACTTCGGGCACGGGCCCGGGTCGCTGGTGGCCGTGCCGCAAGTCGCCGGCGAGGTCTTGGCCAGCGCTGACGCGGCGCTGGCGGCCGGCGAGTTGGCCAGCCGCGTGGCGGCGGAGTTCTCCGACGACGTGCCCGATGGCGTGGTCATCAGCTCGGACCCCGAGGCCGGGGAGCGGGTCAAGCCCGGGTCAATAGTCGACTTGGTTGTCTCCAAGGGGGTGCGCCCGGCCGTCATTCCCGCGACTGGGATAGTGGGGGCGGCCGTCGCCGACGCGCGCGCGGCGCTGGCCCAGGCCGGACTGGACGGCGAGGTCGAGCAGGCCGAGGTTTACGACACGACCGTGCCAGCCGGGGTGGTGATCGCGGTCGAGCCGGAGGGCGGCAGCGAGGTGGCGCACAACCACCCGCTCAAACTGGTGCTGTCCAAGGGGCCGGAGCCGGTCGACGCCCCCGATCTGAGGGATCTGACGTTGACGGACGCGGTCCAGGCCGCCGCCCGGTTCGAGTTGACCGTGGTCGAGGGCGAACCGGAGTACTCGGACACCGTGGCCGAAGGCCTGATCGTGTCGCAGACCCCGGCGCCGCTGGCGGGCACCCATCGGGGGGCGGAGGTGACCGTGGTGCTGTCGCTCGGGCGGCCCTACGTCGAAGTGCCGAAGCTGACCGGCCAGACCTATGACGACGCCGTCGCCAAGCTGACGGAACTCGACTTGGTGCCGGAGCGGAACGCGCCCCTGGGAGAGCTTCTTGGGCTGGTCCAGGCGCAAACCCCGGCCGCCGGCGAATCCGTGCGCAAGGGCTCGACCGTCAAGCTGACGGTGGTCTGAGGCGCCCGCGATCCTTTCCCCGCGCCCTGCGGCCGACGGCCCGCCGGACCCTTTCGATGCGGCGCTCCCCCAGGTCATGCGCTAGGCTCATGCCCTGGTGATTTAGGCCGCCGCCGCCATTGCGCGGCCGGCGCGGGCTGTGGCGCAGTTTGGTAGCGCACTTGACTGGGGGTCAAGGGGTCGTGGGTTCAAATCCCGCCAGCCCGACGTCTTCCATGGCCACAGCCCCTCTTAGCGTGCCTCTTTTAGCGTGCCTCTTTTAGCACGCCTCGTTTGGGAGCCCGCGCTAAAAGGCTCTGAACAGGTGATTCACGCGGCGCGGGGGCGTCCCGGCAAGCGTTGTCGAGGGCGTTTGGTCGTCAGCGCGCTGAAAGGCGGCTCACCGGGGGCCGGACGTCCACAACGGTTGGGCGCGGGTTCCGGCGTTGTGGACCGCCCCGGCGCGCCTCAACCGGGTCAGCGCGTTCGTCACGGGCCGAGCCGCCCGGTCATCCTCCGTCAGGCCGCCGCTCGCGGCTCGCACCGCCGCCTCGATAGTCTCGCCGCGAGGTCGGCCCACGGGGCTGGTCTTTAGCGCGTGATAGCTTGGTGCGGTGCACGTGGCCTGCGACCCAGGGGGACTCCGCGACGGCGCGACGCGAGTGTCAGCGGCGGCGCGCGAAGATTCGCTGTCTTCTGGGTTGAGTTCCCCGGGTGGCGGTCGCGCGGGAGGGCTGATGGTGGCGAACAGACCGCGTCGGGCGGCCCGGGCGGCCCGGGCGGCCCTATGGCTGGCTTGCGTCTGTGCCGCGTCGTTGGGCGTCGGCGCCTGCCAGGCGAGCGGTCGGGACGGATCGCCCACCGCCCCGGCGCCGGCCGGCGAGACGGTGAAGATCCCTTTCGGCGCCCAGTGGCGCGACGATGAGACCGGGGCCAAAGTTGGGTTGGGCGGCCCAGGCGACGCTGATGGCGACGGGGTCAACCTGGGCGTCGCTTGGGCTGGAGGCGGGTTTGACGCTGACGGCCTGTCCCCGGGTGAGAAGTTTGAGGTTTGGGGTTGGGGTTACATCGAGGTGTTGGAGGTGGACCGCGACCAGTCTGCGGGACGCGGCGGGTCAGAGCCGGAACCCGGCGGCGGCGGTTCGGTCACTTTCTTGATGGTCCGCGACCCCGAGCGGCTCCGGTCGGCCGAGGATCTCGAACAGGCCGGTGCGGGTCGGCGGCTCAGGGTGTGTTCCGGATCTCAGACAGCCCTGGCGGAAGGCGATTGGCGCGGCTGGCTCAGCTTAGGGGCCAGATCGGGCGACG
>JAITJZ010000043.1 GCA_031278655.1 Bifidobacteriaceae bacterium
AGATGCTTGCCGAACCTGTGCGCCACCGGCCCCTTGCCGTGGACCCGCCAGTCGTAAACCGTCGAGACCGGCACGCCAAGCAGGGCGCACAACTCGGCGGTCGTCAGCATCGGCTCCAAAGCGATCGCCCCGGCCTCGGGCGCGTCGGCGGTTCTCATGCAAACCAGGTGCGCGCCACCGGCCCCAAAGACCGCGCCGGCCCGGTTCCGTCCGGCCGGCCGGACAGGCTCGGTCCGGGCGCCGCGCTCCGGACCGCGGCGCGGCCACCCGAATTGAAAATGCTGGGTTTCTGCTGGGAAGCTCAAATTTCCCGCCTCCTATCGGAGAACGGAAACGGTCATTTACCAGCGCGAACACGCGGGCTCTCAGTCGGGATGCCGGGATTTGAACCCGGGGCCCCCTGCTCCCAAAGCAGGTGCGCTACCAAGCTGCGCCACATCCCGTCCGCCGGCGAGGCGATCCGCCGCCGTGGAGCGGGCGACGGGAATCGAACCCGCGTAGCTAGCTTGGAAGGCTAGGACTCTACCATTGAGCTACGCCCGCAGGCCCGCGGCCAAGCCGGAGGCTAGAGCATCTTACCTGTTCGCCCCGGAATCGTCCTAGCGCGGCAGGCGCGCGCCCGCGTGCGTCCCGGCGCGTCGGCGTGGCGTCGATGAAAACTGGTGGCGCGGGACGGGAATAATCGCGGCCTCTGATGGGTTGGCAGATATGTATGCCAATAGCGAACTCAGGAGAGAACATGTCAGGCAATTCTGCCTTCTCGCGGATAAACACCTTACGACACCGCCGAATGGCGCCCCAACTCATCGAAGCGATTGAATGGCGCCTGACCCGGGTCGAGGCCGCCCTCGATGAAGTCGAGCCAGCCACGTCGGCATCCGGGCGCTCGCCGATCGACCCGGTCATTGACGCTTGCGACCAGGCCAGGCGGCGCGCCGCGCGGGTCGAGTTGAACGCCGAAGTGATCTCGATCTTGGTCGACGGCGGCGATCTGAACGAGGCCCGCGCCATCTTGACCGGGCGCCTGGCCGAGCAGGTGCGGCTGGCCGGGTACCAAGCGGCCGTGGCCGAGGCGGCCGCGACGCAGATGGGCGAGGCTCTGAGCCGGGCGTCAGCGGCGATCGAACAGGCGCAGTCGCTGCTGTCGCTGGCCGCCGAACCGGCTTGGCACTCCAGTCGCGGCTGGCTTTGCGGCGCCGTCAGCAGGGCGGCCGAGCTCAGATGCCGGATCGCGCACGCGGTCAAAGAGGCCGAGGCGGCCAAAGAGACGGCCTTCACGGCATCGGCGCACGCGGTCATGGCCACGGTGGCGCAGGGTTTGGCCCAGTCCAGCGTGGAAAGGGCCGGGTCGGACGACCAGATCACGCGCATAGAGGCCTATTTGTCCGATGACGCCGACGAGGCTCCCAGCGACGAGAACTGACTGGCGCGGTCACCCCAAGTGGGGACACGCCGAGCCAGGTCCCCGCATCGAACAGGCGTTCGCTATACTAGGTTGTGGATAAAAGTCGTCCACAGGTTTTGCGTTTCTGCGCTGATGGTGTCAGAGGTCCGTTCTAGCCTGGATGGCGACCGATTCAGTTTCGACGCTAGAAGTGAAGGGCACGGGTATGGCTCAAATGGACAAGGACAAGGCGCTGGCCAGCGCGCTGGCGCAGATTGACCGTCAGTACGGCAAGGGGTCGATCATGCGCTTGGGGGACGAATCGCACGCGCCGGTCGAGGTCATTCCGACCGGCTCGATCGCGCTCGACGTGGCGCTCGGGATCGGCGGGCTGCCGCGCGGTCGGGTGGTTGAGATTTACGGCCCCGAATCGTCGGGCAAGACCACCGTCGCGCTGCACGCGGTGGCCAACGCGCAGAAGGGCGGGGGGATCGCCGCCTTCATCGACGCCGAGCACGCCCTCGACCCGGAATACGCGCGCAAGCTCGGCGTCAACACAGACGACCTGCTGGTGTCGCAGCCGGACACCGGCGAGCAGGCGCTCGAGATCGCGGACATGCTGGTCCGGTCGGGCGCGCTGGACATTGTGGTGATCGATTCGGTGGCGGCGTTGGTGCCCAAAGCCGAGATCGAGGGCGAGATGGGCGACAGCCACGTGGGCCTGCAGGCCCGCCTGATGTCGCAGGCCATGCGCAAGATGACCGGGGCGTTGGCGACGTCCGGGACCACGGCGGTCTTCATCAACCAATTGCGGGAGAAAGTCGGTGTCTTCTTCGGCTCGCCGGAGACCACCACCGGCGGCAGGGCGCTCAAGTTCTACGCCTCGGTCCGCCTCGACGTGCGTCGGATCGAGACCCTGAAGGAGGGCACTGAGCCGGTCGGCAACCGGACCCGCGTCAAGGTGGTCAAGAACAAGGTGGCGGCGCCCTTCAAACAGGCGGAATTCGACATCCTCTACGGCCAAGGCATCTCGCGCGAGGGCAGCCTGATCGACTTGGGCGTGGAGCACGGCTTGGTCCGCAAGTCGGGGGCCTGGTACACCTACGGCGCCGACCAGCTTGGCCAAGGCAAGGAGAACGCCCGCTCCTTCCTGCGCGACAACCCCGCCCTGGCGGATCAGATCGAGCAAGAGATCCTGGTCGCCCTTGGGATCGTGGCGGGCGAGGCGGCGCCAGACGGCGAAGCGGCGCCAGACGGCGCGGCGGGAGCAGGCGCCCCGGCCGGGCCCGGCGGCGCGACGGCGCCGGACGGCGCGGCGGCCGCCAGCGGCGCGCGGTCACGGGCGGCGGACGCATCTGCCGAGGGCATCCCGCCCGCGCCCGCCAAGGCCGGCGCGGCCAGGGCAGCGGCCGCCAAAGCCAGGTGAAACGCCCGGGGGGCAAGCCAGACGGAGCGCCGTCGGGGGTCGATCAGCGCGAGGAGTTCGCCCGCTCCGTCGCGTTGAGAGCCCTGGACGCCGCTCCGCGCTCGCGGGCGCAATTGACTGAGCTGTTGTCCAAGAAGGAGGTCCCGGACGCCGTGGCGGCGGCGCTGCTGGACCGCTTCGAGGAAGTCGGCTTGATCGATGACGCCGCCCTGGCCGGGGCGTTGGTGCGCACGCGGCACGCCGAACGCGGCCTGGTGGGGCAGGCGCTGAGTCTGGAACTGGCGCGCAAAGGGATCGACCCGGAAACGGCGGCGGCGGCGATGGCCCAGATCACCGCCGAAGACGAGGCGGCGGCGGCGGAGCGCTGGGCGCGCAAGAAGCTGGCAGCGACCAGCGGCCTGCCGCCTGAGACGCGGCTGCGCCGGGCGGCGTCGGCCCTCGCGCGCAAGGGCCACCGGCCGGGTCTGGCGTTCGCCACCGTCAAACGGCTGTTGGCCGAGGAAGGAGGCGCCGACCGCTGAGCCGCGCTGACCGCTGAGCCGCGCTGATCGCTGATCGTTGACCGCTGCTGATCGTTGACCGCCGCTGAGCGTGGCTTGCCGCCGAACCTGGACCGCTGCTGAGCGTTGACCGCCGCTGAGCCGCGCCGATCACTAAGCTTGAGCCCGCCATGACTGCCAATCCGCCGCGCACCTATGCCGTCCGAACACTCGGCTGCCAGATGAACGTGCACGATTCAGAACACATCGCCGGACTTTTGGAAGCCGCCGGCTATGTGGCGGCCGGGGGCGCGCCGATCCGCTCCCAGGGCATCCCCGAGGCCGATGTCGTGGTCATAAACACCTGCGCGGTCAGGGAAAACGCCGCCACGCGGCTGTTCGGCAACCTGGGGCAGCTACGCCAGATCAAACAGGCGCGTCCGGGGATGCAGATCGCCGTCGGCGGATGTTTGGCGCAGAAGGACCGGGCCGGGATCGTGGCCAAAGCCCCCTGGGTCGACGTCGTCTTCGGGACTCACAACCTGGGCGCGCTGCCGGCCCTGCTGGAACGCGCCCGGCGGGCCGAAGCCGCCCAGGTTGAGATCGAGGAAGCGCTGACGGCTTTCCCCTCGACGCTGCCGACCCGGCGCGAATCGGGCTTCAGCGCCTGGGTGTCAATCTCGGTCGGCTGCAACAACACCTGCACCTTCTGCATCGTGCCGTCGCTGCGCGGCCGTGAGCGCGACCGCCGGCCAGGAGACATCCTGGCGGAGGTCGAGGCCGTGGTGGCCTCGGGCGCGGTCGAGGTCACTCTGCTCGGCCAGAACGTCAACTCGTACGGCTCCGAATTCGGAGACCGCGCCGCCTTCGCCAAGCTGTTGCGGGCCGTGGGAGCGGTTCGGGGACTCGAGCGCCTGCGCTTCACGTCGCCGCACCCGGCAGCCTTCAGCGACGACGTCATCGCGGCCATGGCCGAGACGCCGGCGGTGGCGCACCAACTGCACATGCCGCTGCAATCCGGCTCGGATCGCATCCTGCGAGCTATGCGGCGCTCCTACCGGGCGGCGCGCTTCCGCGCCGTGTTGGGACGGGTGCGCCAGGCCATGCCGGACGCGGCCATCTCCACAGATGTGATTGTCGGCTTCCCCGGCGAGACCGAGGCAGACTTCGCCGAGACCCTGGCCCTGGTCGCCGAAGCCCGTTTCACCAGCGCCTTCACCTTCCAGTACTCGCCCAGGCCAGGCACCCCCGCAGCCACCATGGCGGACCAGGTGGCACCGGAAGTGGTGGCGGAACGCTTCGCGCGCCTGGTCGAATTGCAGGACCGCATCAGTCAGGAGGACAACGCCGCCCAGGTCGGCCGCCCGGTCGAGGTGCTGTTGGCCGGGGCCGAAGGCCGCAAGGATCGCCAGCGCTCGCGTCTGACCGGGCGCAGCCGCGAGGGTCGGTTGGTCCACGTCGCGCCGCCAGCCGCGCAGGAAGCCGGGTCCGATGCCGTGCCCCAGCCAGGGGACCTAGTCCGGACAGTGGTCACCGGCGCCGCGCCGCACCATCTGATCGCGGACGCGGCCCTGACGGGCGGACCGTTCCGCCTGATCCCATACGCCGCGAGGCGCCCGGACGCGGCCGGCGCCCAGCACGGCGCCGGGCGGCGCGCGCGATTGTCGCTGCGGCCGCTGGGCTGACCAAGAAACTTTGGTCTGGAAGGAGACTGCGGCGAGCGGGCAGAAGCCCCGCCGGCCGCTGGGCTGACCAGGGAACTTTGGTCCGCAAGGAGACTGCGGCGAGCGGGGGAGGGTCGGCCACCCGGAAAAGGACCCCGGCCACAAGCCGCGGCGCCTCGCCGGGTGGCCGACCTTCCCCGTCAGTACCGAGAGATAGCCTCATGTCATGCGATCTATCGAGCTGTTCGCTGGTGGTGGTGGCCTGGCTTTGGGGACCCATCTGGCGGGGTTCACCACTGAGGTGGTGGCCGAGTGGAACCGTTGGTGCTGCGACACCCTACGCGAGAACCAGGCCGTTGGACACCCTCTGGTGCGGGGCGTTGACGTGCGCGAGGGCGACGTCCGGGAGATCGATTGGTCGGCCTACCAGGACGCGGTGGACTTGGTCAGCGGCGGACCGCCGTGCCAGCCCTTCAGCGGCGGCGGCAAGGGAATGGCGGCTGGGGACCCGCGAGACATGTTCCCCGCCACCGCCGACGCGATTCGCCAGGTCAGGCCCAGGGCCTTCATTGTTGAGAATGTTCGGGGCCTGACTCGTCCCCGCTTCGCCGACTACTTCGCCTACGTCCAGCTTCGCCTCGCCCATCCCGAAGTCGCGGCCTTGGACGGCGAAAGCTGGTCAGAACACTTCCAGCGCCTTCAGGCTGAGCACACTTCGATCCGCCACGACCTTCAGT
>JAITJZ010000044.1 GCA_031278655.1 Bifidobacteriaceae bacterium
TCAGGGCATGGGCTGGAACCGGGCCGTCAGCTGACCGGGCGGACGAAGGGGAAGGTCAGGGTGTCGCGGATGGTGGTGCCGGTCAGGGTCATGACGACACGGTCCACGCCCAGGCCCAGGCCGCCGGTCGGGACCAGGCCGAAGTCCAAGGCGGTCAAGAAGTCCTCGTCGATCTCCATCGCCTCCGGGTCGCCGGCGGCGGCCTTGGCGGACTGGTCGGTCAGGCGGGCGCGCTCGTCCACAGGGTCCGTCAACTCGGAGTAGGCGGTGCCGACCTCGGCGCCAAAGGCGACCAGGTCCCAGCGTTCCGCCAGCCCCGCCACCGAGCGGTGCTTGCGGGTCAGAGGCGAGGTCTCAACCGGGAAATCCTTGTAGAACGTCGGCTCGAAGGTTTGACCCTCGACCAACTCGTCATATAGCTCCGCCACAACCTCCCCGGCGGTCCACTCGTCGCGCCACGCGACCTTGGCCCGGCCCGCCAACGCCCGCAGCTCGTCCAGGGGCGTGTCCGGGGTGACCTCTGCGCCCAAGGCCGCCGAGACGGCATCGTGCACCGACACCACCCGCCAGTCCCCCGCCAACGAGACCTCCCGCCCGTCCGGGGAGACGGCCACCGGCCGGCCGTGGACGGCCTCGGCCGCCGCCCGGATCAGGTCCTGGGTCAGCAGGCGCATGCCGTCGTAGTCGGAGAAGGCCTGGTAGACCTCCAGGGATGTGAACTCGGGGTTGTGTTTGCGGTCGACGCCCTCGTTGCGGAAGTTCTTGCCCAGCTCGAAGACCCGCTCGACCCCGCCCACGGCCAGCCGTTTGAGGTACAGCTCGGGCGCGATCCGCAAGTAAAGGTCCATGTCATAGGCGTTGATGTGGGTTTGGAAGGGGCGGGCGTTGGCACCGCCGTGGATCGGCTGCAGGATCGGCGTCTCGACCTCGATGAAGTCGCGCTCGCCCAGCGCGGCCCTGATGGCGGCGGTGGCGGCGGAGCGGGCGTAGATCATCCCGATGGCGCGGTTGTTGGTCGCCAGCAGGCGGTGCGGCTCGCGCGCCAGGGCTGGGGTGAGCTTGGGCGCCGCCTCCGCCAGGCGCCGCTTCGACGGCGGCGGGGCCACCGATTTGGCGGCCATCTCCCAGGCGCTGACCGCCAGTGTCAACTCGCCGGCGCGCGAGTGGGTCAACAAGCCCGTCACGGACACCAGGTCGCCGAGTTGGACGTGCCGTTTGAACAGCTCGAATTGGGCGGTCGCGTCCCGTTCGGCCATGATTTGCAGTTCGGAGGCCCGCTCACGCAGGTCGGCGAAGACGACCCCGCCGTGGTCGCGTTTGCGCATGACGCGGCCGACAACGGAGATGGGGATCGGATCGGCGGGGGCGTCCGCCGCCCGCGCCCCGGCCCGTCGCAGGGCCTCGCGCAGCGACGCCGTCCGCGCCACCGCCACCGGGTTCGCCTCCATCCCGGCCGCCGCCAGGGCGTCGCGGTGCGCCAGGCGCGCCGCCACCACGGCGTTCGGCGCCGCCGCCGGGGTTGGCGTCAGCAGCGACTGGCGGTCCAGGTCCGCCACCGCGGCGACGAAGGCGGCATCGCGCTCGCCGCCGTCGCGGCCGCCCGCCAGCAGGTCGGCCGGGGAGCGGTCCGGCAGGAAGCCTTCGGCCCGGCCCACCGCCAGGATGACCTCGGCCAGGGAGGCGCCGTGGTCGAAGCAGATCATCCGCGGCTCCCAGTCCGGGGCGTACTTCTCGTTCGAGCGGTAGAGCCCGTCGATCTGCCACCAGCGCGAGGCCAGCAGCAGCAGACGGCGCGTGAACCGCGCCATCGGATAGGCGCCGACCTGCCCGCCGCCCACCAGGAAGCGCCGCAGCACCGCGAAGTTGAGGGATATGCGCTCAAGCCCGATGTCGCGCGCGGCCTCCACCAGGCCGGTCACCATCAGTTCTGTGGCGCCGGAGTGGGCCCTCGGATCGTGGCGCATGATGTCGAGCGAGGCGCCCCGCCGCCCCCAGGGCACAAACGTCAACAGGCCCCTGACCTGGCCTTGCGGGTCGTGCGCTGTCACTATCAGGTCGCGGCCGTCCGACGGGTCGCCGACCCGCCCGGACGTCATCGAGAACCCGCGCTCCTCGCCGCGCCGCCAGAAGTCGGCGTCGCGCGCGAGCGTCGCCAGCTCCCCGGGCGCCAGGTCTTGTTGGCGGCGCACCTGAACGCTGTACCCGGCGCGTCGCAGCCGCCGCGTGGTCTCGGCGACGTCGCGCAGCCGCCGCTCACGCAGCGAGAACCGCTCCGGGTGGATGATGGCCTCGTCGCCAAGTTCCAGCGAGCGCAGCCCGGCCGCCTCCCACGCCCGCCCGCCGCGCCGGGTGGCCGAGACCACGGCCGGGGTCCAGCCGTTGCGCCGGGCCAGGTCGATCCAGCGTCCGATGGCGTCTGACCAGGCCGCGCGGTCGCCGACAGGATCGGAACTGGCCAGCAGGATGCCGCCGACCAGCCGTCCCACGACGGCCGCCCGGCCGTCAGCCGAGAAGACCGCCGACTTGTCCCGCCGCAGGTTGAAGTAGCCGAGAGAGTCCTGCTCGCCGTATCGCCACAGCAGCCGGCGCAAAGCCAATTCTTGATCGGCGGTGACGCCGCGAAGATGGCGCTCCGACTTGGTGAACACCACCAGCGCCGCCAGCAGCGCCAGGGTGGCCAGGATCGATGTGGTGCGGGTCACCCACCACGGCGCCATCGTGTCCGGAATGTGCGCCCACCACTGCGGGCGGCGCCCCACGCCGTCGCCGGTGATGATCTCCTCCGGGGCTTGGCCAAGGGCCACGTTCAGCGCCCACCAGGCTTTCAAGGCCAGGCTCTCGGCCTTGGCGCCGACCGCCGCCGCCCAGCCGAAGGCCCAGACCGCGGCCACGCCCAAGCCCGCCGCCAGGGTCAGTCCGGCGCGCGTGGCGGCGCGGGAGGAGACGGGCGCGCCGAAGGCTTTGCGGTTGGCCAGCAGCCACCAGATGACCGCGATGGCCACAACCGCGCTGAAGGCGACCCGCGCCGGCGCCGCCGAGACCGCCGGATGCAGCGCCAGCGCCGGATAGAGCAGGTCGCGCCAGTCGAAGCCGGTCGCCCAGGCCCCGGCCAGCACGCCGGCGTAAATCACGGCTGGGGCTTCCACCAGCCAGATGACCGCCCAAAGGGCGGCCCGTTTGCGATGCCGGATGGCCGAGGCCAGCACCGCCAGGGCGGCGCAGTTGAACAGCGACGGGTTGCCCGGCAGATTGAGGGCGTCAAGCGTCAACCAGACCAGTCGGTACAGGTGCGGGAAAAGCCGCTGGACGGCCCAGGCGACCAACGCCCAGGCGGACGCGAACCCGAGGACCCGCCCAGCCCAGACCGGCACGCGGTTGGCCCGCCAATCGCGGGTTTCGTCGGCGCGCTTGATCATGGCGGTTCCCCTCCCCGTTCCGGCCTCGGCGGCCTCAAGCCTCCCGCCCTATTCTGCCGCATCGCGCGGCGCCCTTTGTCCGCCCCGTGCTCAGCCCGCCCGGCCGCCGCGCCCGGCCAGGCCTCAGGGGGCAAGGGCGCGGTAGGCGCCGGCGACCGCCAGGCAGAGCGGGTAGAGCGCGTAGAAGATGCGCCTTTGCGGCCAACCGCGCAGGCCGGGCCGGCCGTTGTCGAAGTGCACAAAGACAAAGCCGAGGGCTGGGAAGACTCCCGCCAGCGCGCCGATCCCCCCGCCCACCAGCATCATTGTGTTCTGGCGCGTCCGCAGCAGCCAAAAGACCAGGGTGAAGACCAATACCTCCAGCCCCACCGGCATCACGCCCAGCCGCAAGCCGACGTTGAAGAACACCAGCCAGAGCGCGCCGGCCACGCCCAGCGCCGCCCACAGCCCCGCCCGTCCCAGGCGCGAGCCCGCCTGGAGGCGCGCCCCCGAGGCGCCAAGCGCCAGCACCACCAAACTCACGAGCACGGCGAAGACCGGATTCTGCGAGGTCATGTCCCAGGCCCGGCCGCTGGTGGCCAAGTCGTAAGGGACCTCGCAGATGATCGCCAGCAGGGCCAGGCGCAGCCCGTAGCGCCAGGCGGAGCGGGTGTGCCTGAATCCGGCGCAAACCAGGTGGGCGTAGATCGGCGCCGCCGCCCATGAGGCCGCCTCCAGCACCACGGCGGCGCTCAGGCGGCCGAGCCCGGCCTCGGCCAAGTCCGCCGGCATGTCCTTTTGGACCACGGCGGTGCCAACCATCGATCCCGCCAACAGCGTCAGACCGATGATCTTCAGCCACTTCTGGGACAGCCCGCGCCGCCGGCGGCGCCTGGTCGCGCGTTCCTCCATTCCGATCCCCGGCGGACCTGGGTGGCGGCGGCGCCGCCACCCAGCCGTCAGCCTTTGACAGCTCCGGACATAGAGGACTGATAGAAGCGCTGCATCAGCACAAACAGGATGGCGATCGGCACAGAGACGCAGACCGCGCCGGCGGCGAAGCGCGCGAACCAGGTGCCGATGTACTCCATCTGCAGCATCTGCCACAGGCCCAGGGAGACGGTGTAGTTGTCCTGGGTCCGGCAGATGGCCTTGGCCAGGACAAAGTCAAGCCACGGGGTCATGAACCCGACAATCGCCTGGTAGACGATCATCGGCTTGGTGATCGGCAGGATGATCCGGGTGAAGACCTGCCAGCGGGTGCAGCCGTCCAGGATGGCGGCCTCGTCCAGGGAGAAGGGGATGGTGTCCATGAACCCCTTCATGACGTAGAAGGCCGCGCCGGAGCCGCCGGCGTAGACCACGATCAGCGCCGCCACCGTGCCGCTCGAGCTGGTGGTCAGCCCCATCGCTTTGAGGATGAAGTAGATCGCCACCACGGACATGATGCCGGGGAACATGCCCAGGATGAGGGCGCCGTTCATGAACGGTTTGCGCAGGCGGAAGCGCAGGCGGCTCATGCAGAAGGAGACCGACAGCACAAAGAAGACGCTGATGGCGCAGACCGCGACGGCGATCAGCAAGGTGCGCAGGAACATCTTGCCGAAGTTCATCACCTGGGTGTCGGTGAACAGTTGGATGTAGTTGTCGAAGGTGTACTCGGTCGGGAAGAAGGTGGTGGTGTAGGGATTCGGGTCGGCGTTGAAACTCTCGGCCGCCACCCAGGCCACCGGGACCAGCCAGGCCACGGCCATGACCGCCAGGAAGACGTGGCTGACCACGTCGCCCATGATCCGTCGCGCCCTCATGCCGCCGTGCCGGGGCGGGCCCTCAAGGTCCGGCTGGGGCGGCCGGGCGCCGACTGACAGACTGGCTTGCGCGCTCATCAGCGGAATCCCTCCTCGTTCTTATACGACCCACTGCTGCGGTAGGTGATCAGCGAGACCACCGCCAGCACTATGAAGGTGAAGATGCCGATGACGGCGCCAACGTTGTAGTTGCCCTTGTCGACGGTCAACTTGTAGAGCCAGGTGATCAGCAGGTCGGTCTTGCCGGCCGATTGCCCAACTTCTGGCGGGTCGCCGTTCGAAAGCAGGTAGATGACGTTGAAGTTGTTGACATTGGCGGTGAAGGTTGTGATCAGGTACGGCGTCATGACGAAGAAGATGTACGGCATCGTGACGTAGATGTAGCGCTCCCACCAACTCGCGCCGTCGATCTTGGCCGCCTCGTGCGTCTCCGCCGGTATGTTCTGCAGAATGCCCGTGACCTGCATGATTGTGTACGGGATGCCAATCCACAGGTTGATGACGATGACCGTGACCCGGGCCCAGGTCGTGTTGCTGAAGAACGGCAGCGCCTCGTCGATCCAGCCCCAGCTCGTCAGCAACTGGTTGACGATGCCCTGTTGTTGGAGCATCTGATTGACCGCCAGCAGGGACACGAACTGCGGGACGGCGATCGACATCGAGAAGCAGACCCGCCACAAGCTCTTGAACCTGGTGCCGGCCCGCAGAATGATCATGGCCATGAACATGCCCAGGAAGAAGTTCAGGAAGGTGGCGAAGAACGCCCACACCAGGGTCCAGGCCAGGACCGAGAGGAACAGCTTGGCGTTGACGCCGATGTCGCCGGACCCGGAGGAGGACAGCACCAGTCCGAAGTTTTTCAGGCCGACCCAGTTGAAGGCCGGCGTGTGGTCGCTGTCGAAGCTGGTGAAGGCCATCGAGATCATGAACACCAGCGGCAGGACCGTGAAGACCGCCAAGCCGAGGGTCGGCAGGCTCATCAGCGTGCCGTAGAGGCGCGCGTCCGCCAGGCTCTTGACGTCCTGCGACAACGTTGGGGCCTTGCCCGTGGCCGCCACCAGGACTTCCGCCTTGTAGGCGCTGCGCACCGCGAAGGTCCAAAAGACCACGAACAGCAGGACGATGGCCACCCAGGCGATGCCGAACAGCAGGACCTCGACGGAGTTGGTGGGGCTGACAAAGATGAATTCGCCATCGGCGGTCCACTCCTGGCTGCCCTTGGTGACCGGGCCGAGTTCGCCCAGCCCTTTCAGGCTGGGAATCCCAGCGGTCACCAAGAGCCAGATGAACGCGGCCTCCACGGCCAGATAGAGCAAGCCTTTGGCTGCCTGGCCGCGGACTATGTTGCCCAGGCCCATGATCACGGCGCTGGCCTTGGTGTAGCCGTCGCCCAGGCTGAGGGCGGCGCCGAGGGAATACGGCGACTGTTCGGCGACGGGTTTGCGCCGCTTGCCCGGGGTGCGCTCCTTCGCGCTGACAGGGGACGTGGTTTGTGTCACTAGTTATCCACCTTCTTCGACCAGATAGAGCACTCAGGCAACAGGGTCAACCCTACTCCGGCGCCCGGCGGCGCATTTGAGGCCGTCAGCCGCTTGACGATGCCGTTCATCGGTCCTACTTGCCAACGTTGAGGGACTTGTTCCAGGCCTCGGTCAACTTGGCGGCGTTGGCGGCGGTGACTTCTTTCGACACCAGCGCCTTGCCGAAGTTCTCCGTCGGGTCCCAGAAATTCGACATCGTCGGCAGCCCCGGCTGCAGGGCCGAAGTGTTGGCGACGGTGTCGATCTGCGCGATCGCCACCAGATCGGCGCCGACCTCTGAACTAGAAGTCAGCGACTGATCGGTGGGGATGATCCCGCGCATCTCGTAATGGGACTTCTGGGCCTGCGTCGAGCCGAGGAAGGCGGCAAAGGCGGCGGCCGCCTGCGGATGGTCGGTGTACGGGTTGAACGCGATCGCCTTCGAGCCGACGAAGGACCTCATCTGGACTTGTTTGCCGTCCAACGTGAAGGTCGGCAGTTGGGCGGCGGCGAAATCGTCGCCGAGGGCCTCTTGGACCGCCGCCGCGTCCCACGAGCCGGAGAAGAAGGCGCTGACGGAGCCCTTCTTGATGCTCGCCAGGCCCGAGCCCATGGAGTCGACCATGAAATTGGGCTGGCGCAGCAGGTTCGCCAAGTAGGCCGTCACGTCGCCGGCCTTGTCCCCGGCGAAGTCGAAGCCAGCCGACGCGTCGGTGCCTTCCGGCCCGAACAGGGTGCAACCGTTGCCGACGTAGAAGGACGGCAGGTACCACGAGTTGTCAAGCGGGAAAGCGATCGCGGCTTTCGCCATCATGGCCTCGAGACTCTTGATGTCTTCTTCGGTGAAGACCGACTTGTCGTAATACATGAACCAGGTGTTGGCCGTGAACGGGACGGCGTAGACCTGGCCGTCCGCCCCGGTCACCGAGTTGACAATGATGGCGTCGGCGGTCTGCTCGCGCACTTGGGCCAGCACGTCCGGCGGCAGCAGGCCGATGGCGCTGGCGTCGACCAGGGTGCCGAGTTGGTCGCTGGCGAACATGTAGACGTCGGCCGCGGCCGGCGCGTCCTGTTTGACCGAGGTGGCCGCGTCGGACTCGGAGGCGACCGAGTTGCGCCACGTGATCTTCCATTCCGGATGGGCCGCTTCGAAGGCCGCCTCCTGGGTCTGCAGCCACGAGTTCGAGTCCGCCTGGTCCTCCTGCGGCCCCCACACGCTCAGGGTGATCTCGGTGACACCGTCCTCGCCGCCACCGGGGCCGCCGCAGGCGGTCACGGCCACCGCCAAGCCCGCCGCCGCCGTCATCATAGCTAAACGTCTCACGTTGCCTCCATCTAACTAATCTGGCGCCCGCGGGCCCGTTGACCGCCCGCGGTGTTGATCGTCAAGAGCTACCGTATCGCCGCAGGCGAACGCGAAACAACGAACTGTGACGAGCATCACTCACGCCGGGGCGGGCCGAAGCCCGCCTGCAACCCAGGCTGGCAGCTAGGGCGGCGCGCTGACCAGCGGCTTTGGAGCGCCGCCCACCGGCGGCCGCGCCAAAAAAGCGCGCAAAACTCAGTGGCCGGCAATTCAGTGGCCGGCCTCGCGCCAGGACGCGCCCCGCCCAATCGAAACCGTCAGCGGCACCCTCAACTGCGCCGCCGCCGCCATCTCCCGACGCAAGACCGCCTCGACAACCGGCGACTCGGCATCGGCCACCTCCACCATCAACTCGTCGTGGACCTGCAAAATCAACCGCGAGCGCAGCCCCTCCAACCGCAACGCCGCCTCGACCTTCAACATCGCCACCTTGATGATGTCCGCGGCGCTGCCCTGGATGGGGGCGTTCAGGGCCATGCGTTCGGCCATCTCGCGGCGCTGGCGGTTCTGGCTGCCGAGGTCCGGCAGGTAGCGGCGGCGGCCCAAGATGGTCTGGGTGTAGCCGTCGCGGCGGGCCTGCGCCACCACGCCCTCCAGGTAATCGCGGATGCCGCCGAAGCGCGCGAAATAGTCGTTGCGCAGCGCCTCCGCCTCCCCCTGCGCGATCCCCAACTGCCGCGACAAGCCGTAGGCGCTGAGCCCGTAGGCCAAGCCGTAGCTCATCGCCTTGATGCGCGAGCGCTGCTCAGCCGAGACCGCCTCCGGCGCCACCCCGAAGACCCGGGCCGCGACACTGCGGTGCAGGTCCTCGCCCTCCCCCAGGGAGGCGATGAGAGCCTCGTCGCGGCTCAGATGAGCCATGATCCGCATCTCGATCTGCGAATAGTCCGCCGTCATCAATTCGGCGTAGCCGGACCCGACCACAAAACAATGCCGCACTTGGCGGCCGATCTGGCTGCGCGTCGGGATGTTCTGCAGATTCGGGTCGGAGCTGGACAGCCGCCCGGTCGCGGCCACGGTCTGCCCGAAGGTCGTGTGGATGCGGCCGTCGTCCTGGACCGATCCCGCCAACGTGTCCACCATCTGACGCAACTTGATGGCGTCGCGGTGCGCCAGCAGGTGCTCCAGGAACGGGTGCGGCTGGTGCTTGAACAGATCCGCCAGCGACTCCGCGTCCGTCGAGTAACCGGTCTTGGTCCGCCGCGTCTTCGGCATGCCGAGGTCGTTGAACAAAACCTCCTGCAACGCCTTCGGGCTGCCAAGGTTGACCGACTTGCCGCCCAGGGCGGTGATCGCGTCCCGCTCGGCCAGCTCGACCCGCCCGGCCAGCTCAGAGCGCACGGCGCCGAGGCGCTCCAGGTCCACGGCCACGCCCGCGCGCTCCATGGCCGCCAGGATCGCCGTCAACGGCTGCTCCAACTCGACCAGCAGGCTGGTCGCCCCGCGCTCAGCGAGTTCCCTGGTCAGCGGCTCGACCAGGCGCGCCGTGGCGACCGCGCGGGCGGCCTGCTCAAGGCCCGCCGGGCCGTCGCCCAAGTCCAGGACCCCCTGCCCGCCGCGCTCCTCCTCGGCCAGCCGCGCGCCCAAGAAGCGCTCCGTCAACCCGCCCAGATCGTAACCGCGCTGGTCCGGCCAGATCAGGTAGGCGGCCATCTCGGTGTCGAAGACCACGCCGGCCAGCTCCAAGCCGCTGCCGCGCAGCTCCTGGATGGCGCCCTTGGTGCCGTGGACGGCCTTGGCGGCCGTCGGGTCCCGCAACCAGGCCGCCAGGGCCGCCTCGTCGGCGGGGTCCAGCGCGGTCGCGTCCAGAACCGCCGCCCGCCCGTCGCCGAAGCCGATGACGACCCCCCAAGCCTCGCCGCCGCCCGGCGTCAGCCGGCCATTGATTTCCAGCCCGGCCGTCTGGCCTTGGTATTCGCGCAGAAACGGGCCCATCCCCCGAACGCCGATCACCACCGGCTTGATCGACTCCGGCGCCGCGGGCGGCTGTCCGGCGGCGGCGGCGTCCCAGACGCCGGAGCGGAGCAGCCGCTGCTTGACGGCCCCGAACTGCAACGAGGTGAACAACAGGTCCAGCTCCTGATGGTTGACGGCGCCGAGCCTCAGCGCCGCCAAGTCAGGCCCCAGCGGCACGTCCGCCACGTCCAACGCCACGTCCCGCCGCAGCTCGCCGAGCTGGCGGTTCAGTTTGACCTGCTCCAAATGCCGGCGCAGATTCTCCCCAGCCACGCCCTTGACCCGGTCGGCGTGCGCCGCCAACCCCTCCAGCGAGCCGTATTCGGCCAGCCACTTCGCCGCCGTCACCTTGCCGACCTTGTCCACGCCCGGCAGGTTGTCCGAGTGCTCCCCCACCAGCGCCGCCAGGTCCGGGTACTGCGTCGGCGTGACGCCGTAGCGGGCCTCGACCTCGGCCGGGGTGATCTCGGCCATCTCCGCGGCCGTGCCCCGGCCCTGCGGGTAAAGCACCGTCACGGCATCGGACACCAACTGGAAGGTGTCGCGGTCGCCGGACAGCACCAAAACCGCCATCCCGGCGGCCGCGCCGGCCGTCGCCAAAGTGGCCACCACGTCATCGGCCTCCACCTTAGGGACCTCGAAACTGCGGATGCCGAGCGCGGCCAAAACCTCCTTGATCAGCGGCACCTGCCCCTTGAACTCCTCCGGCGTCTGCGCCCGCCCGGCCTTGTACTGCGGGTACAAAGCCGTCCGGAAGGACTGCCGCGACGAGTCGAAGGCCGCCGCCACGTGGGTCGGCCGCAGCCGCCCAAGCTGGCTGGCGAGCGTGTTGACGAAGCCGTAGACCGCGCCCACCGGCTCGCCCGTGGTGGTTGTGAAGTCGGCGTCGCGCAGGGCGTAGAAGGAGCGGTAGGCCAGCGAATGGCCGTCGATCAGCAGGAGCGTGTCAGTCACCGCTCCAGAATACTTTCAGGCCGCCGCCCGATGCCGCGCCACCAGCCGGGCGTTCGTCTCACCTTGGGCGCGCCTGCGTCAGGTGCCCATTTGGGTGATCACCGCGTCGGCCACCTCGCGCATCGTCAGGCGCCGGTTCATGGAGGTCTTCTGAATCCAGCGGAACGCCGCCGCCTCGTCCAACGCCATCTTCGCCATCAGGAAACCCTTGGCCCGCTCGACCCGTTTGCGGGTCTCGAGGCGTTCCTCCATGCTGGAGACCTCATCCTCGAGAGAGACGATCTCGTCGTGGCGGGCGATGGCGATCTCGATCGCCGGCAGCAGGTCTGCGGCCGTGAACGGCTTGATGACGAAGGCCATCGCACCCACGTCTTTGGCCCTCTCGACCAGCTCCGCCTGAGAGAACGCGGTCAGCATGACCACCGGCGCGATCCGTCTCTGGGCTATCTTGTCGGCCGCGGTGAGCCCGTCCATGACCGGCATCTTGACGTCCATGATGACCACGTCCGGACGCAGTTCCTCGGCCAACTGGACAGCTTCTTCGCCGTTGGCCGCCTCCCCGACCACGTCGAAACCCGCCTCCCGGAGAATCTCGACCGCGTCCAGCCGGATCAGCGCCTCATCTTCCGCCACCACGACACGTCGCGCGGCGGGCTCGTTTGCCTTCTTATCAGTCACAGGATGTAGCCTAGTGTCCTGGGCGCGCCGGGCGCGCCCAACCAGCCCTGGTGGCCCAACTGGCAGAGGCAGTCGGCTCAAACCCGGCACGGTGTGGGTTCGAATCCCACCCAGGGCACCAAAGTGGAACAGTTCAAACCTGGTGCGACATCGGGTCTAAACTCGGCGAACTGCCGGGCGGCGCCGCACGGCTATTACGCGGACGGCGAACTGGGCCGTCCGGCGGGCATCAACGCCGCCCCGCCGTGGTTGTATGGCGATGTGACCACAATTGAACAAGCTTCCCGTTTGAAAGCCCAAGACCGCTGCGACCGCTGCGGCGCCCGCGCCTATTTCCGGGCCGTCATGATGTCCGGCGAGTTGCTGTTCTGCGCCCACCACGGCCGCGGCGTGATGAACGGGCTCAAAAGCCAAGCCCTCCGCGTCGACGACTTCACCGACGATCTGGTCGGCCTCCAGGAGCGTTAGCCCGCCGGGCCCGCACCCGGTTCGCCGGCGAACCTTGGTCAGCGGAATAGGTCTGGGGCGGTCAGTTCGCTGGGCAGCGGATAGGGGTTGAAGACGCAGCCGTTCAGGCCCTTCGACTGCTGCATCATCAGGGGCGCGATCTGGCCCGCGCCGGGGCAGTACGAGTGGTTGTGGTGCCCCAGCCAGTGGCCGACTTCGTGATTCACCACCATCATGCGGTAATCGCGCACCGGCACGTCATCCATCACCCCGGGCGGCGCCGACTCGACCCAGCGGACCTCGTTGATGATGATGTTGCGGTCTATTGAGCAGGACAGCCCTGTGCTGCAGATGCTTGAGAAGCTCGGCACCTGGGAGTCCTCCGTCAGCCAGACGGTTATCATGCCGTCGCTGGGCACGCGGCGGAACTCGATCCCGGCGGCGGGCCAACCCTTCGGGTCGGCCAGGAACTCGGCCACCTGGGCGGCGAAGTCCTCCAGATCGACGCCGACGCTCCCCTTGGCGGCGATCTCGTAGGTGACGGTGGCGCGCACCGGCGCCTTGGACGATGCCGCGGACTCGGTTGGCGACGGCTGGCTCGGGGAGGGCGTGGCTGGCCGGGAGGGCGTGGCGGCGGGCGGCGAGGAAGGGCTCGGGCTCGGCGGCGGGGTCCCGACGCGCAAACCCGAGCGGTCCACGGCATCGGCGGCCGGCGAACTGGGGGACGGCGCTGAACCGGCGCCCTGGTTCGGGCCGGGCGTCCACAGATAGGCCCCGCCCCAGACGATCAACACCAGGCTAAGGCCGGTCATCCCGCCGAACACGGCCGCGCGCCGGGCGGGAGAGCCCTCGGCGCCGCCAGCGCCCGCGACGTGGGCGGCGGGGGGCGCGCCCGCCCCCGCCCGCGAACGGGCCAGCCGTCGAAGCCCTAGCCGCGGGCGTGGGCGCGAATCGCGGTTAGCCACTTAGTCAAGATAATCGCGCAGCACCTGCGAACGCGACGGGTGGCGCAGTTTCGACATCGTTTTCGACTCGATTTGGCGGATGCGCTCGCGCGTGACGCCGTAAACCTTGCCGATCTCGTCGAGGGTCTTCGGCTGACCGTCCGTCAGCCCGAACCGCATCGAGACCACGCCGGCCTCCCGCTCCGACAAGGTGTCAAGGACCGCGTGCAACTGCTCTTGCAGCAGCGTGAAGCTGACCGCCTCGGCCGGCACCACCGCTTCCGAATCCTCGATCAGGTCGCCGAATTCGCTGTCCCCGTCCTCGCCCAAGGGCGTGTGCAGGGAAATCGGCTCGCGCCCGTACTTCTGGACCTCGGCCACCTTCTCCGGGGTCATGTCCAGCTCGCGGCCGAGTTCTTCCGGCGTCGGCTCGCGCCCGAGGTCCTGGAGCAGCTGCCGCTGGACGCGGGCCAGCTTGTTGATGACCTCGACCATGTGCACCGGGATGCGAATGGTCCTGGCCTGGTCCGCCATCGCCCGCGTGATGGCCTGGCGAATCCACCAGGTCGCGTAGGTCGAGAACTTGAAGCCCTTGGTGTAGTCGAATTTCTCGACCGCCCGGATCAGGCCCAGGTTCCCCTCCTGGATCAGGTCGAGGAACAGCATCCCGCGCCCGGTGTAGCGCTTCGCCAGCGACACCACCAGGCGCAGGTTGGCCTCGAGCAGATGGTTCTTGGCCCGCCGCCCGTCGTTCGCCAGCCACTCCAACTCACGCCGCAGCTTCGGCTCCAGCCCGGATCCGATGGCCACCTTTTCCTCCGCGAACAGCCCGGCCTCGATCCGTTTGGCCAGTTCAACCTCTTGTTCGGCGTTCAACAAGGCGACCTTGCCGATTTGCTTGAGGTAGTCCTTGACCGGGTCGGCGGTGGCGCCGGCGACCTGGACCTGGATGGCCGGGGCGTCGTCCTCGTCCGAGTCCGAGAAGACGAAGCCGCGCTCCTCCTCCTCGTCCTCCTCCTCGGCCGCCAGCGCTTCGGCGGTGGCGTCAGCCGGGGGTTCCTCCAGGTTCAGCGCCTCGGCCGGGGCTTCCTCCAATTCCGCGGCCGCGGGTTCCTCGCCCGCCGCCGGGTCCGGCTTGGGCGCGGCCGGCGGGGTCGCCTTGGCGCCGGCCCGCCGCCTGGGAGCTTTGGTCGGCGCCGCTTGGACGCCAGTTTCTTCCCCGCCCGATGCCGTCGCGGCGGTTCCAGCCTCGGCTGGCGTTTTGGCCTTGGCTGGCGTTTTGGCCTTGGCTGGGCGGCGGGCGGTGGCTTTGGCCGGGGCGGCCTTGGCTGGCGCGGCTTTGGGCGCTGCGGTCTTAGCTGGCGCGGTCTTGGGCGCCCCGGCTTTGGCCGGCGCGGCCTTGGGCGCCGCAGCCTTGGGCGCTGCGGTTCTCGCGGGAGCGGTCTTGGCGGGCGCGGTTGGCGCGCTCTTGGCTGACGCGGTCTTGGCGGGGGCGGCATCGGCGCTGGCAGTCTTGGCGGCGGTCTTGCCGGGCGCGCTCTTGGCCGCCCGGGTGGCGGTGGTCGGTTTGTTAGAGGCGCGGACCCGGCGTTGAGCCGGTTCGGTTGGTTGGGTGGCTTGCACCGTTGTGGCTGATGTAGCCTTCGCCACGTACCCACTCCTTATCGTCTAAAAGGAGCCGGATCGCTCCGGCTCTTTGTCACATCGACGCCGCGGCCGCCGCCAACGGCCCGTCCGCGCTCGTCAGCATGCGGCTGACCAGCGGCAACACGGGCGGAAGGCGATTGTTCGGCGCCTTCCTAGCGCAGGCGCCAACGCCCTGAGAGGTTGGAGGCACACGGAATCCCGGTAAGTATAACGACAGCGCCGCCCCGTTTGTTTCAATTTCGGCCACACAGTCACGATTCTTCGTGACAGCCGGTTCAGGCCTCCGGCGCGATCAAGGCGTGGCCGAGCACTCGGTCGCCGTCATAGAACACGGCCGACTGCCCCGGCGCCACGCCCCGCAGCGGCGCCTCCAACGCCACCTCCAGCGCCACCTCCGAACGGCCGCCCAAACCGACCCCGACCCCAAGGCCGGGCTGGGCCGGGTCGGGGGGCACGGCATCGGCCAACTGGCGAACCACCGCCGGCAGGGCGGCGCCGTGGGCGCGAACCTGGACCTGGCAACGCCACTCCCCGGCGGAGCGGATGGCCTGCTCGGGGCCGGGGGCGAGCCAAAGCGGGGCCCGGACGCCGAAGCCGTCCACGCTCAGGGCGCTGGCCGGGCCGACGCGCACCACGTTCGCGGCCGTGTCGATGGCGGTGACGTAGCGAGGTCGGCCGTCCGCCGCCGGGCGCCCCAGGGCCAGCCCCCGGCGCTGGCCGACGGTGAAGCCGTAGGCGCCCGCGTGCCGGCCGACTGCGGCGCCGGTGTGGTCGAGGATCAGGCCCGGGCGCGCCCCCAGGCGGGCGCGCAGGAAGCCCTGGGTGTCGCCGTCCGCGACGAAACAGATGTCGTAGGAGTCCGGTTTGGCGCTGACCGGCAGCCCGCGCTTGGCCGCCTCGGCGCGGACGGCCTGCTTGGACGGGGCCTCGCCCAGCGGGAAGACGCAGCGCGCCAGGGCCTGCGGCCCAGCCGCCGCCAGGACGTAGGACTGATCCTTGGCGCGGTCGATGGCGCGGCGCAGCACCACTTCGTGGGGGGCGCCCGGCCGGGCGGAGTCCGGCGAGGCGAGGTTCGGCGAGGCGGAGTCCGGCGGCTCGAGCGTCAGGCGGGCGTAGTGGCCGGTGGCGATGGCGTCGAAGCCCAAGGCCCGCGCCCGCTCCGCCAGCACCCGGAACTTGATGAACTGGTTGCAGCGGACGCAGGGATTGGGGGTCGACCCGGCCGCGTAGGTGTCCAGGAAATCGCGCACCACCAGGTCCTCGAACTCCACCGACAGATCCCAGACATAAAAATCGAGCCCCAGGATGTCCGCCGAGCGGCGCGCGTCCGAGGCGTCCTCGATCGAGCAGCAGCCGCGCGCGCCCTGGCGGGTCTGGGCGCGGTTCCGCATCAAGGCCATGTGGACGGCGGTGACGTCGTGGCCGGCCTCGGCGGCCCTGGCCGCCGCCACCGCGCTGTCGACGCCGCCGGACAAGGCGGCCAGGACCCTCATCGCCCGCCCTCGGTGTCTCCGGCGGCCAGCGCGTCGCCCACCCCGCCCGCCGCCTTGGCCGCCCGCGCCCGCTGGGCGGCCTCGGGCAGGGCCGCCACCAGGGCGTTCACATCATCCGGTGTGGAGGCGTGGCCCACCGACACCCTCACGGCCGAGCTGGCGGCCGAACCCAGGCCCATCGCCAGGAGCACATGCGAGGCCTGGGCCACACCGGCGGTGCAGGCCGATCCGGTGGAACAGGCCAGGCCGGCCTGGTCGAGCAGGTAGACCAGCGCCTCGCCGCTGGCGCCCGCGACCGTGAAACAGCGCAGCCCGGGCAGGCCCTCGCCCGGCGGCGGTGAGACGGCGGCCAACTCCGGGCGGGCGGCGATGAGCCGGTCCAAGGGGCCAAGCAAGGCGTCCAACAGGGACGGGTCCTGCGCCATGGCCTCTCGCAACGCGGCGGCGAAGGCCGCCGCCCCGCGGGCGTCGGCCGTGCCCGAGCGCAAGCCGCGTTCCTGGCCACCGCCACCAGCCAACGGCTCGACCACCAGGCGCCGCCCCAAAACCAGCGCGCCAATCCCGACCGGCCCGCCCAGTTTGTGCGCCGAGACGCTGGCGGCCGCCAACCCGGAGGCTTTGAAATCAAGCGCCAGTTTGCCGACCGCCTGCGCCCAATCGGAGTGGACGGGCACGCCGTGCTCCCGGGCCAGGGCCGCCACCGCCGCCACCGGCTGCAGCGCGCCGGTCTCGTTGTTGGCGGCCATCAGCGACACCAGGGAGGTCTCGGCGCCGTGGCGGCGCAAATGATCGGCCACAAAATCCACGTCCGCCAGTCCGGACTTGTCGACCGGAATCTCCAGCGCGGTTCCGCCCCAGCGCCGGACGGCCAGGCGGGCGTTGTCCAGGACGGCGTGGTGCTCGGTGGCGCCGACCAACAGGTGCGGGCGCGGCATCGGCGCCTGGCGGGCGGCGTGGAGACCTTGGACGGCCAGGGCGTCGGCTTCGGTGCCGCCGGATGTGAAGACGACCTCGGCCGGGTCGGCGCCAAGCGCCGCGGCGATCACCTCGCGCGCCTCGTCGAGCGCGCGCCGGGCGCGGCGGGCGGGCCGGTGGAGCGCGTGCGGGTTGCCGGGGACGTCGGCCCGGGCGTAAGCGTCCAGCGCCGCCGGCCTCAGGGGCGCCCCGGCCGCGTAGTCAAGGTAGACATCAGCCTTCACGACCAGCCATCATGCCACCTCCGTGCTAGCATCGGCGGACACAGCGGACAAGCCGCGGGGCTGGCCGGGGCGGCCACCCCGCCGGCGCATTTCGACTAATCGGGGGAACAACACAAATGAGCGCTGCCTCGCAGCCTTTCAAGGGCGCGCCCGCTTCCGGGCCTGTGGTCCCCGCCGGGCCGGCCGGCGGGCCAAAGACAATTTGGCGCCGTCTCGCCCGCAGCCGCCTGGTCTGGGGCTTCGGCTTCGCCTGGGCCGCTTGCGCGGTGATCGGCCGCACAATCATGTATGACGGCCGGGTGGCCTGGTCCTCGCCATGGTTCTACCTCGCCATCGCCGGTTTGACCCCACTGTTCGCGGCCGGCGCCGCCGCCGCCCGCCGCCTGGTCGAACGCCCGCGCCGCCGGCCCCTGCCGGTCTGGCGCAACCGCCCAAGGGCCTTCTTCTTCGACTGGGCGGCCATCTGGCTGTGCTGGACGCCGGTCTGGCTCTCGGGCTGGCCCGGCTTCTGGTGCTACGACGCCCAGACCGCCTATCACCAAGCCAAGGCCGGGAGGCTGACCACAGCCATGCCGCCCTTGCACACCTGGCTGGCCACCAGCGTCCAGGCCGCGGTCAGTGACTTGACCGGCCACCCGAATCACGGCATCGCCGCCTTCATCATGTTGCAATCCCTGGTGGTGGCGGCGGTCTTCGCCCACACCCTGAGGCGGCTGCGGGCCTGGGGGGCGCCCCGGACGGCCCGCTGGGGCGCCCTGGCCTACTTCGCCCTTTTCCCAACGGTGGCGTTGTTCTCCTTGAGCTGGGCGCGCAATGTGCCCTTCGCCGCCGTCATCCTGGCCTTGGCGGTGGCGCTGGTGGACGCGCTGCGCCTGGAGCGGGCGCCGCGCTGGCGCTGGTGGTTGGTCGGGGCCCTGGCCTTGGCCGCCATCGCGCTCAGGCGCGACGCCATCTGGGTGCTGATCGCCTTCCTGGTCCTGATGGTGGTGTTCCAGCGCCCGGCCCGCCGGGCGCTGGTGGCGGCCCTGGTGACGGCCACGATCGCGGGCGCGCTGCTCGACCCGCTGGTATACAGGGGCTTGATGGGTTTGGGCCGGGGCACGCCTGTGGCCAGCTTTTCTGTGCCCCTGCAGCAACTGGCGCGGGTTTATGTCAGCCCCGAAGGGTCGTTGACCCGGCCGCAGCGTCAACTGTTGGAGTCGATCGTGGCGCCGCGGTTCCTGGTCAAGTACCGGCCGCAACTGGCCGATCCGCTCATAATGGGCGCCGGCTCGAGGGTCGAGGCGGGGACCAAGCGCTTCCTCAAACTCTGGGCCCGCGTCGGCCTGGAGAACCCCGCCATCTATGCCGACGCCTTCGCGGCCAACACCGTCCAGGGCTGGCTGCCCGGCGCGATCATCGACGCCTATTCCGGCTTCCAGCACGCGCCGCAGTATTCACCTCGGGGCACCAGCTACTTCTGCTACGACTCGGAGGCGCCGGGCCTGACAACGCCCAAGGGCCCGGCCTTCATCCGCGACGCCTACGCCGCCTTCTCGAACCGGTCGCGCGCCATGTTCAGGGCGCCGGTGCTGGCCTGGCTGTGGTCGCCGGGCACCTACCTGTGGCTGTTCGCCTTCGGCGCGGCCCTGACCTTGGCCTGGGCCCGGCGCGGCCGGGCCGCACCGCCCGCGGGCCGCCCGCCCACCGGCGCCGCCGGCGCCTCCGCCTTCTTGCCGGTGGCCCTGTTGGCCCTGGCCACCTGCCTGCCGATCTTCTTGGGGCCGGGCATGCTGGTGCGCTACTTCTTGCAGTTGTTCTATTGCGCGCCGTTGGTGGCGACCTTCTTGATCGACCCCCGCGTGTTCGCGCCCGTCGCCGTGTCAGATCGACTGCCCCAGCGCCCCGGCCGCGCCAGCCACTCCCAGGCGGGCGCCGCCAACGCGAAGACGGCCGGCATGACCAGGTAGCGATAGCGCGGCATGACCTCGATGACCAGGTGGGCCGCCACGAAGGCGACCACCAAACAGGCCAAGAAGACCGCCCAGCGGTTCCAGGCGCGCCGCCGGTTGACCAGCATCACGCCGGCGGCCGCCAGCGCCATGATCGGCAGGAACAGACCGCGTTCCCCGCTGACCATCAGGTAAGCCCAGGTGGCGGTGGTCCGGTCCGGCACGCCGTAAAGCCCGGCGCTGGCCAACTCGGGCCAGAAAGCCAGCCGGGCGGAGTCATTCAACGCCCACATGTTGGCGGTCTGTTGGCGCAGCACCGCCCGCCATTGCTGCGGCAAGTCGCGGATGGCTCGCTCCAGCCGCTCCTCGGCGATGGCCGGCGCCTGCGGGTTTGGCGCCGCGCCGTAGGCGTCGATGTCCGTCAGCGTTGACCCCATCTGCGCCTGTGGGACCAGCCCGAGCACGAACTTCCACTCCGGCAAGTTGTTCGCCACCCCGGCCGGGTTGATGCCGCTGGCCTGGACGCCCGCCCCGGCGCCGGCCGCGACCAGCGCGTAGAGCGCCAGCGCCAGCGCGCACAGCGCCAGCGACCGGCCCAGCGGCCGCCACGACCGGCCGCGCCGGCGCCTGATCACCGGGGTCAGCGCCGATGCCGCCACCAGGGCCGCGCAGACCACAATTCCGCTCGGCCGGGCCAAGTTCCCAAATTGGAGCACGATGCCGCCGCCCGCCGCCAGCGCCCAGGCTCGCCAGCCGGGACCCCGGCTTAGGGCCGTCAGGATCAGGTAGGCGCCCCAGAGCAGCAGGAAGGTTGAGGCGTGGTAGTTCGACAGGACGTTGGCCTGCACATACGGGCCTGGATAGGCCAGATAGGCGAGGGCGGCGAACAAGCCGGCGGCGGCTGATCCGCTGACCCGCCTGGCCATCAAGTAGACCAGCAGATTGGTCCCGGCCATGGCCAGGGCGCCGACCAGCAGCAGCGGCAACAGTGAGCCGCCGCTGAGGCGCAGCATCAGCGCCTCGTAGATGGCGAACGGGGTTTGGTAGGCGAACCAGTGCCAGTAGGCGTTCTGGTTGAAGGACAGGTCGCCCTCGTTGATGTCCTGCGCCGCCTGCAGCATGACCAGGAAATCGGTCTGCTGCTCGGTCTCGAAGTGGAGCGCGAAGAATGCCTTGACGGCGAAGCAGACCGCGAACAGCGCCGCCGGCAGAGCCCACTTCGGCAATCCGAGCGCCCGCCAGGCCGCCACCAGGCGCCGGCCGGCCCACGACCATCCGGCCGCGGCCGCCACCAGCCCCAGGCCGACCGCCAGCCACCAGGCCCCGAACTCTTGCCTGTTCCCGAACCAGACCGCCACCAGCGCGACCCCGGCCAGGGTCGCGGCCGACCCGGCGGCCAGGCACCAGCGGGCCAGTCGGCCCCAGCCCGACTCGATCTGCTCCAAAGCCGAATCCTCCATCCTGGTCGCAGCCCGTCCCGGCCACCAACAGTACCTGTCCCCCAGGGCTGGGCTCCCACGCGGTTGGGCGGCCGCGAGGCGGCGCCTTGCGGCGGCGCGGTTAGACTGGTCAGGCCGGTTCAGCGGAGCGCGTGCGAGGCTGATCGGACATCACCGGGTCGATCAGCAACAGCTATCAAGGAGAAGCCGCCGTCCATGACACCGCCGTCCCCGCCAGGCTGGCGATCATTCCTGACCGGCGCCGCGCGCAGCCCGTTCGCCTGGGCCTGCGGCCTGACGGCGGCGGTGGCCAGCGGCATCGGGCTGACGCTAAGCCGCGACGGCGCGGTGCCCTGGTCCGCGCCCTGGTTCTACCTCGTCATCGTGCTGCTGAGCCTGCCGTTCGCGCTCCTGGCGGCGCTGGCGCGCCGTCTGGTCGAGCGCCCGCGCCGCCGGCCCCTGGCGGTTTGGCGCAACCGGCCGCGGGCCTTCTTCTTCGACTGGGCGGCCATCTGGCTGTGCTGGGTGCCGGTGTGGCTGGCGGGCTGGCCCGGCTTCTGGTGCTACGACGCCACCGCCGCCTACCGCTCCGTCCGCGCCGGGGCCATCACCACCGCCCTGCCGCCGCTCCACACCTGGTTGTCGACCGGCCTGCAAGCCTTGGTGGCGGAGTGGACGGGCAGCAACAACTACGGCATCGCCGCCTTCATCATGGCGCAGTCGCTGGTCGTGGCGGCGGTCTTCGCCCACACGCTGAGGCGGCTGCGGGCCTGGGGCGCGCCGCGCCTGGTCCGCTGGGGCGGCCTGGTCTACTTCGCCCTCTTCCCGACCATCGCGCTGTTCTCGGTCAACTCCGGGCGCAACACGCTGTTCTCGACGGCCCTGCTGGCCTTGGCGGTCTGCCTGATCGACGCCCTGCGCCAACCCGGCGCCAAGCCCGCGCGCTGGTGGCTGATCGGGCTTCTGGCGCTCGTCGCAATCGCCCTGCGGCGCGACGCCGTTTACGTCTTCGTCCTGTTCACGCCCTTGGCGGTGTGGGCCTACCGGCCGGCGCGCAAGGCCTTGGCGATCTGCTTCGTCAGCGCCACCCTGGCCGGTCTGCTGCTTGACCCGCTCGTCTACAAGGCCATCCTGGGCCTGGCGGAGGGCAACCCCGTCGCCACCTACTCGGTCCCGCTGCAGCAGCTGGCCCGCGCCTACAACCGGCCCGGCGCCATGACGGCGGCCCAAAAGGCTGTGCTCGAGGAATTCGTCACGCCGCAGGCGCTGGCCATCTACCGCCCGCAGTTGGCCGACCCGGTCATTGTCGGCACGGATGTGCGCCGGATCGAGGCGGACACCAAGCGTTTCTTCGCCCTCTGGGCCCAGGTCGGCGCCCAGAGCCCGGGCATTTACCTGGACGCTTACGCCGCCGCCACCATCCAGGGCTGGGCGCCGGGCGCCGTCATCGACGCCTACGCCAGCTCCGGCGACCAGACATCCCTCAACCCGAGCAGCGGCACCAGTTATTTCTGTTTCACGGCCGAGGAGCCCGCCACGGTCAGCCCCAAGGGGCCGGCCTTCATCCGCAACGCCTACGAGGCCTTCTCCAAGCGCTCGCGCGCCGCCTTCGAGGCGCCGGTGATCGGTTGGCTGTGGTCACCGGGAACCTATCTCTGGCTGTTCGGCTTCGCGGCGGCGCTGGCCGCCGCCTGGGCCCGGCGCGGCCGCCCCAGCGCCTTCCTGCCGGTGGCGCTCCTGGCGCTGGCCAGTTGCGCACCGATCTTCCTGGGGCCAGCCATCTTGGTGCGCTACTTCCTACAGTTGTTCTATTGCGCGCCTTTGGTCGCGGCCTTCTTCATCGACCCTCGGGTCTACGCGCCCAGCGCGCCCAGCGCGCCTCGCGCGCCGCGCGCCCCCAAGGCCGCCAGCGCCGACACCGCCGCGCCGAGCCCCGAGCTGCCGGGCCGGCCGGGCTGACGCCCAAATCAGGCCGGCCGACCCGACAGGCGGACAGCCTAACACCCTCGCACCCAAGAACCGGTCACCAATCCGCCGCCACCTGTACGGACCTGGCGAACCCGCCGTTGCCCAAGCCCGCGTAATAGTTCACGATCCGGCTGGAGCCGTGGATGCCGCCGATGTCGGCCCGGCCGTCGCCGCTGAGGTCGCCGCCGGCGATCAACTCCCACTCCAACCAACCGGCGCCGGAGACGACCCGCGCCCCGAAGCCGCCGCCGCGCACGGCCGGATAGCTGTAGAGCTTGCCGGCCGGATCGACCCCGAAGATGTCCGCCAGACCGTCGCCGTTGACATCCCCGGCGGCCGCGAACTGGAACGTCTTCCAGCCGGAGCCGACAACTTCGCCCCGGCCGGTGACGAAGCCGCCGCGGCCGTCGCCGCGGTAGAGCAGCAGCTGGCCGGTCGAGTTCTTGACCGCCAGCAGGTCCGGGTGGCCGTCGCCGTCCACGTCCCGCGAGCTCTTGGCCGTGTAGCCGATCCAGCCGTAGCCAATCCTGACCGGGGCGGCGAAGTCGCCGTCCCGCCCGGGGTAATACTGCAGGTCGCCCTTCGGCGAGATGGCCATCAGGTCGACCGTCCCGTCGCCGTTCCAGTCCCCCGGCGCCATCAGTGTGAAGGTGCTCCAGCCCGAGCCGATCTGGCGGGGCTCGCCCAGCGAGCCGCCCTGGCCGACGGGAAAGGCGAACAGCCGTCCCTTGGTGTCGACCGCCAAGATCTCGCCCCGGCCGTCGCCGTTCATGTCCGGCGAGATGACGACCTGGCTGTAGTTGGCGACCACGGCCGGTTGATAGGAGCGGATGACGTCGAGTTTGGCGTAGAGGTAGCGCCCTGGGCAGGTGGTCGCGTTGACGTCGCGGTGCCCGGCCACGATCGGCTTCGACTGCTGGCGCGGGTCGGCCGGGTAGACGGTCGAGCCTTTCAGGTTGGTGATGCCGGCCAGCCCCAGGCGCCACGCCACCAGCCGCCCGGCCGCGTCGAGGGCCACAGCCGTCGGCTCGGCGGTCTCCATCGAGCCGAGGAAGCAGACGCCGGTGGTGCCGGTGTTGAACTCATAGGCGTGGGCGCCCACCACGTTGCGCTCAACCCCGCCTTGGCGCCCTTCCCAGACGCCGCCGTATTTGTCGATCAGGAAGTTGTAGCCGATGTCGTCCCAGCCGTTGTTGCCCATGTGCCAGCTTTGGATGGAGCGGATGATGCCCGGCACCTGCGCTTGGCTGTAGTTGTTGGTCCCCTCCTGGTGGTGCACTATCGCCCCGTGCAGTTTGGCGGCCACCACCGGCTCGCCCTTGGGCGTGTTGCCGGAGTAGTTGGCCGCGGCCGCGTTCCAGGCCGAGCGGGGGTTGATGGTCGGTTTGGCCGCCGATGCCGCCGCGGCCGCCCCCAGCGCCGCCGGGTTTCCAGCCGTTCCCGGCCAGGCGGCGGCCGTTGTGGTCCCCGGCGCCGAGGCGCCCGCCGAACCGGCCACCGCCGGGTCGACCGCCCCGGCGTCATCGGGACTCGGGTCGGCCTCTTGGGCGGTCAACGGCACCACCGCCGGCGCGACGTCCTCAGGCAGGGCCCCGCCCGGCTGGGACAGGACTTGGACCTGGATGGCCGTGGCGCCGGCCACCACCAACGGATCGGTCCCGGCCTTGGCCCGCCGCCCCTCGGCGCTGTCCGGGTCCGGCCCGTCGGCCTGGTGCAACTCGAACCATTCGGTCCACTCGTCGTCCTGGTAGGCCCGCGCCAGGACGCGGCCGGGTTCGCCGTCGCCCTGCCAGGTCACGCCGGCGACCGAGAACTCGTCTGTCGCCAGCGCGTCCGTCACCAGGACGGCGACGGCGCCGTCCGGCTGGTCGAGGGCCACCTCGACCTGGCCCGCGGCGGCCGCGTCGAGCCGGGCGACGCCATCGACGGCCGCGGCCGGGGCCTGCGCCCGCGGGGCTGACGACTCGTCCGGCTTGACCGCCAGCGGCTCGCCCGGCAGGTCCGTCAGCGCCTGGCTGACCGCCTCGGCCACCGCTTGCGGCTCAGCCTCTTGGGCGGACTCGGCCGGCGCCACCAGGACCAACGGCGCTGGGGCGGCGGCCTCGGCCGGCGCCGACGCCAACCAACCGGCGCCGACGGCGACGGCGACGGCGACGGCCATCGCCGCCGCCGCCGCCCGGCTTGCCCAGCGTGACCGCGCTCCACGGCAATCAGCGCTCGGGCGGCCAAGTTGATGACGATTGAGGGACGCGAGAAAACCCTTCATTGGAACACCAATCCTTCAGTTGCAGGGAAGAAAGCTAATGCGCAACTTTTCGCTCACTATTACACCACGCGCCCCGCGCGGCGCACCAATGCGCCGCCGGTGTTTCCACGCCCCGGACGGCGGCCACGCGCCGACACACGCCGCCGCGCGACTGGCCTGGCGTGCCCGGCTGCGGCAAGCTAGTCAGGTGACCTTTGCCAGCCAAGGCCGAGCGGCGCCCTTGCCCTTCCCCTCAAACCAAGTTCCAGGGGTGCGCCTGGCCGGCGACGGCATTGACGTGGCCGTGGCGGCGGCGCACGCCACCGGCGTCGAACTGTGCCTCATCGACCAGCCTCACGGCCTGGACCAGAGCGAACGGCGCATCGACCTGGCGGGGCCGACCAACGGCCTTTTCCACGGGCACGTCAGCGGCGTCGGCGCCGGTCAGCGCTACGGCTTCAGGGCGCGCGGGCCGTGGGACCCGTCCGCCGGCCATCTCTACAATCCCAACAAGCTCCTGCTCGACCCGTGGGGGCGCGGGATCGACGGCCAGCCGCTGCTGTCCCCGGCGCTGTACGCCCACAAGACCACGGCCGAGTTGGGCCCGGCCACCCGTCCGTGGGAGCCTGACGAGCGCGACTCGGCGCCCCACATGGCCTACTCGGTCGTCATCGACGAGGCCTTCGACTGGGGCGGCGTGACCCGGCCGGCCACCCCTTGGGAGCAGACGGTCATCATGGAGGGGCATGTGCGCGGCATGACCATGCTGCGCGAGGACATCCCCGCCGAGTTGCGCGGCACCTACGCCGGGCTGGCGCACCCGGCCTCGATCCGGCACTTGAGGGCCCTGGGCGTGACGGCCGTCGAGTTGCTGCCGATCCACGCCTGCTTGTCAGAGCCGCACCTGGCCGAGCAGGGCCTGTCGAATTATTGGGGCTACTCGACGCTGTCGTTCTTCTCCCCCAACCCGGCCTACGCCACGCGGGCGTCGCGGTTGGCAGGGCCCGATGCCGTTGGCCGGGAACTCAAGGGCATGGTCTCGCTGCTGCACCAGGCGGGCATCGAGGTCATCCTGGACGTGGTTTACAACCACACCTGCGAGGTTGGGCTCGGCGGGCCGACGGTCTGTTGGCGCGGGTTGGACAACCTGGCCTGGTACCTCCACGACGGTTCGGTCCCCGCCCGCTACGCCGACGTCACCGGCACCGGCAACACCCTCGACTTCCGGCGGGCGGCGACCGTCGGCATGGCGCTGGACTCGCTGCGGCACTGGGTCGAGGAATACCAGATCGACGGTTTCCGCTACGACCTGGCGGTGACCCTGGCGCGCGCCTACTCCGGTTTCGAGCCCGACCACCCTTTCCTGGTCGGTTTGCGCACGGACCCGGCCTTGCGCCAGGTCAAACACATCGCCGAACCGTGGGATTTGGGGCCGGGGGGCTGGCAGACCGGCTCCTTCCCAGTGCCGATCGCGGCCTGGAACGACTATTTCCGGGGCGATGTGCGCTCCTTCTGGTTGACCGGACCCAAGGAGATGTCGGCCGGACGGCGTCCGCCGTCCGCCCGCGACCTGGCCACCCGCTTCTCCGGCAGCGCCGACCTGTTCTCACGCTCCGATCCGATGGGCAACCACGGGCCGATCGGCTCGATCAACTTCGTCACCGCCCACGACGGCTTCACCATGCGCGACCTGGTCTGCTTCGACTACAAGCACAACCAGTCCAACGGCGAGAACAACCGCGACGGCTCGGACGACAATCGCTCCTGGAACCACGGCCTCGAGGGCTTGATCATCGACAGCGGGTTCAGCGGCGTGGCCGGCAGCGACTTGGGTTTCGACGCCATCGCCTCGCTGCGCCGGCGTTCGATCCGCAACCTGTTCGCCACCCTGGCCTTTTCTTCAGGCGTGCCCATGTATTGCGCCGGCGACGAGTTCGGCCGCACGCAGTGGGGCAACAACAACGCCTACTGCCAGGACGGGCCGATCTCCTGGCTGGACTGGGAGTTGGTGGCCTGGCAGCGGGACTTGTTGATGACGGTTCGCCACCTCTTCTCGCTGCGCCGGACGCATCCGGCCTTGCGCCCCGCCGCCTATCTGACCGGCGAGCCGTCGCCGGACGGTCTGCCGGACCTGGGCTGGTACTCATTCGACGGCCGCCCGGCCACCGCCGCGAAGTGGCACGACTCGCATTTCCGGGCGGTCCAAATGCTGCGCCACAGCCCCTCGGCCGCCGCCCGCGACGCGCTTGTGGTCATCAACGGCGACCTCGATGGCCACGATTGCCGGCTGGCGCCGGCCAAGCCCGGCGCCGTCTGGGAGCTGGTCTGGGACTCGACCTGGGACCAGCCCGATGACCGCACGCTCTCGGACGGGCTCGAAGGCCCCCTCGAGGCGGCGGGCGGGCAGGACGTCCCGGTCCATCTGCTCTCGATCCGGCTGTACCTGTCCAAGCCGCGCTGACGCCGCGCCCCGGGGCGCGGACTGAGTGCGGACGGGGCGCGGACTGAGTGCGGACGGAGTTCAGCCGGGGTTCAGGCGGATGCGATCAGGCCCAGATCGGCGGACGTGACCAGCAGGGCGTGCTTCGGGACCATCCGAACCGTGTAGCCGAAGGGGCCCGAGCGGCCCAGCGACACGCTCCCGGAGAAGGCGAACCGGCCGCCGCCAAGGGCTTCGCCCGCCGCCAGCGACTCGGTCTGGTAACCGGCCTTGAGGGCGTCGCCCTCGGTCGCGTGCCCGTACGCCACCTGCACGTCCACGTCATCGGGCGTCAAATCGCCGAGCGCCACGTAAGCGGTGATCGTGACCACGTCGCCGACGTGCGCCACGTCGCCAACCCCGCCGGACTCGACATGCTCGACCCGCGCCGACGGCCAGGCGGCGCGGACCCGCTGCTTCCAGGCCGCCAAGTCCTTGGCCCCGGCCAGCGAGTCGGCCGCCAGGCGGCGCCCCAGGTCCGCGGCCGGCGCGTAAAGCCGCTCGACGTATTCCGCCACCATCCGGGTGGCCTGCACCTTCGGCCCCAAGGTGGCCAGTGTGTGGCGGACCATCTCCAACCAGGTGACCGGCAGGCCGCGCCCGTCGCGGGCGTAGAAACGCGGCGCCACCTGCAACTCGATCAGGTCGTAGAGGGCCGCCGCCTCGAGGTCGTCGCGGCGGGACGGATCGTCCACGCCATCGGCGGTGGGGATGGCCCAGCCGTTGCGGGCGTCGAACCACTCGTCCCACCAGCCGTCAAGGATCGACAGGTTGAGGGCGCCGTTGATGGCGGCCTTCATCCCAGACGTGCCGCAGGCCTCCAAAGGCCGCAGCGGGTTGTTCAACCAGACGTCGCAGCCGGGGAACAGCGACTCGGCCATGTCCATGTCGTAATTCGGCAGAAAGACGATCCGGCCGCGCACGTCTTGGTCGTCCGTGAAGCGCACCAACTCCTGAATCAGGGACTTGCCTTGCTCGTCGGCCGGGTGCGACTTGCCGGCGATCACCAGTTGGATGGGCCGCTCCGGGTCGGTCAGCAGCGCCTTCAGGCGTTCCGGGTCGCGCAGCATCAAGGTCAGGCGCTTGTAGGTGGGCACGCGCCGGGCGAAGCCAATGGTCAGCACGTCGGCGGAGAGGGCCGAGTCGATCCAGCCGAGTTCCGCCGGGGAGGCCCCGCGTTTCATGTATGAGGCCCGCAGCCGCCGGCGCGCCTCCGCCACCAGCCGCGCCCGCGACGCCCGGCGCAGGTCCCAAAGCGCCTGATCGGAGACCACGGCCGCGTCCAGCCAGCCCTCTGAGCCCTGCGCGTCCGGGCCCTCGCCCACATGCAGGCTCTCCAATTCGCCGTAGGTGCGGTCCAACCAGGTGGGCGAGTGGACGCCGTTGGTGACGGACGTGATCGGCACCTCGTCGTGGTCGAAGCCCGGCCACAGCCCGGAGAACATTGACCGCGAGACCTTGCCGTGGAGCACGGAGACGGCGTTGGCGCGCCCGCCCAGGCGCAGGCCCATGACCGCCATGTTGAAAACTTCCGGGTCGCCGCCGGCGTAGGTCTCGGCCCCGAGGGCCAGGACCTGTTCCACCGGCACGCCGGGGATGGCCAGGTCGCCGCTGAAGTACTTGGCCACAAGGGGGGCGTCGAAGCGGTCGATCCCGGCCGGGACGGGCGTGTGGGTGGTGAAGACGGTCGAGCCGCGGGCCGCCTCCAAGCCTTCGGCGAAGCTCATGCCCTGGGCGACGTATTCCTTGATCCGCTCGATCCCAAGGAAACCGGCGTGGCCCTCATTGGTGTGGAAGACCTCGGGCGCGGCCGCCCCGGCCAGACGCGAATAGACGCGCAGGGCTTTGACGCCGCCCATGCCCAGGAGCAGTTCCTGGAGCAGCCGGTGCTCGCCGCCGCCGCCGTAGAGGCGGTCGGTGACGGTGCGGGCGGCGTCATCGTTGGACGGGATGTTGGAGTCCAGAAGCAGCAACGGCACCCGCCCGACCTGCGCTTTGAGCACATGGGCGGCCAAGCGCCGCCCGCCGGGCAGATCCAACGAGACCTCGACCGGTTTGCCGTCCGGCTCGCGCAGCGCCGCCAGCGGCAGCCCGTCCGGGTCCAGCACCGGGTAGGTCTCCGACTGCCAGCCGTCGCGCGTCAGCGATTGCTTGAAATAGCCGGCCTGATAGAACAGCCCCACGCCGATGATCGGCACGCCCAGGTCGGAGGCGGATTTGAGGTGGTCCCCGGCCAGGATCCCAAGGCCGCCGGAGTACTGCGGCAGCACCGCCGTGATGCCGAACTCCGGCGAGAAGTAGGCGATCGACTTGGGCGCCTGCGCCCCAAGCCCCTGGTACCAACGCGGCTGGTCCATGTAGCGCGCCAGTTCGGCGGCGGCCTGCTGGACCTGTTCGACAAAGCCGCGCTGCCCGGCCAGTTCCGCCAGCCGGTCGGGTTCCAGTGCCCCGAGCAGTTGCACCGGGTCGCCGTGGACTTGGCGCCAGATCTCCGGCGCGATGGCCTCGAACAGGTCGCGCGTCGGGGCGTGCCACGACCAGCGCAGATTGGTGGCCAATTGGTCAAGCGCCGAAATCGACTCCGGCAGCACCGTGCGGACGGTGAATCGTCGTATCACTCTCACCCGCGCGAGCCTACCCTGATTTTGGCAAGGGACGTAGGTCTCAGCTCCCTTCGGCCCGCCGCCGCGCCCAATATCATCCCAGCCAGCCGGTCCGGTGGCGCCCGCCGCCGCCGATCTGGCCTACCGTATTAGGGGTGAGCCCAAGCCAGAAGTCCCCGCCGCCAACCCGGCGCGACCGCCGCAAGCCGCCCGCCAAGGCCGCCACCCAGCCCGCCAAGGCCGCCACCCAGCCCGCCGATGCCGCCACCCAGCCCGCCGATGCCGCCGCACCGGTGGCCGCCGATGCCCCGACCCAGCCCGCCAAGACAATGCCGCCCGTCCCGCCGCTGGCGGCCACCCCCAGCCCGGCCGCCTTCGCCGGCATCGGCCGTGTGGCGGTGTTGGACGTCGGGCCCGTGGCCGAGGGCGGCCGCTGGCCGGCCCGGGCCGTCCCCGGCGAGGACGTCCCCATCACCGCCACCGTCTTCCAAGAGGGACACGGCGCCGTTGGGGCCCCCGCCGTGCTGGTCGCGCCCGACGGGCGCGACCATTCCAGCGCCCGCATGACCGAGCTCAACCACGGCCTCGCCCGCTTCGAGGGCCGCCTGGCCCCTGACCAGACAGGCGACTGGTCGTTCCGGGTCGAGGGCTGGTCCGACCCGTACCGCAGCTGGCGCCACGACGCCCAGATCAAGATCCCGGCCGGCCAAGACATTGAGGCCGTCTTCGAGGTCGGCGCGGCGCTGATGGAGCGCGCCGGGGCGCGCCCAGGCCTGGCGGGCGACCAGCGGGCCGTCTTCGCCGCCGCCGCCGCCGGCCTGCGCGACCGCTCGGCCGCGCCCGCCGCCCGCCTGGCGGCCGGCGCCGGCGGGACCGCCGCCGGGCTGATGGCCGCCAACCCGCTGCGCGACCACGTCACATCATCGGCCGCCTACGGCCTGAGGGTGACGCGCGAGCGGGCGCTGGTCGGAAACTGGTACGAGCTTTTCCCGCGCTCGATCGGCGCGCGCTTCTCACCGGCGGCGGGCTGGGTCTCCGGCACCTTGCGGACCTGCGCGGACGGCATCGGACGGGTGGCCGCCATGGGTTTCGACGTCCTCTACCTGACGCCCATCCACCCCATCGGCCGGACCTTCCGCAAGGGCCGCAACAACGCCCTCAAAGCGCTGCCGGGCGACCCGGGCTCGCCCTACGCCATCGGCTCCGAGGCCGGCGGCCATGACGCCATCCACCCCGACCTGGGGACCTTCGCGGACTTCGACCACCTGGTGACACGGGCGCGGGAGCTGGGCATGGAGGTCGCCCTGGACCTGGCGCTGCAGTGCTCGCCGGACCACCCCTGGGTCAAGGACCACCCGGAGTGGTTCGCCCACCGCCCGGACGGATCGATCGCCTACGCCGAGAACCCGCCCAAGAAGTACCAAGACATCTACCCGCTCAGCTTCGAGACCGACCCGGAGGGCCTCTACCAGGAGATCCTGCGGATCGTGCGGCTGTGGATCGCCCACGGCGTGACCATCTTCCGGGTCGACAACCCGCACACCAAGCCGCTGGCGTTCTGGGAGCGGCTGGCCGCGCAACTGGCGTTGGAGTCGCCGGACGTGGTGCTCCTGGCCGAGGCCTTCACCCGGCCGCCCATGATGCGCGCCCTGGCGCTGGTCGGCTACCACCAGTCCTACACCTACTTCGCTTGGCGCAACACCAAGACAGAGGTCCTCGACTACCTCCAGGACCTGACCGGCGAGCTGGGCTCCTTCATGCGGCCCGCCATCTGGCCCACCACCCACGACATCCTGACGCCTTACATGCAGTCCGGCGGCCTCAACGCCTTCAAGATTCGCGCCATCCTGGCCGCCACCTTCGCCCCCACCTGGGGCATCTACTCCGGCTATGAGTTGGCTGAGCACGTCGCCCGGCCGGGCAGCGAAGAACAACTCGACAACGAGAAATACGAGTACAAGGCGCGCGATTTCGGCTCGCCCCGAGCCGTCTTCATGTCCGGCCTGCTCGGCCGGCTGAACGCCATCCGGGCCGCCCACCCGGCGCTGCGCCGCCTGCGCAACGTCACCGTCCACCCGACCTCGGACGAGGCCACGGTCGCTTACTCGCACCGCGTCGAGGCGGCCCACTGCCCGGACGGCGCCGCCGACACGGTGTTGGTGGTCTTGAGCCTCGACCCGTTCAACGTCCGCGAGTCGTTCATCCAGTTGGATTTGGCCGCCTTGGGCCTCGCAGACGCGCCCGATGACGCCGAAAGGCCGCTGCTGCGCGCCCACGACCTGCTCTCGGACACGGTTTACGAGTGGGGGGCGCGACCCTTCGTCCGCCTCGACCCGCACGCGCTGCCCGGGCATGTGATCCACGTCCGGCCGCTCGACCGGGCCGTTTCGTGACAGAGTTAACACCATGAGTAGCTCCGTACCCCTGCCAGTCGATTCATCGGTGCTCTGGGCCGTGGCCCACGGGATGTATTACGACCCCCATTCGGTGCTGGGGCCGCACGTCCACGACGGCGCGGTCACCATCCGGACGCTGCGGCCGTTGGCGGACGCGGTCGCCTTTGTGACGCCGGACGCTCGCGTCGAGGCCCGCCACGAACAGGACGGCGTCTGGTTGGCGGTGGTGGCCGGAGACTCGGTGCCGGATTACCGCGTCGAAGTCACCTACGGCGACCTGACCAGCCTGGTCGATGACCCTTATCGCTTCCTGCCGACCCTCGGCGAACTCGATTTGCAGTTGATCCACGAGGGCCGCCACGAGGAGTTGTGGCGGGCGCTGGGGGCGCGCGTGCGCCATTATCCCTCGGTCATGGGCGAGGTCACGGGCACGTCGTTCGCGGTCTGGGCGCCGGACGCCCAAGCCGTGCGCGTCATCGGCGACTTCAACTCCTGGACCTCCGGCGCGACCGCCATGCGCTCCCTGGGGGCGGCCGGCGTCTGGGAGGTTTTTGTGCCCGGGGTGGGCCCCGGCGCCAAGTACAAGTACGAGCTCCAAACCCGCGACGGCAACTGGATTCAGAAGGCCGACCCGATGGCGCGCCTGGCGGAGGTCCCCCCGGCGACGGCTTCCGTGGTCGAAGACTCCCACTACCAGTGGCAGGACGGCGACTGGATGGCTGGCCGCGCCCAGGCCAACCCGCACAACGGGCCGATGTCCGTCTACGAGGTCCACATCGGCTCCTGGCATGAGGGCCTGGGTTACCGCGAGCTGGCGGACGAACTGGTCGAATACGTCTCAACCATGGGTTTCACCCATGTCGAGTTCATGCCGGTGGCAGAGCACCCCTACACGCCGTCCTGGGGCTACCAGGTGACCGGCTACTACGCGCCGACCTCGCGCTGGGGCTCCCCGGACGACTTCCGCCTCCTGATCGACCGGCTGCACCAGGCGGGCGTCGGCGTCATCTTGGACTGGGTGCCGGCGCACTTCCCCAAGGACGCCTTCGCGCTGGCCCGCTTCGACGGCTCCGCCCTCTACGAGTACCCGGACCCGCAGCGCGGCGAGCACCCCGACTGGGGCACATTGGTGTTCAACTTCGGGCGGGTCGAAGTCCGCAACTTCTTGGTCGCCAACGCCTGCTACTGGTTGGAGGAGTTCCACGCCGACGGCCTCAGGGTGGACGCCGTCGCCTCGATGCTGTACCTGGATTACTCGCGCGAGCCCGGCCAGTGGACCCCGAACGCCTACGGCGGCCGCGAGAACCTTGAGGCCATCTCCTTCCTCCAGGAGGCCACCGCCACCGCTTACAAGCGCTACCCGGGGATCGTCATGATCGCCGAGGAGTCGACGGCTTGGCCCGGCGTGACCGCCCCGACCAGCGGCGGCGGCCTCGGCTTCGGCTTCAAATGGAATATGGGCTGGATGAATGACACCCTCCGCTACCTGCGCGAGGACCCGGTCAACCGGAAGTACCACCACGGCGAGATCACCTTCTCCATGGTCTACGCCTTCTCCGAGAACTATTGCCTGCCGCTCAGCCACGACGAGGTGGTCCACGGCAAGGGGTCGCTGTTGGCGAAGATGCCCGGCGACCGCTGGCAGAAGCTGGCGGGCCTGCGCGCCCTCTACGCCTACATGTGGTCCCACCCCGGCAAGCAGTTGCTGTTCATGGGCGGCGAGTTGGGCCAGGAGGGCGAGTGGTCCGAGCGCTGGTCGCTCGACTGGTGGCTGCTCGACCAGCCGGACCACGCCGGGCTGGCCGCGCTGGTCAGGTCCCTGAACCAGCTTTATCGCGGGCGCCCGGCTTTGTGGGATCAGGATTCGGACCCGGCCACTTTTGAGTGGATCGACGCGGACGATGCCGACCACAACGTTTTGGCGTATTTGCGCACGTCACGCGATGGGGCCAAGTTGGCGGCCGTCATCAACTTCGCCGGCGTCCCCCATCAGGGCTACCGCTTGGCCCTGCCGGAGGGCGGGACTTGGAAGGAAATCCTGAACACCGACGCGCCCGCCTTTGGCGGCTCGGGCGTCGGCAACCTGGGCGCCGTCCAGGCCGAGGAGTTGGAGTGGCACGGCCGCCCCTATTCCGCCTCGATCCAGGTGCCCCCGCTGGGCGCGGTCTGGTTCGAGCCCGAGTCCTGACCGCCCCGAAATGGGGACGGTCCCATTTTCAGCAAGCTCCCATGAAATGGGGACGGTGAAATGGGGACGGTCCCATTTTCAGCGAGCTCCCAGCCTTGGAGCGCGGCCTTGGAGCGCGCCCTCGCAGCGCGGCCGGTCGACGTGTTCCCCCTCTGGCCAATCGCCTCCCCGGCGGCGGGGCCGTGCGCGACGTGACGGCGGCCCTCACGCAGGCGGGCTGGGAGTTGGGCGGCGCGTCCGGACGGCCCTGACGGCATCGGGCACCAGGTCGGTCGCTTGCCTGCCTGCCCGGCCCTGCACCCGACCGGCCACGGTCACACCGAGCGCGACGGCTGGCGGACAATCGCTGGTCCGGGGCACGCTCCGGCCACCTGGGAGTGCGCTGGGTGTTTGCTGGTAATGGGACCGTCCCCATTAGTTAGGTGGCGCGGCGCGGCTCGACGGGGCAAGCTGGAGGCAAGCATCCCGCTGGGCTCCGCCCGGAGCGGAGAGAGGACACCACCATGCGCAGCGCCCGCCGACCGTCAGCCTCCGACGTGTACCACGCGATGGTTCGCGGCGTCGCGCGCGCGCCGGTCTTCCGTGACCAGCGCGACTACCGCCGCTACCTGGCGACAGCGCGCACCGTCCTGGACCTGACCGACGCCCGGGTGCTGGCGTACGCGCTGATGCCGAACCATGCGCATTTCCTGATCGAAGCCGACCTGGCAAACCTGACGGCTTTCTTTCGACGGCTCGGGACGCGCTACGCGGGGTACTTCAACAAGCGCCATGACCGCGTCGGGCACCTCTTCCAGGACCGCTTCAAGAGCAAGCCGGTAGAGACGGACGCCTACTTGACGACTGCCGTCGCCTACATCCATCTCAACCCCGTCCGGGCGGGGTTGGCGCGTGACGTTCTCAGCTATCCGTGGAGCTCCCGGGCCGCCTGGCGCCGGCCGGACGGCCTGACCGACGTCGATCGGCTCACCGAGTTGGTCGGGATGGCGGCGTTGCGCCAAGCGGAGGCCGATGCCGTCGCGTCGCCCGAAGCGGTGCCCGACCCGTTCGCCGCCCGGCGCCCGGGACGCCCCCCTGCGTCCGAAATGGGGACGGTCCCGTTCTCAAGTTCGCCGAACCTGGGAGCTGGCTGAAAATGGGACCGTCCCCATTAGAAGAGGAGGGCGGTTAGGCGGCGGCGGGCTTGGGCGACGGCCGGCTCGTCCGGCCCGGCGACCTCGAACAAGTCCAGCAGGCGCAGGCGCAGGCGTTCGGTGTCCTCGGGACCGGCCGCGCGCAGCGCCTCCAGCAGGCGGCCGAAGCCGACCGCGAACTGGCCAGCCGCCACGTCCTGATCGGCCGCAGCCAGGACCGCGTCCAAACCGCCGCCGTCCGCCGGGGACGCATGGGACGCATGGGACGCTTCGGACGCCTCGGCCGCTTCGGCCCCGGCCTCAAGGCGTTCCTGCAACTCGATCTGGGCCAGGGCCGCCTTGGCCACCTGATCGGCCGGGGAGTCCGCCAGGGCCTTGGCGAAGGCGCCGCGGGCGGCCGCCAGGTCGCCGCGCTCCATCGCCTGATAGCCGGCCTGATGCAGCGGCGGCAGCGGCGGCGGCGCGTCCGGCGCCGCCCCGGGCGCGACCCGGCCGGTGACACCAACGGTGGCGGCGGCCTTGAGCAACTCGTCGAAGTAATTCTTGACCGCCTCGGCCGGCAGGGCGCCGTTGAACAACGCCACCGGCCGGCCCTGGATCAAGGCCACCACCGATGGCACCGATTGGACTTGGAAGGCCGCCGCGATCTCCTGGCTCTTGTCGACGTCGATCTTGGCCAGCAGCAGCCGCCCGCCGTACTCGGCCGCCAGCCGCTCCAGAACCGGGCTCAGCTGCTTGCACGGCTCGCACCAGGTCGCCCAAAAGTCGATCACCACGGGCACGGTGGCCGACAGGGTCACAAGCTCCTGGAAAGCCGCCTGACCCTCCACCTCGATGACGTAAGGCGTCCCCGAGCCCGGGGCGGCGGCATCGGCGGCCTTCGCCAAATCCGGCACGCTCGAATCTGCGAAACGATCGGTCATGGCTACTCCACTCGCGCGGCCGTGGGCACATCGGCCACGGCGATGACTTTGATTGGCTGGTCTGACCCCTCGGGCGGGATCGCCAGGACGAGGGTCTGGAGATGTTCGACGTGAACAGACTTGGTGGCGCGCAGGCCGGTCGCGCCCAAGCCGGTGTAACCGGCCGCGCCGATGTCCAGGTAGACGCCCTCGGCCGGGGTGAAGTTGAGGTCGATGACGGACTGGACCTGGGCGAACACCAACGCCCCGAAATCGGCTGTGGCCAGCGCCGAGACCGACCCTTCGACCATCGCTGAGGGGGATTCGACGGTGGCCCCGGCGAGCATCGCGGCCTGGTCGCGGTAGGCCTTGGCCAAGATGGTCCAGCGGGCGCGCACCGGATCCGGATCGGCCCCGTCCTGGGGCACGGTGTCGAAGGCCTGAGCCTGCGCGCCGGTCGGATCGTCCTTGGCGGCGGCGTAAGCCTGCACCGCCGCGATCGGCGACATCTTCAGCTCCTGCGAGCCCGGATCGACCACATCCGATCCGACGCCGGCTTTGACGGTGTTCGGCATTTTGGCCCCCGCCAGCATCTGCGCCCACAACACCAACTTGTACGGGCTGCGGGCGTCGGCCTGCTCCAACTGGTAGACGAACGGCGCCTCGGTGTCGCCCGCCTCGGTGAAGACCGCGAAGGATCGCGGCCACAATTCGGAGCGGGCCACGACCTGACCGCCCGCGAAGCGCGTCCCCAAGGCGAAGATCTTCTCATCCGGGTTGGCCGCCTTGGCGGCGTACTGGGCCTCGATCATGGTCAGCGCGGCCCCACCGACGCGCTGCGTCAGCGGCTCGGCGCTCGAGTCGGCCACCGCCTGATCCAACTCGGCGGACAGCTCCCGCAAAATGCGCTCGACCTGGACGCTTTGGACCACCGGCGGCGGTTCGGCGGGCGGCGGCGGCGGTTTGACCTCAGGGGCCGGGTCGGCGCAGCCCACCACCAGGCCGGCCAGCGCCAACACGGCCACCGCCGCCAGCCGCCGTCCAACCGCCGGGCGCGCGGCCGTCAGGCGCGCGCACGCCGGGCGCCCAATCCGCCGATGCCGCGCGCTCACGTCTCGCTCCCCTCGTCCGTTTGCATTCGCACCTGGGGGCGGGCGGCCGGGCCGAGGCTCGACCAGGGCGGCAGTTCGCCGGTCACGCGCCCGGAGTTGTGCAGGGCGTCAGCCGCCGCCCGCTCCGCCTCGCGGATCTGGCGCCGGGTCAGCCTGGCGGCCGAGCCGACGCCGGCCGCGGCCGCCATCGCCGCCGCGATGGTGGCGGCGGCGTCATCGGCCATCGAGGTGTGGCTCTGACGCAGAGCCGCGATCTTCTGGGCGGCGGTGGCCGGGGGCAGACTCGGCGCCTGGCGGCGCGGCAACCCCACGGCGCTGGGCGTGGCCACCGGCTCGTAACGCCCCGGCTGCTCCAGCGGCGCCTGGCTCAAGCGGCCGAGCGGCGAGGCCGGCGCCGGGTCGGGGCTGAGCGCCCATGGCGACGCCGGGCGCGGCTCGGGCTGGGGCTCAGCCGGGCTGGGCGGTTCTGGCGCGGCTGGCGCGGGTCCCGGCTGGGCGCCGTCCGGCGCCCTCCGGCCCACAGTTGGTTCGGACTCGCCGAAGGCGGGCTGGGGCCGGCCCGCGGCCGGCCGCGACTGTTCCATGACCGCCGCGGCTTGGCCCAGGCTCGGCTGGTCTTCGAGCGGCCTGGCCGGCGGAGGCAGTTCGTCGGCCTGAAGGTCCTGGTAGCGCGGATCGGGAGCGGCCAGCCGCTCCCAATTCCGGTTCGGGGTGGCCAGCCCCAGATCGAGCTTCGGCGGCTCGGGCTCGACCGGCGGCTCCTCGGCCATCACGGCCTCGCTCTGCGGCGCCGGGCGGCGCCAGAACCAGCGCCGCCTCGGTTTGGCCGCCGCCGGCTCGCCCGGCGGCTGGGCGCCGCCGCCATCCGTGCTGGCCGCCTCGGCGCCGGACTCCTCCGCCAAAACCCGGCTGCCCGGCAACGCCGGGCCACCGGCCAACGCCGGAATCGGCTCGCCCGCGGGCGGCGCGCTCCCGGCCGCGGCCACGGCCGCACGCCTCGCCGGCCCCCGGCGGCGTCCACGCGCCAACCCGATCAACCCGCCCAAAGCCAACAGGGCGCCAACCGTCACCCCCGGCCAAAGCAACGGCGTGCGCACAACTTGCGGCCACGTCATCGTCAGCCGAAGGCCTTCCAGATCGGCGGCATCGTCCGCCTCGCCGCCCGTCGGCGCGATCAGCAACGACCAACGGCCGTCCGTCTTCTGCCACTTGACCTCGCCGCCATCGTCGAATTCGCGCGACAATATCCACAAATCCGAGCCCAACGGGTCCGGCAAAGGCACGTCCGAGCCGGACTCGCCCACAACGAAGGTCTCGCGGTCCGCGAACTGGGTCAAATGCTCGGCCGGGGAATCCGCCACCCAGGCGGTGACGTCGGTGTCCCGCCCGACGGCGACCACCACCTTGCGCTTCGCCTCGACCGTTATCTCCACGCTGTCAGCTTGGGCCTCCATCACACCCGGCTCGGCCACGAGCGCCTGGACCGCGTCCCCAACCGTGTGAACTGCGCTGACATGATCATCAGGGCGCCAAACGGTGGCCGAGCAAACGGCCAAGCCGACAAGGAGCAGGCCCAAGCCCAAGGCGCCCCACGCCAACCAACGTCTCAACACACTCAAATCCTCTAGCATTCACCCGATCGACGACAGTTCAGTTGATTACCCTAACGGCTATGCTCCCCGCCCGCCCAACCGAAGGGACGTTGTCTATGTTTATCAAGGCGCCGGGCGTGAGGCGCGCACGCAACCCCGGTCAAGTTCGGGCGCCCGCAACTTGACCGGGGTTAGCTGCTTGGCGGGGCTCGGCTGGGACCGGGCGCTGGTTGAACGGTGGCCGCCACACCGCTGTGACCAGCGACGACGCCGCCGCTGCGGCGTGTTGGGCTTGGCGTCGGGCGTGAGGCGCGCACGTAACCCCGGTCAAGTTCGGGCGCCCGCAACTTGACCGGGGTTAGCGACCCAGCCGCCTGTGCCGTCGCCGTGATGGGGAAAGCGGGACCGGACATAACGCCCAGCGCAACGCCCTTACCTGCGCAGACCAGCCACTTTCGCGTTGGGCGCCGCAGGGCCAAATGCCTCCCCCAAAACACCTCGTCGGCGGGGCCGGCGCGAACCCACGAAGACTAACTCTTAAATTACGGTTCCTTTGCTCCCCGACTTACCACTAGGCTAAAGTCGCTGCGTGTAAACCGCCGGGTCTCCCTGGCGCCCCGTCCATGGAGGTTTTCTGTGTCAAACTATGGGTTCCCGAACGCCGTGCGCGGTTACGACCGCCAGGCCGTCGACCAGCAAATAGCGACCTTGGAGCAGAATCTGACCGAAGCCCAAGGCCAAGTGAAGGAGCTTGAGTCCAGGGTCGATGCCTTGGGGGCTGAGCTAGGCGAGGCCCACCGCCAACTCCGGGAAGCCGAACGTCCCAGTTACTCTGGCCTCGGCGCCCGCATCGAGCAATTGATGCGCTCCGCCGAGGAACAGTCGATGGACGTCCTCAACCAGGCCCGGTCCCAGTCCTCGGCGCTGCTGGCGAGGACCAAGCTGGAGACCGACCAGTTGAAGGCCCAGGCTGAGAACGAGGTCACAGAAATGCTGGCCACCGCCCGCCGCGAGGCGGAGGAGACGCTGGCGGCCGCCCAGGCCGAGGCCGAGGCGGAGCTGACGAACGCTTCACGCCGGGCCGAGGAAATGGTCGGATCGGCCGAACGCGAGGCCGCCCGGGTGATGGGCAACATCGCCTCCGAGGAAGCCGAGCGCCGCGCCTCGCTCGAGCGCGAGATCGCCGCCCTGACGGCCTCCGTCGAACGCGAGACCACCGAGCTGCGGGTCAACGCCGAGCGCGAGGCCGCCGAATTGCGGTCATCGGTGGCGGTCGAAGTCGCCTCCCAGCGGCAAGACGCCGAACGCTATTCCACCCAACTGCGTTCGGCGGCGGACCAAGAGACCGCCGCCCTGCGCCTGGCGACCGACCAAGAGACCTCCCAACTGCGGGCCGACGCCGAGGAATACGCCTCCCAGACACGCGCCGGCGTCCAACGCGAAGCCCAAGACTTGAAGGCCACAGCCGAGAACGAAGCCTCAGAGCGCCGCTCGGCCGCGGACCAATACGCCCAACAGGTCCGCTCCAACGCCGACCAATACGCTCAGCAACTGCGCTCCGACGCCGAGCAGTACGCCCTCCAGATCCGGTCTGAGGCCGAGCATTACGCCCAGCAGACCCGCGCCGACGCCGAGCAGTTCGAGCAGACGACCCGTTCGGCCGCCGAATTGGCGGCCCACGAGCTGCGCAACTCGGCCGAGCGCGAGGCCACCGACCTGCTGTCCTCGACCAACCGCGAGGCCATCGAGTTGAAGGAGTCGGCTGACCGCTACGCCACCCAGACCCGCGCCGAGGCCGACCGCGCCGCCTCCGAGGTCTACGAGGAAGCCCGCTCCCGGGCCGAGGAACTGACCACCCGCTCCGAGCGCGAAGCCTCGACCCTGCTGGCCGAGGCCAAGAAGCAGGCGGCCGCCCTGACAGAGCGGGCCGAGGAATGGCGGGCCGAGTCGGAGATCGAGATCGCCCAGCGGATCGAGGCGGCCGAGGCCGCCAACGCCGAGCGCTTCGAGTCTTCCAAGGCCAAGGCGGACCGACTCATCGCCGAGGCCAACGCCCGCGCCGAGGAAGCCGAGGAGCGTGTCGCTCAAGCCCTGGCCCGCGCCGAGAAGCTCCGCCACGACGCCGACCAGCAGGCCTCCGATCTGCTGGCGAACGCCCGGCGGAACGCCGACCGAGTGCTCCAAGACGCCCGCTCCTTCGCCGAGCGCACGCTCAACGAGGCGGTCGAGGAAGCCGAGCGCGAGCGCATCTCCGTTCAGCGCCAGGTGGACGACCTCAACCGCCAACGCGAGGCCATCACCGGCTACCTGGAGGAATTGCGCGGACTGCTCGGCGCCACGCCGATGCCGAACATCGACGCCGTCCTCGACTCGGCCCCGGCGCCCACGGCGCTGCCGGCGGGCGAGCCGGAGGCGACCGGTTACGATTCGCCGGCCTACGACCAAGCCGAATATGAGCCGGTCTACGACGCCGCCGATGACGACGGCCAGGACTACAGCGGCGAGCTCGAGATCGAGGTCGAAGTGACACAGGCCGAGTTGTTCACCGAGGCCGAGATCGAGATCGAAGCCGAGCCTGATCCCGACGAGCCAGATCAGGGCCAGACCGCCTGATCCAGCCATTTCGATGTCAAGCGAGGACCCGCGCGCTGGCGAGCTTGAGGCGGCACTCGCCATGGCGCGCGAACGCGCCCAGAGTTTGATCGCCAGCGGGCAGGTCATGGCCGCGGAGCTGGACCAGGTGCGTTCGCAGTTGGCGGACCAGGCTTGGCGCCAGCCCGGGCGGCGCCAGGGCCAGGTGGCGGAGTTCGCGGGCCAACTCGAGGCCGAGGTGGCCGCCCGTCAGGCGGCCATCGCCGAGCGCGCCACCGAATTGACCGACCAGGCCGGAGTCATGGCCGCGCGTGAGCGCCAGCAAGCCGAACACGCCCATCGCACCCTCCTTGACTTGGCGCGCCGCGAATTGGAGGAGCTGAAGGCGACGGCCGAACGGCGGGCCAAGACCGCCCGCGAGGACGGCCAGCGCCGCGCCCGCGAGGTCACCGCCCAGGCTCAGCGCCGCGCCAGCGCCCTGAGGGACTCGGCCAGCAAGGCCGCCCTGGAGCGCCGCCAGATGATAGTCCGGGAGTCGGCCGCGCTGTCGCAGAGCGCCGAACGCGAGACCCAGACCATGCGGGCGGTGGCCGAACGCGAAGCCCAGGAGCTGATCGGCGAGGCCAAACGCGAGGCCGACGAACTGCTCGCCTCCACCGCCGCCGAACTCGAGGCGATGGTGGCCACCGCCGCCGCCGACTCGGCGGCCCTCCAGGGCCGCGTCCAGGCCGAGATGGATCAACTCAGGGCCGCCGCCCGGGCGCAGGCCGACCAGGTCAGAGGCGCCGCCGATGATGAGGCGGAAGATTTGCTGACGCGGCTGCGGGCGGATGTGGACCGCGAGCTGACCGCCGCCGAACGCCACGGCATGGCCCAGCGCGCCCGAGCCGCCGAGGAAGCGGGCCAAGTCCGGTCCGCCGCCCAGGGCGAGACCCGCGTGCTCAGGGCCGAGGCCGAGGCTTATTCCCGCTCCGTCCGCGAGCAAGCCGACGCCGACGCCTCCGCGAAGCGCGCCGAAGCCATGGTTTACGCCTCCAAGACCAGGGAGGACGCCGAGCGCGACGCCTCCAACCTGACCACACACGCCCGCATTGAGGCGGGCCAGATTCGGACCGAGGCGCACCAGAGCACAACCCAGGTCAAATTGGCGGCCGACGAGTTCGCCAAGACGCGCATGGCCGAGGCCCGCGCCGAGGCCGACAAACTGATGAGCGCCGCCAGACAGGAGTCGACAGCCGTCCTGGCCGAGGCCCGCGCCGAAGCCGACCGGCTGGTCGACAACGCCCGCGCCGAGGTAGCCCGCGCCGAGCGGGCCATCGCCAAGCGCACCGAGGTCAACCTCGAGCGCCTGGCCGAAGACCGCGAACGCTCCATCAAGGAGGCCGAACGGGTCCTGGCGGGCCCGGCCGAGCAGCGCACCATCGCCACCCAGCAACTCCTCGAAGCCCAAGAGCAGGCCGCCCGGGTCATGAGCCACGCCGACGAGTACGCCGAGGTCCTCTCGGCCGGCGCCAAAGAGGAGGCCGACCAGATTCTCGCCACCGCCAACACCACGGCCGGGCAAATCATGGACCAGGCCATCGCCGACGCCCAGGAGCACCGCCGCGCCGCCCAACTGACCATCGACCGGCTCGAAGTCCAGCGCCAGGCGCTCGACAACTACCTCTCCCGCCTGCGCCGACTGGTGTCGCGCAACCTCGGGACCTGACAGCGGCGGGCGACCGCGCGGCATCGGCGGTTAACACGATTTGGCCGGCCGCGGCCGACGCGCCAAAATGTGCCCATGGCCCCGTCTCCGCCGCGCTTCGCCAACCTGACGCCCCTGGCGCCCCTTGACCACCCGGAACTGCTGGCCCCGTCCACCTTGGCGGCGTTGAGGCGGTGGTTCGCCGCCGCGCCCGATGTCGCGGCGGTGGTTGGCGTCGCCGCCATCGACCCAGCGGTGTCAGACACGGCCGCCCTGACCGCGGCCCTGGGCTTGGCGCCGGACGCCTCGGTCAACTGCGTGGTCGTGGCCGGCCGGCGGGCCGGGGAACAGCGGGTGGCCGCGGCAGCGGTCCGGGCGACCGCCCGCGCGGACGTCAACGGCGCCGTCCGGCGCTTGCTGGATGTGCGCAAGGCCTCATTCATGCCCGCCGACGAGGCCGTCGCCGCCACCGGCATGGAGTACGGGGGCATCACACTGATCGGCCTGCCCGCGGGCTGGCGCGTCCTGATCGACCGCCAGGTGATCGACGGCGGCGACGCCATCGTCGGCGCGGGCGTGCGCGGCGCCAAACTGGTGCTCCCCGGCGCCGTCCTGGCCCGCCTCCCGGGCGTCGAAGTGATCGACGCCCTCGCCCTCTAGCCCGCGGGGGTCACCAGTCGACGGCGTTGCGGTAGGCCTCGCGGACGATTCGGGCGGTCACGTTGGAGGCTTCGAGGGGCGAGAGATGGGCCACGTCGCTGATGACCACCAGGCTGGAGTGCCAGCCGATCGCCTCGGCCATGGCCTCGGCCTGGCTGACGGGCGCGAACGGGTCTTCGGCGCCGGCCATGATGGTTGTCGGCAGGCCGGCCGCGCGCAGGGCCATCATCGAGTCGGGCCGGCCGGCCATGGCTTCCTGGGCCCAGGCCACGCCCGCCGGCGTGGCCTGGTCGATCCAGCGCTCGATCATCCCGACCAGGTCCGGCTGGGTGGCCTGGCTGACCGCCGAGACCATTTTGGACGCCATCGGGCGCAGCTCCTCGACCGACCCGGTCGCCAGGACCCGCCTGGCGACATCCAAACGCGCCGCCCGCGCCGCCTCGTCATCGGCGACCGCCTTGGTGTGCATCAGAATGATCCCGGCCAGCAGGTCCGGCGCCTCCCTGAGGACGCTCATGGCGACGTAACCGCCCATTGAGACGCCGACCACGAAGGCCTGGCTGACGCCCAGCGCCCGCAGCGACTCGATCACGGCCAGGGCCGCCGTGCGGACGGCGGGCGGCTCGATGATGGGGCTCGCGCCGGCCCCCGGCAGGTCGAACATCAAGATCGGCAGCTCTGGGAGCTGGGCCACCATGGGGCCCCACATCTGCGAGCTGAGCGGGAAGGCGTGCAGCAGCACCAGCGGCGCCACGTCCGGCGGGATCAGGGGCCCGGCGCCGGCCCGCCGGGCGCGCTCGGCGGCCGAGAGGCGCGAGGTCTCGTCGTCCTGGGCCCACGAATCGTGGGCCGGCCCGTTCGCAGCGACCGCCCCGCGCAAGCAGCCGCCCGCCGTCAACGCCAAAACCGTCATGGTCGATCTCCCTCTCCCGGCCCGCCCAGGGCGCGCCCCGGACGGCGCGCGCGCGTGTCTCAAGACGAGGCTAGTCGCTCGTGTTCATGGTTGAAGGTCTGACTGGGCCCGTCCCAGGTTCTCGGCAGCGGCCCGAAGCCGGGCCGGACCACCGCCACAATCGCGTCCAGCGCCTGGCGCACCGCCTTCTCCCCGATCCACAGGTGGCTGGCGCCCCTGCCTTCGACAACCTTGGCGCCGGGGATCAGCGCCAGGCGCGCCCGGGCCTGGGCCGGTTTCAGGAACTCGTCGTGCTCCGGCACCAGGGCAGTCACCGGTTTGCGCGCCGCCGCCCATTGGATCAGATGATCGGAGCGGGTTTGTTTCAGCGGCGGCGAGACGGCGATCACGCCGGCCACCGGCAGGTGGGCGGCGTGCATCAGCGCCAGCTCTGACCCGAACGACCACCCGACCAGCCAGGGCGTCGGCAGGTCCAGGCCGAGCGTGTGCGCCACCACGGCCGCGACGTCGCGCGCCTCGGCCGCGCCGCCGTCGAACTCGCCCTCCGAGCGCCCCAGCCGCGAGCCGGTCCCCCGGGTGTTGAAACGCACCACCGCCAGGTCGGCCAGGGCCGGCAGGCGCCAGGCCGCCTTGCGGAAAAGGTGCGAATCCATCGACCCGCCCGCCGTTGGCAGCGGGTGGAGCAGGATCAGCGCGCCCTGCGCGGCCCGGCCCCCCGGCGGCAGCGCCAACTCGCCGACCAGCCTGACGGCATCGGCGGTCAGCGCCGAGAACGGCTCGCGCTCGGCCGGCAGGATGGTCTGGGCGCCGATCGGCCGGCCGGCGCCGGTCATTCGCCGCCGCCCGGCTCGGGTTTGTCCGATGCCGTCCGCTCGCCCGCCGCCGTCTCGCCCGGCTCACGCTCGCCCGGCTCGGGTTTGCCCGATGCCGTCCGCTCGCCCGCCGCTGTCTCGCCCGGTTCAGGGTCGCTCGGCTCGCCGCCGCCCGGTTCACGCTCGCCCGGCGCCGGCGGACGGCGCAGCACCGGCCTCATGATCAACCAGGACAGCCACAGCAGCGCCACGAACGGCGGCGCGCCCATCGCCAGCTTCAGGGTCCCCAGCAACGCCACCTGCCCCGCCCAGTAGAGCGGCAGTTGGACCGCCAGGCGGGCCGCGAACAGCCCCACCATCAGCCAGGTGGCCCAGGCGCCCCGGCGAATGAACGAGCGGTCCTCACGGAACGAGCCCAACTGCCCGGTCGCGGCCGCCGCCACCACGGCCACCAACGGCCAGCGGGCCAGGATCGACACCAGGCAACCGGTCAAATAGGCGCCGTTGATCCACAGACCCGGCGCGTAGAAACCCTCGGCCTTGCCGCTGACCAGCGCCCAGGCGACGCCCAGCGCGATCCCGCCGACGGAGGACACAGCCCCCATCAGCGACGAGCGCCCGATCAGCCGCGCCACCGCCAAGATGACGGCCAGGCCCAGCGACGCCATCAGCGGCGGCCACAGCCGCTCGCTGACGACGTAAACCACCACGAAGGTCAATCCGGGCAGGACGGACTCAACCATCCCCCTGACGCCGCCCATGGCCTCGGAGAAGGAGAACTCCTCGGCCACCACCGATTTCAGGCCCCGCTGGTCGCCCGCCGCGCTCATGCGGCCGGCCCGATCGGCACCAGTTCGTAGTACGGGTCGCGCATCACCCGGATGGCGCCGTCCGTCGCCACCAGGCCCTGACAGACAAGCTGCCGCCCGGGCTCGAGCCCCAAGATCTGGCGTTGGCCCAGCCAGATGACGCGCAGATCGCCGCTGCCATCGGTCAATTCGGCTTCGAACACTGGCCTTGGGCCCCTCGGCCCGATGGCGATCGACCGGATGACGCCGGTCACCCGCGCCGTCTGGCGCTCGCCGACCTGGCCGATCGGTTTGACGCCATCGACCGGCGCCAGCGGCCGCTCGCATTCTCCGGCCGGTGGCGTGGCCGGCGCGCCGGCCCGGGCCGCCCGAGCCTCGCCCGCGCCCGGCGGCACTAGCGGACCTCGGTGATCTCTGGGCCGCGATCCAACAGCCCCGGCGCCTTGTCCGGCGCCTTGTCCGCCGCCTTGTCCTGCCCGCCAGGCGCCGACTCGTCGGCGCGGGCCGCTCCGGCCGGCAGCTTCAGCGCCAAAGCCTCGCGCGGTGGCCGGGCCTCGCCGCCGCGGACAACCACCACGGAGGCGAAGAAGTCTTCCAATTCGGCGCCAGCCGCCTGGTCGCGGGCGGCTTTGCCGGTGATGGCGCCCCGCAGCAGCCAACGCGGCCCGTCCACGCCGATGAACCTGACCACCTGCTTGCCGGTGCGCCCTTGGGCGGTCTTGGTCGGCAGCTCGGCGGTCAACTCGGCGCCGAAGCGGCCCCGCCCGGGGGTCGCCTTGCCGCCCTGTTTGGAGATCGACGCCGCCAACTCCTCCAACCCCTCGTCCCAGATGCCAGCCGTCTTCGGGGCGGCGAACGCTTGCAGCTCCAGCGCCGAGCCGTCCTTCGTCACGGTCAGGTTGACCGGCCGCCCGGTCGCCTTCGCCACCCCGGCGCTGACCTTGAAGCCGGCCCGCGCCGGCAGCCGCACCGCGCCGAAGTCGATCAGGCCGTCCAGCCCGGGCCGCTCGGACTCGTCGAAGGGTCCCGACTGGGCCCGGTCGGCCACTTCGTCCGATGCCGTCTGGTCGCCCGCCGCTCCCCCGGCTCCCCCGACTCCCCCGGCGGCATCGGCGGCGGTGTCCACTTGTCCCTCGGCGCCAACCGCGGTCTCCGCCTCGGTCTCAGCCGGGCCGGCGGCCCGCCGCCCGCGTCTGAACAGCCCCATTGTCATTCCTCCCTCAGACACTCAAACCTGTCGAACCGGTCGACCCAAAACCGCCTTCGCCCCTGACCGACCCGGGCAGGCGCTCGACCTCGACCAGGCGGGCCTTCTCGACCCGCTGGATCAGCAGCTGGGCGATCCGGTCGCCCCGGCGGACGGTGAACGGCTCCGCCGGGTCGGTGTTGAGCAGGGTCACTTTGATCTCGCCGCGATAACCGGCGTCAACCGTCCCCGGCGCGTTGGCGACGGTCAGACCGTGTTTGGCGGCCAAACCCGAGCGCGGGTGGACCAAGCCGACGAATCCGTCCGGCAACGCCAAACTCAGCCCCGTCGCCACCGTCACCCTGCCGCCGGCGGGCGGGACGACGGCATCGGCGGCTGACAAAAGGTCCAAACCGGCGTCACCGGGGTGGGCGTAGGCGGGCAGCGGCAACTCCGGGTCCAGGCGGGCTACCAGCACTTCGATGGTGGCGTTCACGACCGACCAGCCTATGCCACGCGGGCGTCAGGTGGCGCACTCGAGGCAGATCAAGGAGCCGTCGGGGCCCGTCGAAGCCAATTGGGAGATGTGGTGCACCAGGAAGCAGGCGGAGCACATGAACTCGTCGGCCTGTTTGGGCAGCACCCGGACCAGCAGTTCCTCGTTGGACAAATCGGCGCCGGGCAGTTCGAATCCCTCGGCCGCGTCGGCCTCGTCCTCGTCCACCACGGCGGCAGACTTCTCTGCCCGCCTGGCCTTCAACTCCTCCAGGGAGTCCTGGCCGAGGTCTTCGTCGTTCTTTCGGGGGGCGTCGTAATCGGTTGCCATCGGTCCTTCGGTCTCGTGTAGGTGGTTTCAGGGGCTCGCATGGAACGCTCTTTGCGCAGAGATTATTCCGCACCGGATCGCGCGACAGGGTAGCACGTCCCGGGCCCCTCGTGTGAACGCCGTCCAAATCTGGCGCTGTCGCGTGCTGGCGCGGCCCTGGCGGCGCGGAATGCCACCACGCCGATCCGGCTTGCCCGCCCCGGGCCGCCACCTATGCCAAGCTCAAGAGGACAAAGCGCTGGTGAGCGCGGGAAGGACTTGCGATGAACGAGTTGACGTTTGGACGGGCCGATGGTGATCGCCTGATCTGCGTCGATGAATCGGGCGCCGAATTCGCCCTCGGCATCACCGAGGAACTGAAGGCGGCCGTCAATCAGGGGCCGAAGGCCGAACCCTCGGCCGCGCCGCTGCACATCCCCGAAGTGCTGCGGCCAAAGGACATTCAGGCCTTGGTGCGCGCCGGCGCCGACCCGGCCGACCTGGCCGAGGCCTCCGGGCTGGACCTGGACCACATCAACCGCTACGCGGCCCCGGTCCTGGACGAGCGCGCCTTCGTTGTGGGCCAGGCGCTCGCCCTCGGCCTGCGCCACGACCCGGAGGGCCGCCCGCTGGTCGAGGCGGCCCGCCAGCGCCTCGCCGAACAAGGCATTGACCTGGAGGACGCCCGCTGGGACGCCACCCGCCAGCCCCAGGGCTGGGTGGTCACGCTCGAGTCCGAGTCCGGCCCGATCAGCGCCCGTTGGCAGGTGGACCTGGCCGGCCGCTCCCTGTCCGCGCTCAACGAGCAGGCCCAGTGGGTCGGGCGCGCCAGCGAGCCGGACCGCCCCATCCCGCCGTTGCGTCATTTGAGCGCCGTGCCCGGCCTGGACCCGGAGCCCGATGCCGACGACCCGCTCGCCGATCCGCCGTCGAGTTCGTCGTTGTCGCTTTTGGACGGGCTGATGGAGCACCGGGGCTTGCGCTCGCCGGTGGCGTCAGGCGAGGACACCCGGCCGCTGGCCGCCCAGGCCGAGGTGGTCGAGTTGCGCCGCGCCGACGCGGCGGCTGAAGACGCTGACGCCGACCAGCCGCCGGGGGACCCGGACGAGGCCCCGCCGTGGCTGGACGGCCCGCCGACAGCGCCAATGCCCGCCGATGACGATTGGGCGGCCCCGCCCGAGCCGCCCGGCCAGGATTGGGAGGCCGACGAGGCGCAGACCGGCCCCATACCGCCGCCTTTGGGCGTGGTCGCTCGTCCGGCCCCGGCCGGGCCGTGGCCGGCCCTCTCGCACCAGTCTGACTTCTGGGGGCGGCGCGGCGAACGCCAGGGCGCTTTGTTCGAGCAGGCCCCGGTCGAGTCGCGGCCCTACTCGCAGCCGAGCCTGCCGGAGGCGGCCGATGACCGCCCTGGCGGCTCAGCCAGCGGCGAGCCCGAGCCTTCGCCCGAGCGGGCGCCCACCCGCAGCGCCCGCTCTCAAGCCAAGCGCTCGTCGGTGCCAAGCTGGGACGAGATCGTCTTCGGTTCCTCCAAAACCGATCAATGACCGCCCGCCGCCGCCTCAGCTTCCTCCGGCAGCGCCTCGTCCAAACCCGGGATAGAGCCCCGTCCAAACCACGGGCAGAGCCCCGTCCAAACCACGGGCAGAACTTCGTCCAAACCACGGGTAGAACCTCGTCCAAACCACGGCCGAGACTGCGTCGGCGGGGGTAGAATGCCTGGAATGGACTACCAGCGCCGTATTGTCGACGACCTCCTGGACGAGGTCCTGCCGGAGCTGCCCGCCATCGCCCTGGAAGGCGCCAAAGGTGTGGGGAAGACCGCCACCGCGACACAGCGGGCGCGCTCGGTCCTGACTCTGAGCGAGCCAGCCCAACGCGCCGCGGTGGCCGGGAACCACGCCCTGATCCGCGAACTGCCGCAGCCGGTGCTGATAGACGAATGGCAGTTGGAGCCCGGCGTCTGGGACACCGTGCGGCACGCCGTCGACGCCGGTTCGGGCGGCGGGAGTTTTCTTTTGGCCGGCTCGGCTCACACACCGCCAGGGGTGCACATTCATTCCGGCGCGGGGCGGATAGTCAGCCTCAAACTGCGCCCCCTAGCGTGGTCGGAGCGCGGCCTCGGCCGGCCGACCGTGTCGCTGGCAGAACTGCTCAGGGGCGCCACGCCCAGAATCGCAGGTCTGTCGGGCGTCAATTTGCGCGGCTACGCGGAGGAGATAACCCGGTCTGGATTTCCCGGCATCCGGCGGTTGGGCGCCCGCGCCCGTGGGCTCGGGCTGGACAGCTATGTTTCGCGTCTGGTGGAACGCGAGTTGGCCGAGAACGGCGCGGTGGTCCGCCGGCCATCCGCCATGATGGCCTGGTTGCGCGCCTATGCCGCCGCCACCTCCACCGACGCCGCCTACTCGGCCATCCTCGACGCCGCCACCCCAGGCGAAGGGGACAAGCCTTCCAATGAGACCGCGCGCGGCTATCGCCAGGCGCTGGAGAGGCTCTTCGTGCTTGACCCGGTGCCCGCCTGGACGGCCAGCTTCACCCCGCTGCGGCGCCTGACCAAGACGCCGAAGCATCATCTGGCAGACCCGGCTTTGGCGGCTCGGCTAGTCGGCATCGAAGCTGACGGTTTGCTGGTGGGCAGTGGGCCGCGCGCGGCCGCCTCCAAGCGCCAGGCGGGCGCCCGGACCTGGCTCGGAGCCCTCTTTGAATCGCTGGTGACCCAGTCTGTTCGGGTTTACGCCGCCGCCGCCGACGCGTCGGTGGGACACCTGCGCACCAAGAACACCGAGCATGAGATCGATCTGATTGTCGAGGCGCGGGACTTGTCGGTGGTGGCCATCGAGGTCAAGACCTCTGACACCGTGACCGCCCGCGACACCTCCCACCTGGCCTGGCTCCAGGCCGAGTTGGGAGACCGCCTGGTGGATCGCGTCGTGTTGTACGCCGGAGAACACGCCTACCGCGACCCGTCGGGCACCGCCATCGTGCCATTCGCCTTGCTCGGACCGTGAGCCCGCGGACCAATCCGACAGCCACCCCGCCGCCAACGAATTGACGAACACCCATTAGTTGACCAGGGGCAGGTGTTGGGCGTAGCCGCGGGCTGCCATCTGGTCCTTGGGGATGAACTCGAGCGCCGCCGAGTTGACGCAGTAGCGCAGTCCGCCCAGTTCGGGCGGGCCGTCTTCGAAGACGTGGCCCAGGTGGGCGCCGGAGCCGGCCGAGCGGACCTCGGTGCGCAGTCGCCCGTAGGAGCGATCCTCAAGCTCGACCAGAGCCTCAGGGATGGGACGCGAGAAGGCCGGCCAGCCGCAGCCTGAGTCGTACTTCTGGCTCGACACGAACAGCGGCTGGCCGCTGGTGACGTCGACGTACAGGCCCGGCTCGAAGAACTGGTCGTATTCGCCGGTGAACGGCGGCTCGGTGGCGCCCTGCTGCGTCACGGCCGCCTGCGTCGGGGTCAGGCGCGCCAAGCGCGCCGGATCGGCCGCGCGATGCTCGGCGGGCGGCTGGCGGGGGTCAGCGCGGCCGGTTGCGGAAGCGTCAACCGCGGCCACGGCATCGGCGCTGGCGGGCGGCTGGCGGGGGGCGGCGCTGCCGGTTGCGGAAGCGTCAACCGCGGCGGCGGCATCGGCGAAGGCGGGCGGCTGGCGGGGGGCGGCGCGACCGGGCTGGGCGGCGTCAACCGCGGCGGCATCGGCGCTGGCGGCGGCCAACTTCGCGGGCGAGATGTGGCAGTAACCGCCGGGGTTCTTCTGGAGATAGCGCTGGTGGCGGTCCTCGGCCGGCTGGAAGTCGACCAGCGGGCCGGCCTCGACGGCGATCGGCTGGCGGTGGCGGCGCTGGAGGGTGGCCAACTCCAGTTCGACGGCGGTGCGGTCGGCCGGGTCGGTCCAGTAGACGCCGGTGCGGTACTGCCGGCCGACGTCCGGCCCCTGGCGGTCGACCGCCAACGGGTCGATGACGTCGAACAGCTTCTCCAGGTAGAAGCGCAGCGGGCGCGTCGACTGGTCGTAGACCAGGCGCAGCGCCTCGACGTGGCCTGACCCGGCACAGACCTGCTCGTAGCTGACCGGCCCCGGGGCGGCGCCGTTGGCGTACCCGACCTGCGTGGCGACCACGCCGGGCAGGCGCGAGAAGTATTCCTCGACGCCCCAGAAGCAACCGCCGGCCAAGAAGATCTCTTTGGTCATGCTGGCACCTTAGCCTCGATCCGCTGATCCTTTGTGGACGGGCGGTGATTTGGGGCGGCCAGGAGGTTGTCCTCGTCGAACCGGGCGTCGTGGATGCGGCACAGCCCGGATGTGTGAGAGGATCGCAGCTGCGGGATGCCTCCTTTTCCTGGGTCGATGCTGACTTGAGCATCACTATTCTCCCAGGCCAGGGAGGCATTTCCCGGTTAAGCGGGCCGCCGCCGGCAGACCGGGACCGGCGGGTTCGGGCCAAGTGGGATTGACTGGGAGGAGGGACCGTGGGCGGACGTTTGAGCGTGGTCTTGGGAGGGCGTCGCGCCCGGGCCGGGGGCGAAGTGGCGGTGGCGGTGTGAGCCAGGCCCGGCTCCGGTTGGCGCAGGTGGTCCAGGTCTGCGACAGGCTCGCCCAGTTGGTGTCCGGGATGTCCGAGGAGGAGTTCCTGGGCTCCGTGTTGTCCCAGAGCATGACCGCCCGGCAGTTGGAGGCGCTGGGCGCGGCCGGGCGGGAGGCGCTGGTCGCCGAGGCCGCCGACATCGATTTGGCCCCGCTGCGCGAAGACTTGACGAAGGCCCACACGCTGGGCGCCATGTTGCTGCGCCAGTACTTCGCGGTCGACCCGTTGGTGATCTGGGACGCAGCCGTCACCGGCGCGCCGCGCCTGCGTTCGCTGGCGTTGGCCGCGCTGGCCCGCAGCGCGCAAAGGGACGCCTGAACCCTCGCGGACGGCCGCCCGAAAACCCCGGGGCGGACCATCGTCCCGCCCCAAGCGCGCCGCAGTCCTCGCAGAACCCGCTAGAGTGGGTCTTTGGGCCTGGTCTAGCCCCGCGAACAGCGCAGGCGCGCGGCCGAGCCCCGAAAACTCAACCACCCCAAAAGGAGCCACATCTTGTCAACTATGAAGGCGATCCAGCTTGTCAGCCCCGGCCAATGGCCGCAGTTGCGGGAAGTTCCCGTCCCCCGGCCGGGACCCGGCCAAGTCCTGCTCAAAGTCACCGCCGCCGGGCTCTGCCACAGCGACATCGCCGTCATGGAGAGCTACGCCGAGGAACTCGGCTACCCCCTGCCGATGACCCTTGGCCACGAGTGCGCGGGGATCGTCATAGACGCCGGCGAGGGCGTGAAACACCTGGTCACCATGGGTGAGCCAGTGCTGGTCTACGGACCTTGGGGCTGCGGGCGTTGCCGCCAGTGCGCCGAGGGCTACGAGAACTACTGCTACAACGCCGCCGAGCGGAACATCACCCCGCCCGGGCTGGGACACGACGGCGGCGCCGCCGAATACATGCTGGTCGACCGCGCCCGCTATTTGGTGCCGATCCAGGACCTCGACCCGGTCAAAGCCGTGCCGCTGACGGACGCCGCGCTGACGCCGTACCACGCCCTCCAGCACTCGCGCTCGAAGCTCGACGCCAACTCGTACGCGGTCGTGTTCGGGATTGGCGGCCTGGGCCACACCGCCATCCAGTTGATCAAGCACCTGACCCCGGCGCAGGTGATCGCCCTGGACGTGTCGGAGCGGCACCTCGAGTTGGCCCGCCAGGTCGGCGCCGACTACGCCGTCAAGTCCGATGACGCCGCCGTCGAATTGGTTCAAGACCTGACGCATGGGTTGGGGGCAGAGGTCGTGTTCGACTTCGTCGGCGTCCAGGCCTCGATCGACTTGGGGGCCAAGCTGACCAAGGTGCGTGGCGACTGGAACATTGTTGGGATCGGCGGCGGCAAGGCCACCGTCGGCTTCGGCGCCGTGCCCTACGAATGCAATGTCTTCGCGCCCTACTGGGGCACTCGCGGCGACCTTTACGATGTCGTGGCGCTGGCCCGCCGCGGGGTGATCGAGATCCACACCGAGGATTACCGCCTTGACCAGGGCGTCGACGCTTACAAGCGGCTTCACTCCGGCGAAGTGATAGGGCGGGCGGTGCTCAGGCCCTGATCCCGCCCGCGGCGCTGGGGGCGGCCGGCTCTCAGGGCGGTCGGATTCAGCCGCTGAGGCTGATGCCGAGGAGCGGTCTTAGGATGGACGGCGTGTCAGTCGTCAAAGGCCGGGTCTTCGCCATGCGGCCGGTCCCCCAGTCCATCGCCCGCCCGGAGTATGTCGGCAAATCCCAGCCCGATTCGGAGCCGTGGCCCGGCTCGGAGGTCAAGGACCCCGCCACGATCGAACGGGTTCGGCGCGCCTCGCGCCTGGCCGCCGACGCCCTGGCCGAGGTCGGCCGCCACGTGGCGCCGGGCGTGACCACGGACCACCTCGACGGCATCGGGCACCAATACCTGATCGAGCGCGGCGCCTACCCCTCGACGCTGGGCTACCGCGGCTACCCGAAGTCGCTGTGCACCTCGATCAACGAGGTCATCTGCCACGGCATCCCGGACTCGACGGTGATCGCGGACGGGGACATCGTCAACGTCGACATCACCGCCTATGTGGACGGCGTGCACGGGGACACCAACGCGACCTTCCTGGCCGGGGCCGTGGACGAGGAGTCGCGCCTGCTGGTGGAGCGCACTCGCGAAGCCCTGGCCCGCGGCATCAGGGCGGTCAAGCCGGGGCGGGCGGTCAACGTGATCGGGCGCGTCATCGAGTCCTACGCCAAACGCTTCGGCTACGGCGTAATCCGCGACTACACCGGGCACGGGGTGGCCGAGGCCTTCCACTCCGGCCTGGTCATCCCCCATTACGACGCCGCGCCGCGGTTCGACGACGTCATCGAGGTCGGCATGGTCTTCACCATCGAGCCGATGCTGGCCTTGGGCACCCACGACTGGCGGCTGTGGGACGACGGCTGGACGGTGGTGACGGCGGACCTGAGGCGGTCGGCGCAGTTCGAGCACACCATCGCGGTGACGCCCGATGGCGCCGAGATTTTGACGCTGCCCACGAACGCTGGCGCCGGGGCTGGTTTTGGGGACGCCTCTGGCGGGGTCGGCTCTCCCGCCCGCGCGGCGATCTGGCTCTGACGCCGCCCCGACGGGCGCGGACGGGACGCTCGCGTGGCTTTTTGATTGGGCTCATCCCCGGGTAGGAGGCCCCCGGGCCGGGCCTGCGACCGCAGGCGCTTGCGGGCGCCCGAAAGGATGAGCGCCCACGATCCGAAATCATCGGGCGGACGGACGCGTTCGGGCCGGTGGAGGCGGATCGTTGAGACATGATAAAAGACCAAGGCACGCGCGTGTGGCTGGGGCACCTGGCCGCCGTCGGCGCCGGTCTGGGGGGCCTGGTCTTGGTGGCCCACCTGGCAGCTGGCGCCCTCGGGGGGCTGGTCATCGCGACGCTGTCGAGCCTGATGCCGTGACACGTCGGCTGGGAGGCGGCAGCGGGGACGCGGGCGCGGGCTTGCGGGCGCGCCCCCGGCGGTTGAGTTAGGATCGCCGTCATGTCTCAACCGATGACCGCCCAGTTGAAGAACCACATCCAATCAACCCATCTCGACGCGCTCCGCTTCCGCCGCGCCATCAAGGACTTCGACCCCGACCGGCAGGTCGACCCGGCCGACTTCGACTTCATCTGTCAAGCCGCCCGCCTGGCGCCCAGCTCCAACGGCCTGGAGCCCTGGAACATCATTGTGCTGCGCGGCCCCAGGCTGCGGGCCGAGTTCGTCCGGCGCACCGGCGCCCGCCCGGAGCAGGCCGCCCAAGCCTCGCATCTGGTGGCCATCACGGCCAAGACCGCCAAAGGGATCGACCCGGACGGCGATTACCTGGCCCACATCGGGGCCACCGTCCTGGGCATGTCGCCGGAGGCGATCGCCGCCTGGCGGGTGCGGTTCAAGACCTTCTTGACGGAGCGGATCGGCCTTTACGGCGACGATGCCGCCATGTTCGGTTACGCCGCCCGCCAGGCCTATCTGGCCCTGGAGAACATGCTGGTGGCGGCCGCCATGATCGAGGTCGACTCCTGCCCGCTGGAGGGCATGCGCTACTCCGAGGCCACGGCGGTGCTGGCCGAGGCCGGCTTGATCGACCCAACCACCGACGCCTTCGCGGTCGCGGCCGTGTTCGGTTACCGGTCGGCCGATCCGAAACGCCCGCAGACCCGCCGGCCCCTGGAGGAGGTCGTGCGCTGGGCCTGAGGCCCGGCGCTGGGAGTCTCCAGACGGCATCGGGCAACGTCCCCGGCCGTCGCGCCAACCGCGGGCGCGGCGTCAGATGCGTGCGGCCTTGATCTCGGTCACCAGGATGCCGCGGGCGCCGACCTCGTAAAGGCGATCCATCAACTCGTTGGTGGCGCGGGCGGGGACCACCGCCCGGACGGCCGCCCAACCCTTGTTGTGCAGCGGCGAGACGGTTGGGCTCTCAAGGCCCGGCGTGATCGAGACGGCGCGCTCGACGGCGCCGATGGGCACGTCGTAATCCATCAACACGTACTGCGAGGCGACCAGGACGCCTTGGAGGCGGCGCGTCAACCGGTCCAGGCCGTCCGAGTCGACCAGTCCCCGGCGGCGGCGGATCAACACCGCCTCTGACTCCAGCAGCGGCTCGCCGAAGACGGCCAGGCCCGCCGCCCTGAGCGTGGTCCCGGTCGAGACGACATCGGCGATGGCGTCCGCGACCCCGAGTTGGATCGCGCTCTCGACCGCGCCGTCCAGGCGCACAACTTCCGCCTCGACGCCGCGCTCCTTCAGGTAATCCCCCACCAGCACCGGGTAGGACGTGGCCACGCGCTTGCCGGACAGGTCCGCCACGCCCGCCGCCGCCCCGGCCCTGGCCGCGAACCGGAAAGTCGAGCGGCCGAAGCCCAGCCCCAGGTGCTCCACGGCCGCGGCGCCGGAATCCAGCAGCAGGTCGCGCCCGGTGATGCCGGCGTCGACAGTGCCAGAGCCCACATAGACGGCGATGTCGCGCGGCCGCAGATAGAAGAACTCGACGTCCGAGGCGGGGTCCATGAGGACCAGTTCGCGCGACTCGCGCCGCTGCGCGTAGCCGCAGTCGCGCAGCATCTGGACGGCGGACTCGCTCAGGGAGCCCTTGTTGGGCACGGCGATCTTCAGCATCAGAGCCTCTCGTAGACCTTCGCCAGCGGCACGCCCCGCGCCACCAGCAGCAGTTGCAGGTGATAGATCAGTTGCGAGGCTTCGAGGGCGAGTTGTTCGTCTGACTCGTGTTCGGCGGCGATCCAGGTCTCGCCCGCCTCCTCGATCAGTTTCTTGCCGATGGCGTGGACCCCGGCGTCCAGCAGCGCCACCGACCCGGAGCCGGCCGGCCGCCGCGCGGCCCGCCCCAACAATTCCTCATACAACTCGTCAAACGTCTTCACAAGTGTCCAAGCCTAGCGCCGCGCGGCGGCGGCACGGCGCGGCGCGGCGGCGGCGCGGCGGCGGCGCGGCGGGATCAGGCGGTGGGCGCGGGCCGGATTGCGAGCATCGCCAGGACGGCCTGGGCGGCTTCGCCGCCCTTGTCCTCGCGGGCGCCCTCGAGGCCGGCGCGATCAAACGCCTCGGCTTCGTTGTCGCAGGTCAGGACACCGAAGCCGACCGGCTTGGCGGTCTCGATGGCCACCTGCGTCAGCCCGGACGAGGCGGCCTGGCAAACGTATTCGAAGTGAGGCGTGCCGCCCCGGATGACCACGCCCAAGGCCACGGCCGCGTCGGCGGCCGCCGCCCCGCCAACGCCAACGCCAACGCCGCCACCACCACCGGTCAGCGCCCATTTCGCGGCCAGCGGCAACTCGAAAGCCCCCGGCACACGGGTGACCGTGAATTCGGCCCCGGCCGCCTCCAGCGCCCGCGCCGCCCCGGCCACCAGCCCGTCCATGACCGCGGCGTGCCACAGCGACGCCACCACGGCGACCCGCCAAGGCCGCCCCGTGACAGGGTCGCGCCCATCGGACGGCAAGACAGGCGCGCCGCCGCCGGCCATCAGCGACCGCCCCCGCCGAGGCTCAGATTGTGCCCCAGGCGCTGCGCCTTGGTGTCCAAGTACTCCGAGTTGTGCCGCGTGCGGCCGACCTCCAAACGTTCGACCGTGTCGACTCGCACGCCTAGGGCCGTCAGGCCCTCGACCTTGGCCGGGTTGTTGGTCAGGAGCACGATCGGCTCCAGGCCCAAGTCCTTGATGATCGCCGCCGCCGCGCCGTACTCGCGCCGATCCACCGGCCAGCCCAGTTCCAGGTTGGCCTGAACCGTGTCGCGCCCGCGATCCTGCAAGGCGTAGGCGTCGATCTTGGCCTTCAGCCCGATCCCCCGCCCCTCATGGCCGGCCAGGTAGATGACGGCGCCGCCCTCGGCCGCCGCCCGCTCCAGCGCCGCCGCCAACTGGGCGCCGCAGTCGCAGCGTTCGGAGCCGAAGGCGTCCCCGGTCAGGCATTCGGAGTGGACCCGCACCACCCGCCCCGGCCGCGAGCGCGCCACCAGCGCCACGTGCTCCTGCCCGGTGCGCAGGTCCCGGTAGCCGCAGATGTCGAAGTCCCCGTGGGCGGTCGGCAAGAACGCCCGCCCGGTGGCCACCACCCTTTTGGCCTCGCCGGTGTCCGATGCCGTCGCCTCGCCCTCTGAGGGCACGTCGCCTTGGGCTCGCCGCCAGGCGATCAGGTCCGCGATCGTCAACAGCACCAGCCCGTCGCGCCGGGCGATGGCGGCCGAGTCGGCCAGGCGCATCATCGAGCCGTCCTCGCGCACCATCTCGGCTATGGCCGCCACCTGCGGCAAACCGGCCAGCCGGCAAAGGTCGACGGCCGCCTCGGTGTGCCCGCCGCGGTGCAGGACGCCTCCGGGCACGGCCCGCAGCGGCAGGACGTGGCCGGGCCGGATGAGGTCGCCGGCGCCGGAGGCCGGGTCGGCCAAGACCCGCAGGGTGGTGGCGCGGTCCGCCGCCGAGATGCCGGTGGTGACGCCGCTGGCGGCGTCGACGGTGACGGTGTAGGCGGTCCGGCGCGGGTCCTGCGAGTTCGGCACCATCAGCGGCAAGTTGAGGGCGTCGGCGCGCTCGCCCGTCATCGGCGCGCAGAGGTAACCCGACGAGTGCCGGATGATCCAGGCGATCCAAGCCGGGTCGACGTTGTGGGCGGCGATCACCGCGTCGGCCTCGTTCTCGCGGTCGGCGTCATCGGCCACCAAAACGGGCCGGCCGGCCTTGATGGCTTCGAGCGCCTGCTCGACGGTGCCTGTGCGGATCAACGCGCGACCAGCCTCTCCAGGTACTTGGCCACGACATCGACCTCAAGATTCACCGTGTCGCCTATCTTCAACCCGCCCAGATTGGTGCCCGCCAGCGTGGCCGGTATGAGGCAGACGCTGAAGACCGTCTCGTCCACGGCCACCACCGTCAAAGAGACGCCGTTGATCGCCACCGAGCCCTTGCGGGCGACGTATTTCGCCAGATCGTTGGGCACGGCGAAAGCCATGTTCCCGTCCTCGCGGGCGGCCAGGGCGGCCACGCCATCGACGTGGCCCTGGACCAGGTGCCCGCCGAGGCGGGCGTCGGCCCGCAGCGACCGTTCCAAGTTCACCGGCCAGCCCGGCGCCAATGATCCAAGGTTGGTGCGGCGCAGGGTCTCGGCGGTGACATCGGCCCCGAAACTCGACCCGTCGAAGTCCGTCACGGTCAGGCAGACGCCGTTGACGGCGATCGAATCGCCCGCCTTGGCGTCCTCAAGGACCGTGCGGCATTCGACGGCCAAACGCGAGGGCGTCGCCTCTAGGACGCGGCCGACTTCCTCAACCAAACCAGTGAACATGGCTACCTTCCGAACTCGATGAACACGTCATCCCCGATGCGCTCCAAACGCCGGGTGCGCCAGCGCAGCGCCTGGTCAACCGACTCTATGCCCAAAGGGCCGATCACTCCCAACCCGCCGCCGCCCAGCAGCGCCGGCGCCACGTAGGCGTCGATCTGGTTGACCAGCCCCGCACGCACAAAGGCGGTCGCCAAAGTCGGGCCGCCTTCGATGAGCACGTGCTTGACCTCGTGCCCGGCCAGTTGCCGCAGCACCTGGGCCGGGTCGTGGGTGCGCAGGTGCAGATATTCGGGGGCGGCGATGGCCCGCTCCCCGACCACCACCCGCAGCGGTTGGTGCTCGCAGAGCGAGCCGTCGGCGTGGCGCGCTGTCAGCTTCGGCCGGTCGGCCAGGAAGGTGCCGGTCCCGACCACGATGGCGTCGACCTCGGCCCGCTTCAGGTGCGAGTGGCGGCGCGCGGCGGCGCCGGTGATCCATTGCGACGAGCCGTCGGCGGCGGCCGCCCGGCCGTCCAAACTGGTCGCCAGTTTGAGGCTGACATAGGGCCGGCCGGTGCGCACGGCGTGGACCCAGGCCCGGTTGAGGGCGATGGCGCGGGCCGGGTCGGCGTCCGACTCGACCTCGACGCCGCGGTCCGCCAGGTAGGGCCCGCCGCCGGTGGCGACCGGGTTCGGGTCGGTCAGGGCGTAAACCACGCGGCCGATCCCAGCCTGTTCCAGCGCCCGGCTGCACGGCCGGGTGCGGCCATGGTGGTTGCAGGGCTCCAAAGTGACATAAGCGGTGGCGCCACGCGGGCTCAAACCGCGCCGCGCGGCATCGTCCAGGGCGGCGACCTCGGCGTGGGCGGTCCCGGCACCCTGGTGCGAGCCCTCCCCGACGAGCCCGCCGCGCCGCCCCACGATCACGCAGCCGACCCTCGGGTTGGGGCCGTGCTTCGGCCCCGACTCGGCCAGCGTGAAGGCCCGGTCCAGTGCGTCTTCCGGTTTCAGGGCCGGCTCTGGCGCGCTCAACGGGCCGCCTCCCGCAGGGCGCGGATCTCGGCGGCCGGGTCCTCGGCGCCGAACACCGCCGAGCCGGCCACGATCAGGTCGGCCCCGGCCCGGGCGATCCGGCCGATGGTCCGGCGGTCGGCCCCGCCGTCGATCTGCAGCCTGATCGGCCGGTCGGCGATCAACGCCTTGGCTTGGGCCAGCTTCGCCAGCGAGCGCTCGATGAAGCTCTGCCCGCCGAAGCCCGGCTCGACGGACATGATCAGGATCATGTCGACCTCCTCCAGGAGGTTCTCCAGCGCCGCCACCGGCGTGGCCGGGTTGATGGCGACAGCCGCCCGGGCGCCCTCGCCCCGGATGGCCCGCGCCAGGCGCACCGGCGCCCGCGCCGCCTCCAGGTGGAAGGTGACCGAATCGACCCCGGCGCCCGCGTACCCGGGCGCGAAGGCGTCCGGGTTGTCGATCATCAGGTGCACATCGGTCGGCAGGGGGCTGATCGCCGCCAGCCGGCGGATGACCGGCAGGCCGATGCTCAGATTTGGCACGAAGTGCCCGTCCATCACATCCAGGTGAACCCAGTCGGCGCTGGCGATTCGCCCCAGTTCACGCTCCAGATTGGCGAAATCAGCCGTCAGGATCGACGGTGCTATCTCAACTGGCACGCCAACAGGGTACCGCCCCGGGGGCCCCAAAGCTCAGCCGGTCTCAAGCGACCGGCGGACACGCCTGAGCTTGCGGTCGGAGACGACCCGCTCCCCCAGAGCCTCCGGCGTCCATTCCATCGCCTCGGCGTCATAGGCGCCGGGGGCCGGCCGCCGGCGCCGTTCCGGGGCCTTGACGCCCTGCGCCAACCGGCGCGCGCGCATCAGGAAACCGGTGTGCCCAATCATCCGGTGCTCCGGGCGCACCGCCAGCCCCTCGACGTGCCAGCCCCGGACAACCGCCTCCCACGCCTCCGGCTCGGTGAAACGCCCGTCTTGGCGCAGCGTCTCGACCAGCCGCGACAGTTGCGTCGTGGTCGCCAGGTAGGCGATCAGCACGCCGCCGGGCGCCAGCGCCCGAAAGGCCGCCGCCACGTTCTCCCAGGGCGCCAGCATGTCGAGCACCATCCGGTCGAAGGTTTCGGCTTCAAGCCCGCGCACGATGCCGTCGAGGTCGCCCACGGCCAACGTCCAGGCCGGGTGGGGCCCGCCAAACCAGCTTTCGACATTCGCCCTGGCGATGACCGCGAAGTCCTCCCGCCGCTCGACGCTGACCAACCGGCCCTGGTCGCCGACGGCCCGCAGCAGCGACATGGTCAGCGCCCCCGAACCGGCGCCCGCCTCGATCACCCTGGCCCCCGGATAGATGTCCGCCATCTGCACGATCTGCCCGGCGTCCTTGGGGTAGACGACGGCGGCGCCGCGCGGCATCGACAGCACGAAGTCCGCCAGCAGCGGGCGCATGGCGACGTATTGGCGGCCCTCGCTGGTCGCCACCACGCTTCCCTCCGGCGCGCCGATCAGCTCGTCGTGGCTGAACGAGCCCCGGTGCGAATGAAAAGTCTGCCCCGCCGCCAGCACAATCGTGTTCAGCCGGCCGCGGGTGTCCGCCAGTTGCACGCGGTCGCCGGCCCGGAAGGGGCCGCGCCTTTGGGCGGCCCCGGTCGCTTCGCTCACAGGCGTCCACTTTACTTGGGCGGGCGGCATCGGAACCTGGCCCGGACGCGAACCGGCCCCGCCCCGCCGGACCCGGCCCCGCGCGAAGCGGTGTTGAATAGGGGGCGAAAACACCGCCAACCCTGGAAGGCCCTCATGTCTGTGACCATCGGCGCCCCGCTGACCGCCACCGCCACCCGTGTCATGCTGCTCGGCTCGGGCGAACTCGGCAAGGAGGTGGCGATCGAGCTGCAGCGCCTCGGGGTCGAGGTCGTCGCCGTCGACCGCTACGCCGGCGCCCCGGCTCATCAGGTGGCGCACCGAGCCCATGTCATCGACATGCTGGACGGCTCGGCGCTGCGCGCCCTGATCGCGTCCGAGCGCCCGGACGTGGTGGTCCCAGAGATCGAGGCCATCTCGACCCCGACCCTTCAGGAGCTGGAGGCCGAGGGCGGCCTCAGGGTGGTGCCAACGGCGCTGGCCGCCCGCCTGACCATGGACCGCGAGGGCATCCGCCGCCTCGCGGCCGAGGAACTCGGCCTGCCGACCTCGCCCTACCGCTTCGAGGACACCTTCGCCGGCTTCAGCCGCGCCGTCCGCGCGATCGGCCTGCCCTGCGTCGTCAAGCCGGTGATGTCGTCATCCGGCAAGGGGCAGTCGGTGGTCCGCTCCGCCGATGACGTCGCCCCGGCCTGGGAGCACGCCCAAACGGGCGGGCGCGGGTCCGGCCGGGCGGCCCGCGCGGAGACGCGCCCCGGCGCCGGCGGCGACGCGGGCGCGGGCGGCGACGCGGGCGCGGGCGGCGACGCGCCCGGGGAGCGGGTGATCGTCGAGGGCTTCGTCGATTTCGACTATGAGATCACCATGTTGACCGTCCGCCACGTCGGCGGCGTCACCATCTGCGAGCCCGTCGGCCACGTCCAGGTGGACGGCGATTACCGGGAGTCATGGCAGCCGCAGCCGATGGCGCCCGCGGCGCTGGCGCGGGCGCGGGCCATGGCCGCGGACATCACCGCCGCCCTGGGCGGCTGGGGGATCTTCGGGGTGGAGCTGTTCGTCAAGGGCGAGGAGGTCATCTTCTCCGAGGTCTCCCCGCGCCCGCATGACACCGGCCTGGTGACGCTGGCATCCCAGGACCTGTCCGAATTCGCGCTCCACGCGCGGGCGCTGCTGGGCCTGCCCGTCCCAGAGATCCTGCAGCTCGGCCCGTCGGCCTCCTGCGCGGTTGTGGCCAGCGGCCAGGGAGTGCCGGTGTTCGAGGACGTGGACCGGGCCCTGGCCGAGCCGACCGTCCAACTGCGCCTTTTCGGCAAGCCGGAGGTCCTGGGCCACCGCCGCGTGGCGGTGGCCGCCGCGCGCGCTGAGACCATAGCCGCCGCCCGCGCCCGCGCCCGGCGCGCCGCCGAGGCCCTCACGGTCCGCCTGGTCTGACCCCGCCCCCGGCGCCGGCCCGCTCACCGCGGCCGGGCCGCAGTTATTCGGCGCGCTCCTCGGGGAGGGCGTCCCAGCCGCCGGGCCGGCGGCGGGCCTCGGCAGCGGCCAGCAGCCCAACCACGGCCGTTGGCGAGCGCACGGCGCCCGCCATGACCAGCCCCACGGCATCGTCCAAAGGAATCCAAGCCGGGACCATGTCGACCTCCTCGTCCTGGCGCTGGAAACGCTGATCGGCGGGGACCTCGGTCAGGTCGCGGGCCAGAAAAATGTGGATCACCTCGCTGGTGCCGCCGGGGGTGGTGTTGAAGGTCAGCAGGCGCCGCCAATCGGCTGCCCGCAAATCTGCCTCCTCGCCCAGCTCGCGCTGGGCGGTCCGCACCGGCGGCTCCCCGGGCACGTCGAGCAGCCCCGCGGGCGGCTCCCACAGCAGCGCCTTGACCGGGTGGCGGTATTGGCGCTGAAGCAGCGCCCGGCCGCGGGCGTCGACGGCGATGACGGCCACCGCGCCCGATGGGCCAGGTACTCCCGGCGGATCGAGACGCCGCCCGGCAAGGTCACCTGATCGGCCACGACATCCCAGACCCGGCCCTGGAAGGCCACCTCCGAGCTGGTCACCGGGTAGGCGACCGGCTGGTCGCGGACGCTGGCGGCTGGGCCGCCCGCCGCCTCCCCAGCCGCGCCCGCTCCGGTCACGGTTCGACCTCGAGCAACCGCGACTCAGCCTGGCGCGCCAGGCCGGCCCCGATCAGGCCCACGAACAGCGGATGCGCGCGGGTCGGGCGCGACTTGAACTCCGGGTGCGCCTGGGTGGCGACGTAATAGGGGTGGATCTCGCGGTCCAACTCCACGAACTCGACCAGCGAGCGGTCCGGGGACAGGCCCACCACGCGCAGCCCGGCCGCCTCCAGGCGCTCGCGGTAGGCGTTGTTGACCTCATAGCGGTGGCGGTGGCGCTCAGACACCTTCAGCTTGCCGTAGACCCTGGCGACCTGGGATTCGGGCTCCAACTCGGCCTCATAGGCGCCCAGGCGCATGGTGCCGCCCAGATCGCCCTCGCCGGAGACGATGTGGCGCTGCTCGGCCATGGTGGCGACCACCGGGTCGGGGGTGGCCGGGTCGAACTCGGTCGACGAGGCCTCGGCCAACCCCAGCACGTTGCGGGCGAACTCGATCACCATGCACTGCAAGCCGAGGCACAGCCCCAGCGCCGGGATGGCGTTCTCGCGGGCGAAACGCAGCGCCCCCAGCTTCCCCTCGATCCCGCGAATGCCGAAACCCCCGGGCACAACCACGGCGTCGACATCGGACAACTGCTGACGGGCGCCGGACGGCGTCTCACAGGTGTCGGACGCGACCCAGCGGATGTCGACCCGCGCGTTGTGGTGGAACCCTCCGGCCCGCAGCGCCTCGCAAACCGAGAGGTAGGCGTCAGGCAGGTCGATGTACTTGCCGACCAGCGCCACCGTCAGGGCGTGGGCGGGCCGGTGGACGCGCTCCAGCAGCTGCCCCCAACCGGTCCAATCGACGTCCCGGAAGGGCAGGCCGAGGCGCTGGATGACGTAGGCGTCCAGGCCGCCGGCGTGCAGCACCTTCGGAATGTCGTAGATCGAGGGCGCGTCCGCGCAGGTCACCACCGCTTGACGGTCGACGTCGCACATCAGCGCGATCTTGTTGCGGATCGATTCGGGCAGTTCGCGGTCCGCCCGGCAGACGATCGCGTCCGGCTGGATGCCGATGTTCCTCAGGGCCGCCACCGAGTGCTGCGTCGGCTTGGTCTTGAGTTCCTTCGACGGGCCGATGAACGGCACCAGCGAGACATGGCAGAAGAAGCAGTTGTCGCGCCCGACCTCCTGGCGGACCTGGCGCGCCGCCTCGATGAACGGCAGCGACTCGATGTCGCCCACGGTGCCGCCGATCTCCGTGATGATGACGTCGACTTGGTCCGACTCCTGCGCCCGCATGCGGGCTTTGATCTCGTCGGTGATGTGCGGGATGACCTGCACCGTGTCCCCCAGGTACTCGCCGCGCCGCTCGCGCGCGATCACCTTGGAGTAGACCTGGCCGGTGGTGACGTTGGCGGCGGCGCTCAGCGGCACGTCCAGGAAACGCTCATAATGCCCGATGTCGAGGTCCGTCTCGGCGCCGTCGTCGGTGACGAAGACCTCGCCGTGTTGGAACGGGTTCATTGTGCCCGGGTCGACGTTTAGATAGGGGTCCAGTTTTTGCATTGTCACTCTCAGGCCCCGCGACCTGAGCAGTTGCCCCAGCGACGAGGCCGTCAGGCCCTTGCCCAACGAGGACGCGACCCCGCCGGTGACGAAGATGTGTTGGACGGTTTGGTGGGACTCGCCGTGGAGGCTCGCGCGTTGCATCACGGGCTTCTAGCCTACCGGTCGGCGACCCGCCACCGGTGTAGCGACGCGGCTGCGTTCCGCTGTCAGCGTCACATTTTCCAAACCCGCCCGCCGCCGGGCCGAGGCTGGCGGCATCGGCCTGGCCGTTCCCGGCCGGACAGGCTATGGGGCCGCGGCCAGGCGCCAGCCGACGGCGCGGGAGCGTTCGTTCCAGTAGCGGGCGTAGGCGCCGCCCGCGGCCAGCAGTTCGGCATGGCTGCCGCGCTCGGCCACCCGGCCGGCGCAGTCCAGCATGATGATCTGGTCAGCGCCGGCGATGGTCGTCATGCGGTGGGCCACGACCACCAAGGTGCTGACCGACCGCAGTTCGTCCAGGGCCTCGGCGATGGCCTGCTCAGCCTCGGTGTCCAGCGCCGCCGTGGCCTCGTCAAGGAGCACAATCGGCGCCTGTTTCAGCAGCGCCCGGGCGATCGACACGCGCTGGCGCTCCCCGCCGGACAGGCTGGTCCCGCCCTCGCCGACGCGCGCCTCCCAGCCGCCGGGCAGGCGGCCCACGATCTCATCGACCCGGGCGGCCCGGCCGGCCGCCTCCGCCTCAGCCCGGCTGGCCCCCACCCGCCCCAGGCGGATGTTGTCCAAGATGGTCCCGTCGAACAGGTAAACGTCCTGGAAAACCGGGGCGACGGCATCGGCGACGCGGGCCGACCCAAGCTCCGGCAGCGGCACGCCGCCAATCGTGACCGCGCCGGCGTCCGGGTCGTAGAAGCGCGCCAGCAACCGGATGACAGTGGTCTTGCCGGACCCGGACGGCCC
>JAITJZ010000012.1 GCA_031278655.1 Bifidobacteriaceae bacterium
TCGCCCAGGGCGCTCCGGGCGCCTGCGGGAGTTTCCGCGGCCACCGGCGGTGACGCTTCATGGCCACCAGCCCAGACTTTCGATGGCCACCCACCGGGACTTTTTGGCGGCCATCGTCAGACAATCCGTGGTCTGCTTCGAGCCGATGCTGTGACACCGACGTTGCCTGGGGCGGGTGGTCCATGGTTCCGGGGTTCGGGCCAGGCGTTTGTTCACACGATGAGCGACGGTGCTTCGAGGGCTGGGAGCGAACGTCCTCCCGTGATCCAGTCCTCGCCTGTGACAACACCCTCGACGGCGGTCGTCAACACGTCCGTGCGAAGCCGTCAGAGTGTTCTGCGAAAAAATGTCAGTCCCGCCGCCTAGGATGACTTCTGACGCTTGAAAGAGGAGACCCAATGACCGAATCAGGTAGGGCAGGCGATGTGCTGGACGGCTCACGCCCGCTGGCTGTTGATCTGTTCTCCGGGGCAGGGGGGCTCTCACTCGGCCTGGAGCAGGCTGGGTTCGACGTGGCCGCCGCCGTCGAATACGACCCTATCCACGCCGCCGTCCATGCGTTCAACTTCCCGTACTCGACGACGTTTTGCCGGGATGTGGCAACGATGACCGGCGACGAGATCAGGGAGGGGTCTTCGATCGGGGCGCGGGAGATCGAGGTTGTTGCGGGCGGGCCGCCCTGTCAAGGCTTCTCGATGATCGGCAAGCGGGCTCTCGACGATCCGAGAAACGCGCTGCTGGCTGAGTTCACACGTCTGGTCGTCGAGTTGCAGCCCCGCTACTTTGTCCTGGAGAACGTCGCCGGGCTCACCCTCGGCAACCACCGCCAGTTGCTTGACGAGGTGATCGAAACTGTGGGTGAGGCGGGTTATGACACATTGCTGCCGTACAAGGTGTTGCAGGCGGCGGACTTCGGCACGCCGCAGTCTCGCAAGCGGCTCATTCTGATCGGCGCGCGGCAAGGGGTCGAAGTCCCCCGATACCCAGAACCCTTCTGCACGCCTAGGCGAATCGACGGGTCTGTGCCGCCAACTGGTCTGTTTGCTGACATGCCAGTCGGTCCGTCTGTCGCTGAAGCGCTCGGTGATTTGCCGGACGCGGACCAGTTTGAAGAACTGTTGGAGGATGACCATGTTCGCGCAAAGTTCGGCCCCCCCTCCGATTACGCTGTCCCGCTGCGAGCCATCTCCTCAGAGGATGATGACTTCTCTCGCCCGAGGGAGTTCCAGTCGGACATCCTGACGTCCTCGACTCGCACCATTCACACGCCAGTGTCGATACAAAGATTCGCCGCGACTGCGCCAGGGACGACTGAGAAGGTCTCCCGATTCCTCCGATTGCATCCGAACGGCATCTCTAACACGCTCAGGGCCGGCACTGCGTCTGATCGGGGCGCGTACACGGCCCCAAGGCCCATCCACCCGACGCTTCCGAGAGTTCTTACCGTTAGAGAGGCGGCCAGGCTCCACGGATACCCGGACTGGTTCAGATTCCATGTCACCAAGTGGAACGGTTTCAGGCAGATCGGCAACAGTGTCCCCGCTAAACTTGCGCGGGCCGTCGGATCATCGGTGCTTAGCGCGGACGGCATCACACCAACGAAAGGGGACCTCGTTCCTCTCGGCGACCATCTGTTGTTGTCTTTCAACGCCACTGAGGCACAACGCTTCTTCGGGCTCGCGAATCGGGTCATTCCTCAGCGAGACAGAAAGGCGGCGTGACCGGCGTGGTTGAGAGCACCAACCGGTATGCGGCCTTGATTGAGTGGGTCTTCTTTCGCAACTACGTGGAGGGCGCCTCACAGGTTCCCTGGGAACGCAGCGAGCTTGAGGATGGGGCCAAGGAGCTTGGCATGGCGTTGCCGAAGAACCTTGGAGATGTTGTGTACTCAGTCCGTTACCGGACTTCCTTGCCCGACACTGTGAACGCCAAAGCCCCAGAGGGGCAGCATTGGATCATTCGCGGCACCGGACGGTCCCGGTACGAGTTCGCAGCGGTGTCCGCCGCCGCCAGAGTGCTTCCACGAACCGACCTCATCGTGACAAAAGTGCCTGACGCCACCCCGGAGATCATCCGATCATCGGCGCTTGGCGACGAGCAAGCACTGTTGGCCCTGGTCCGCTACAACAGGCTCATCGACATCTTCCTCGGGGTCGCCGCTTACTCGTTGCAAAACCACCTTCGGACCACAGCTCCAGGTATCGGGCAGGTCGAAGTCGACGAGGTGTACGTGGCAGTGGACCGCTACGGCACACAATACGTCCTGCCCGTTCAAGCCAAAGGCGGCAAAGACGAGCTGGGCGTCACCCAGGCGGAACAAGACATCGCCGTGTGCGCCGCCAAGTTCCCGGAATTGACGCCACGACCCATAGCGGCGCAGTTCATGTCGGATGACGTGATCGCGTTGTTCGAGTTGACCGTGCAGGACGCCGAAATGGTCGTGGTCCGTGAGCAGCATTACAAGCTCGTGCCCTCCAGCGAGATCACCACGCAAGACAGGGCCATCTATGGCCGCATGTCTCAGGATTAGGCATCTTGATAGCTGAGGTGAACCTGACGCGCACCCCCGTGCAATTGGTGGTACGCTGCTCTGGAAACAGGCGCAAGGGCGTGCGCTTATCCGTGCCTGTGCGAATATATCGTAATAATGGGGCTCTTCGCAAACGAGGGTGTAGTGGTCATTGGAGGAGGGGCCGCATCCTTGGTCTGAATCCGCCGGTGTCGAGGAGCGCCCGGGCTATGTAGTTGGCGATGTTGCGGAACCCGAGGGCGTTGCCGCGGAGGTTCTCGATCCTGCCGTTGATGGCTTCGGTGGGGCCGTTGGAGGTGTGGGGCCGCTCGAAGTAGGCGAGGATGTCGGCGGCTCGCCGGTTCAGGGTCCGCCCGAGTTTGCGGAGTTCGTCGAGGCCGGCGTCGAGCACCGCCCGGTTCGCGGTGTGCCAGGCGACCCCGAGGTTGTCGGCGACCCGGGCTATCGTCAACCTGTCCACCACCACCGACTTCAACGCCCTGGGCACCGCCTGGCGGGTCAGCTTCGAGCGCGGCGCCGCGACCTTCGACAAGTCCTCCCGCCACACTTTGCCGCACGCCTGGCACCGGTAGCGGCGGACCTTGACCGGCAAGATCGTCGGCCGCCAACCCAACGGCACATGCGCCAGGCGGCGCCCCTGGGTGTCCCTCGCCGCGCCTTCCGCGCCGCACGCCCGCCACCACCGGTCCGGCTGGCGAGTCACGGCCTCTATCACCGAGTGGTCCTCCTCGACCCGTTGGCCAATGGCCCCCAGCCCCATCTTGTCGAGCTGGCAGAAACTGTCGAGATCGGGCGCGGAGAAGGTAGCGTGGGACATGAGGGCCTTGCCTGGGGAAGATGGACTAGAACACCAACATCCTGGCGCAAGGC
>JAITJZ010000072.1 GCA_031278655.1 Bifidobacteriaceae bacterium
GGCGGGGCCGGGGCGGCGGCCAGGGGGTTCTGCCACAATTGGGGGGTCCGCGTCAGCGAGTCTAGGAATGGGCGTGTCCGAAGCCATCGATTACAAGTGCCCTCGGTGCGGCGGGAGCCTGGTTTACAACGCCGAGGCGCAGGCCATGGTCTGCGTCAACTGCAAGTCGCGCTTCGACCCGGCCACCTTCCGGGCCGGCCCGCAGGCTGGTGGGACGCAGGCCCCGGGCGCGGTGGGCGCCGCAGGCGGGACGGGGGCCGCGGGCGCGGTTGGCCAGAACGCCGACGCGGCTGGCGCGAGCCTGTGGCCGGACGACCAGTTCCGGCAGTACACCTGCCCCTCCTGCGGCGCCACAGTTGTGGCCGAGGCCACCGCCGCCGCCGGGGCCTGCCCCTATTGCCGCAGCCCAGTGGTCATGGAAAGCCAGGTCAGCGGGCAGATCGCGCCCGAATTGGTGGTGCCGTTCCGGCTGACGCGCGATCAGGCGGTGGACGCCCTCAACAGCCTGTACCGGGGCAAGCGCCTGCTGCCGAAGGTCTTCGCCCGCCAGAATTTCGTGGACGAGGTCAAAGGGGTGTACGTGCCGTTCTGGCTGTTCGACTGCCAAGCCCAGATCACCGAGCGCTATGACGCCGCCGATGTGACAACGACCCACATCGGCTCCAAACGCTACGTCACCACCCGCCGCTACGCCGCCCTGCGAGTGGGCCAAGCCGCCTTCTTCGGCCTGCCGGTCGACGGCTCGACCAACATGCCAGACGCCATCATGGAGTCGATCGAACCCTTCGACCTGACTCGGGCGGTTCCATTCCGACCCTCCTACCTGCCCGGATTCCTGGCCGAACGCTATGACGTCGGGGCCGAGGCGGCCTCCGGACGCGCCCGCGAGCGGATCGTCGCCTCGGCCGGAACGATCTTCCGGGACACGGTCACGGGCCACCAGACCGTCTCGCCCGCCGGGTCAAGCGTCGCCATCAAACAGTTGACCCCGCACTACGCGCTCTTGCCGGTCTGGATGCTGACAACCATCTGGCGGGGCCAGCGCTTCACCTTCGCCATGAACGGCCAGACCGGGCGGATGGTCGGAGACCTGCCGCTCGACCGCCAAGCCTATTGGCGTTGGCTGACGCTGTTGGCGGGCGGTTGGGCGGTCCTCGCCGGGAGCATCGCCGCACTGGTGGTGGCGCGGTGAGCGCCCAGCCAGCCCGGCGATGCCGTCTGGCGGCCGCGCTGGGACTGGCCGTCACAGCGTTGACCCTGGGCACGGCATCGGGCGCGGTCGCCGACTCGACCGCCGAACCAGCCAACGACCTGCCGCTGGTGGTGGACGAGGCCGGCCTGCTGACCGGGACGGCGGCGGCGGCGCTGGAGCGGGACTTGGCCGCGATCGCCCGGCAACACGGCTCCGACGTGGTGGTGGTGACGGTCCCGTCCCTGGACGGGCGGACCGCCACCGGCTTCGCCGACGACTACTTCGACTACGGCCCCGACCCGGCCGATCCGGCCCTGCCGGGCCGCGACCCGGAGGCGGGCTACGGCCGCGGGGCGGACCGCTCGGGCATCTTGCTGCTGGTCTCGATGGAGGAACGCGACTGGGCGCTGAGCACCCGCGGCAGCGCCATCGACGTCTTCAGCGACGCGACCCTGGCCGGGCTCGCGGACGAGTTCCTGCCCGAACTCTCGGCCGGGGACTGGGCCGGCGCCGTCGGCGACTTCGCGGCCGAGGTCGGCCGGGTCTGGCGGGACGCCACGCGCTTGCGCTGGGAGATCGTGGTGGCGGTGGCCGTGGCGGCCGGTTTGCTGGGCGGGCTGGTGCCGGTGACGATCTGGCGGCGCCAACTCAAGAGTGTCCGGCCTGCGCCGCACGCGCGCGCCTATTTGGAGGCCGCCAGCCTGACCCTGACCCGCTCGCAGGATTCGTTCCTGGGGCACTCGACCCGGGTGATCGACCTGTCGCCGCCGTCCGGCGGGCCGGGCGGCGGCTCGTCCACCCATTTCGGCTCGTCCGGAATCAGTCACGGCGGCATGTCCGGCAAGTTCTGAACCTTCCCGAGTCGGCCGGGGCGCATGGCGTTCCTGACCTGGCGTTCCGGCGCCGGCGTTCCTGACCTGGCGTTTGGGCGCCGGCGTTCCTGACCTGACGTTTGAGCGCCGGCGGGCGGTTCAGCGGGTTGGTTCGGCGGCGCTCGGAGCCGGCGGCGGGGCCGCCGCCTGGGTCTTCGGCTCGGCCGCCGCCTGGGTCGGGGCGGGCGGCTTGGCGCGGCGGCTGGCGCGGTAGCGCACCCAGGCGACGATGGTCAAGACCACCACCACGACCGCCTGGACTATGGCGGCGCCCAGCACCGGCGACTCCTGGGCGATCGAGGCCAGGCCCGCGAACAGGGCCAGGCCGCCGGTGGCGTAGACACTCCCCCACATGATCCAACCCGGCACGGCCGCCAGCGTGTAACGCCACCAGCGCCAGCCGATCAGCCCGGCCGAGAGGTTGACGGCGGTCTGGAAACCGATCGTCAAGAAGCTGACGGGGATCGCCGGCCAACCCCAACGCTCCAGGCGATCGCGCGCTTTGTCAGCGCCCTCGCTGGTCAGGCGCTTGGCCCAGGCGGAGCGCACCAGTCCGGCGCGGACGCCTCGGCCGAGCCAATAGGTGCATTGGGAGCGGACGCAGGCGACGGCGGTCAAGAAGACGAACGCCACCGCGAACGGTTTCGACAGAACCCAATCGACCACGGCCACACCCTACCCGAGGCCCGCGAACCGGGCCAACGCCCGCCGCGGCGGCCGCCAAACCCGGCCGGGCCACGTCATCGGCGGCTCTACCGGCTCTACCGGCGCCACCGGCGCGACCGGCGCGACCGGCGCTACCGGCGCCACCGACGTCATCGACGCGACCGGCGTCATCGGCGGCGGCGTTCGCGCACGCGCACCGAAATCTGGATCGGCGTGCCGGTGAAATCGAACGACTCACGCAGCGAGCGCTCGATGAAACGCCGATAGGGCGCCTCGAGGAAGCCGGTGGCGAAGATGACGAACCGGGGCGGCTCGGTCGAAGCTTGCGTGGCGAACAAAATGCGCGGCTGCTTGCCGGATCGCAGCGGGTGCGGCCGAGCCGCCACCAACTGCCCCAGAAACGAGTTCAAACGGCCCGTCGAAACCCGCCGGCCCCACCCCGCCAACGCCTGATCCAGCGCGCCGACCAGCCGGTCCAGACGCCGCCCGGTCAGCGCCGAGATGTTCACCCGTGGCGCCCAAGACCACGGCGCCAGGTCCTGCTCCACCGACCGCTCCAGGTAGAAGCGCCGTTCCGGGTCCATCAGATCCCATTTGTTCAGACCGATCACCACAGCCCGCCCCGCTTCAGAGGCCATCTGCAAGATGCGGACGTCCTGTTCGGCGACATCCTGCGATGAGTCGATCAGCGCGACCACCACCTCGGCCCGCTCGATCGCGCCCTGGGTGCGCAGCGAGGCGTAAAAATCGGCCCCTTGGGTGCGCTGGACGCGGCGGCGGATGCCGGCGGTGTCGATGAACCGCCAGTCCCGCCCGCCCAGGTGGACCAGTTCGTCGACCGGGTCGCGGGTGGTGCCGGCCAGCGGGTCGACCACCGAGCGCTCGGCCCCGACCAGCTTGTTCAGCAGCGAGGACTTGCCGACGTTCGGCCGCCCGATCAAAGCCACGCGCCGAACCTCCGGCGGGTCCAACAGCGCCGGCCCGGACGGGGCCCCGGCCAAGGCGGCGACGGCGGCGTCAAGCATGTCGCCGGTCCCGCGGCCGTGGAGCGCCGAGACCGGGTGCGGCTCGCCCAGGCCCAAGGACCACAGCCGCGCCGCCTCGGCCTCGACGCTGGGCCCGTCCACCTTGTTGGCCGCCAGCACCACCGGTTTGCCCACCCGCCGCAGCATGCGCACGAGTTGCTGGTCGGCATCGGTCGCCCCGACGGTGGCGTCGACCACCAGGACGGCCGCGTCGGCCAGGCGCACCGCCACTTCGGCCTGTTCGGCGACGCGCGCGCCCAGGCCCGCCAGCGCCGTCTCCCAGCCGCCGGTGTCCACCACCGTGAAGTCTTTGCCGGCCCAGTGCGCCGGGTAGGCGACGCGGTCGCGGGTGACGCCGGGTTGGTCTTGGACCACCGCCGCGCGCCGCCCCAGGATGCGGTTGACCAGCGTCGATTTGCCGACGTTTGGCCTGCCGACGATGGCGAGGACGCCGGCCGAGCGGACCGGCTCGGCGCCGCTCGGCTCGCCTTGGCCGTCCAGCAGCGCCAGGTCTTCCGGCTCGAGTTGGTATTCGTCGAGCGCCGAGCGCAGCGCGGCGGTCGGCTCGTCGCCGATGCCGTCCGCGCCCGGATCGCTGGCGGCGCGCGAATCGTTGGGGGCGCCCGCCGGGGTCTGCTCAGTCATTTGGTTTCCCTTCCGGTGTCTCGGGGCAACGCCACGCCGCTGGCCGCCACCGCCGCCGCGACGTGCGCCGCCAGGCCGGGGCCGATCTGCTCGATGGCCGCGGCGATCCGCTGGCGGCGCGCCGCCGCCGGGTCCAGTTCGAGGCGCAAGGCCGGCCCGAACGAGACGTGGATGCGCCGCCGGGGCGGCGGGAAGTGCGACGCGCCCTCGCCCTGGTGGCGGGTGCCGAGGCAGGCGAAGGGGATGACCGGCGCCCCGGAGTTGACCGCCAGCCAGGCCACGCCCGGATGGATCCGGAGCATGCGGCCGTCGCCGCGGGTGCCCTCCGGGAAAATCCCGACCACCTGACCGCGCTCCAACAGGGCCAGGCAGGTGCGCAGGGCCTCGTGGCCGCCGGCGTCAGCCAGCGCCACCTGGCCGGCCGCCCGCAGGATCAGCCCGCCAAGCCCCCGGCCCAGCGACGGTTTCATGATGAAGTGGACGCCTCGCGGCGAGGCGCCCAGCACCACCGGGCCGTCGACCAGCCCGGTGTGGTTGCCGGCCAGGATGGCCGGCCCCGACCTGGGCACATGCTCCCGCCCAACCACCTTGGTCGAGGCGTAGACGTGCTCGGCGAAGGCCGCCACCCAACGCGCCCAGCCGGCTTGGAAACGGCTGGGCGGTTTGCGGGCGGCGCCCTCGGCGGGCGCTTCGCGCCCGCTCATGCGCCGGGCAGCAGTTTCAAGACCGCCGCCACAGTCTGCTCAATGCTGAGGTCCGATGAATCGATCAGGGTCACGCCGGGCGCCGCCTGGACGAACTCTGCCACCGTTGAGTCGTCGCGGTCGCGGCGGAGCACCTCGTCAACGGTCGCGGCCATGGCGGCCGCGTCGGCTTGGCCGTGGCGTTCCAAGGCGCGGCGGCGCAGGCGGGCGGACTCGGAGGCGGTGATGAGCACGCGCACATCCGCCTCCGGCGCCACCACGGTGGTGATGTCGCGGCCCTCGACCACGATCCCGGGTTGGCGGTGGGCCGCCACGATCGCCCGCTGGCGGTCCACCAGCACGCGCCGGGCGGGGATGACCGTGGCCAGCTTGGAGACTGAGCCGCTGACCGCCGCCGAGCGGATGGCCTCGGTCACGTCCTCGCCGTCGAGGCGGACGGCCGGGCCGTCCGCCGCCAGTGAGATTTCCAAAGCCATGCCCTTGACCAGGCCGGGCAGGGCCTCGGGCTGGTCCAGCAGGCCGGCCCGGGCGGCTGCCAGGGCCGCCGCCCGGTACATGGCGCCGGTGTCGAGGTAGGCCAGGCCCAGGCGCGCGGCCAGGGCCTTGGCGACGGTCGACTTGCCGGAGCCGGACGGGCCGTCGATGGCGATGACCGTCATCGTAGAATCCTCCAACCCTGTTCCTCGAGATCGGCCGCCAGCGCCGCGCCGGCGCCCTGGGCGACCGCGATCTCGGCCAAGCCGACCAGTTGTCCGGCCCCGTGCTCCAGGGACAGGTCCTCCAAGTTGACCCCGATCCGCCCCATCTCCTGAAACAGCCGCCCCAGTTCCCCGGGCTTGTCCGGCACCATCACCGTCACCTTGTCGAACTGCCGCTTGGCCCCGCCGTGTTTCCCGGGGATGCGTTCGGCCCCGGCGTTGCCGCCGCTGAGCAGGTGGGACAGTTCGACCAGGGTCCGGCCCAGGTTGGCGGGCTGGCCGCCCGGCTCGAGAGCGGCGATGGCGCGGTCCAAGTCGGCGCGGACCAGGCGCAGCACCGCCGCCACGGCCGGTCCGTTGCCGGCCAGAATGGTGGACCACAGCCCGGCGTTGGAGCCGGCGATCCGGGTCATGTCCCTCAGCCCTTGCCCGGCCAGTTCCAGGGCGCCGGGCTCCGCCTCGGTCAGGCGCCTGGCGGTCAGCGATGACAGCACCTGCGGCACATGCGAGACCAGGGCGACCGCCCGGTCGTGGGCGGCGGCGGTCAGGTAGGCCGGATGCGCCCCCAGGTCGCTGGCGAGTTCGCGGACTCGCAGCACGGCCTGCGGCCGGCTGGCCGGATTGGCGGCCACCACCCACGGCCGGCCCACAAAGAGATCGGCCGTCCCGGCCGCCGGGCCGGTCTTCTCGCGCCCGGCCATGGGGTGTGAACCAACATAACGCTCCAGGTCAGCGCCACCCTGAGCAAGTTCTTCGAGGATGATCGCCTTGACCGAGGCGAGGTCGGTGACGGTGGCGGCGGGGAAGCGCCGCAGTTGTTCGGCCACCACCGCGGCGGTGACGTCCGGCGGCGCCGCCACCACCACCAACTCGGGGTCTGCGTCTTGGGGCGCGCGCCGGCGCCCGGCGCCGATCTGGACGGCGACGGCCTCGGCCGCCGGCGACGGGTCCTCCAGGGTCACCACAATGCCGTGCCCGGCCAGCCCCAGCCCAACCGACGCCCCCAACAGCCCGGTTCCAACAACATGCACCGGGCCGCTGGTGGCGGCCTGGCCGGCCGCCGGCGGGGGGGCCGGCGCGCCGCCGGTCACAGCCCGGCCGCCTTCTTCAGCGACGCCAACTCGGCCCCAGCCACCACGCGCCACTTGCCGGATTTGAGGTCGCCCAGGGCGATCGGCCCGACCCGCGTCCTGACCAGCCGCGTCACCGGGTGGCCAACGGCCGCGAGGAGGCGGCGGACAATCCGGTGGCGCCCGGAGTGGAGGACAACCTCGACCTGGCTGAGACCAGGGATCGAGTCGACCAGGCGGAAGGCGTCGACCGCCGCCGGGCCGTCCTCCAACTCGATCCCCTCCCGCAAGCGTTTGCCGACGCCCGGGCGGACCCGGCCCTCGACCGTCGCCAGATAGGTCTTGGGGACCTCGTGCGCCGGGTGGGTCAGGGCGTTGGCCAGCGCGCCATCGTTGGTCAGCAGGATCAGGCCCTCCGAGTCGCGGTCCAAACGGCCGACGTGGAACAGCCGCTCGGACCTGGTCTCGACCAGGGACGCGAGCGTGCGCCGTCCCTGCGGGTCCTCCATGGTCGAGACCACCCCGATCGGTTTGTTCAGGGCCAGCGTCAACTTGCCGGGGTCGGTCTCAACCAGCAGCCCGTCGACTTCGATGCGGCGCTTGGCCGGGTCGACTTTCAGGCCCAGTTCGCGCGCCGTGACGCCGTCGACCTGGACCCGCCCGGTGACGATCAGTTGCTCGGCGCCGCGCCGCGAGGCCAGCCCGGCGTCAGCCAGGATTCGTTGCAGGCGCACGCCATCGGCGTCATAGGGCGCCTCCGGGCGGCGGCCACCGCCGGGCCGCTCCTGGTTCGGGCGCGCTGTGCTCATTGGGACCACTCCTGATTGGGCCGGGCGCTGCTTCCCGGCGGACTGTGAGAGACCGCTCAGGGACCGGCGTCCCGCCGCGGTTGCGAATTGACGAGTTAACAGGCTAGCGCCAAGGCCGCGCGGCGGCGTCGCGCAGCCGCCCGGGGGCGAGGCCTGGAACCGGTCATTCGACTTGTTCCTTGATCTCCTCGAGGGCGGCGCCGCTGGGCAGATGCGGGGTCAGCGGCTCCAACTCCGCCAGCGACGCCATGCCCATGCGTTCCAGGAACAGGTCGGTGGTGGCGTAGAGGGCGGCGCCGGAGGAGTCCTCGACCCCGACTTCCTCGATCAGCCCGCGACTGGCCAGGGTGCGCATCACCGAATCGACCGACACCCCGCGCACGGCCGAGACCCGCCCGCGTGAGATCGGGCCCTTGTAGGCCACGATCGCTAGCGTCTCCAACGCCGCTTGGGTCAGTTTGGCGGTGGCGCCGTCGCGCACAAAACGCTCGACCGCCGCCGCCTGGTCGGGATGGGAGTAGACGCGCCAGCCGCCGCCGACTTGGCGCAGTTGGAACCCGCGCGGCCGCCCGCCCCGGGCGCCGGCGTATTCGGCCGCCAGGTCTTCCAGCAGCCGCCCGGTCAGGTCTTCCGGTTGTCCGATGGCGTCTGCCAGGTCCGCCGTCGCGGCCGGCCGGTCGACCACCATCAGGACGGCTTCGAGGGCCGCCTGCAGGTGGCCGCGCCGGGTCGGGTCGCTCATGCGAAGTCCTCCGAGATTTCAAGTTCAACAGGGGCGCCGGTCCAACTGATCGCCAACTCCCCCAAGGCCTCCGGCTGCTCGAACGTGACCTGCCCGGCCCGGTACATCTCCAACACCGCCAAGAACCGGGCGACAACCACGGCCAGCGACCCGACGGCATCGGACACCAAAACCCGAAAAGTCGCCCGGCCGAGCGCGGCCAGGCGCTGCGCCACCAAGGCGGCCTGCTGCGCCACCGAGACGGCCGGGGCGTGCAGGTGGCCGAGCGGCACGGCCGGCGGTTGGGCGGGCGGGCGCAGCAGGACGGCGGCGGCGATGGCCGCCAACTGGGCCGGGCCGACCGACCAGACCAAATCCGGCAGCAGGCGCGCGAACTGCGGCTCCAGCTGGGCCGCCCGCGGCACGTGGCGGGACTGCTCCGCCAGGCGGGCGCCCAGCCCGGCCGAGAGTTCCTTGAAGGCGCGGTATTCGAGCAGGCGGGCGAACAGCAGGTCGCGGGCCTCCAACAACTCGAGGTCCTCGCTGTCCGCCAAGCCGCCGGGCAGGAGGGTGGCGGCCTTGAGGTCCAACAAGGTCGCCGCCACGACCAGGAACTCCGAGGCGGCCGAGAGCGGCCAGTCGTCTTGGCGGGCCTCGACATAGGCCATGAACTCGTCCGTGACCTGGGCCAACGCCACCTCTGTGATGTCGAGCTGGTGTTTCGTGATGAGCGACACCAGCAGGTCAAACGGCCCCTCGAAATTGTCCAGCGTGACGGCGAACCCGGCGCCGTCGCCTTTAGGCGGCGTCGCCACGGGCGATCAGTTCGCGTGCCAGGCGCCGGTAGGACTGGGCGCCGGGATGGTCCGGGGCGAAGGTCAGAATCGGCTCGGCCGCCACCGACGAGTCCGGGAACTTGACGGTGCGGGCTATGACCGTGGCGAAGACCTGCTGGCCGAAGGCCTCGTGGACGCGCTCAAGGACCTCGCGGGAATGAAGCGTGCGGGTGTCGACCATGGTGGCCAGGATGCCGTCAATCTTCAGGCGGGGGTTGAGCCGGTCCGCCACCTTGGCGATCGTCTCCACCAGCAGGGCCACGCCGCGCAGGGCGAAGTATTCGGTCTCCAGTGGGATGATGACGCCGTGCGCGGCCGTCAGGGCGTTGACCGTGAGCAGCCCCAGCGACGGCTGGCAGTCGATCAGGACCACGTCATAGACGTCCAGCGCCGGGCGCAGCATCCGCGCCAGGGTGGTCTCGCGGGCGACCTCTCCGACCAATTGGACCTCGGCCGCGCTGAGGTCGATGTTCGCCGGGGCCACGTCCAGGCGGGCCAGGCTGGTCGGTTGGATGATGTCCGTCAGGCTGACCGACTGGCTCATGAGCGCGTCATAGACCGTCGGCTGGTCGTCTTTGGCCGTCACCCCCAGGGCCACCGAGGCGGCCCCCTGCGGGTCGAAGTCGACTATCAGGACCCGGCGGCCGTATTCGGCCAGGGCGGCGCCCAAGTTGATGGCGGTGGTGGTCTTGCCGACACCGCCCTTCTGATTGCACAGGGTGATGACGCGGGCTGGTCCGTGGCCGTCCAGGGGCTCTGGCTCTGGGAAATCCGGGAGGCTGGCTGCGGGCTTGGTCACCCGCCCATGGTATCCGCGAGGGGGCGTCAAGCGGTGGCGGCGCGCGGCCGGCGCCGCCCGCCCAACCAGAATCCGGCGCCCCATGACAGATGGATCACCATCACCGCCCACCACATTCGCACGCGCCCGCCCAGCCGCAGGCCGTGCCCGGCCACGGCCGCCGCCGCCGCCATCGCCAGCGCGTAGGCGGCGGGCACCGCCGCCAACCACCACAGCCAGCCGGCCAGCGCCAGCCCCCCGGCCACAGCCCCGGCCAAGGCCACGGCCAACGTCATGACCAGGGCCGGCGGGACCGCGTAACGCAGGTTCGAGGTCGCCGGGTGGACGGCCATGATCTTGCGCCGCCAGGCGCCGACCCGGAACATGGCGCGGGCCAATTCGGCGGTCGATCCGGGGGTGCGTCCGCGCAGCGCCAGCGACGGGTCGAGCCAGACCATCCCGCCCGCCCGGCGGACGCGGTGCTGCAACTCCCAGTCCTGGGCTCCGGCGAAGGCCTCGTCCAAGCCGCCGACCCGTTCGAAGGCCTCGCGGCGGATGGCCACCATCCGCACGGAGTCGACCGGGCCTTTGCCGACCCCCGCCCGCGAGCGGCGCGGGCCAACGCCCAGGCGCGAGTTCAGCGCTCTCGAGATGGCCTGTTCGGCCGATCCCAACCCGAACGCCACGGCGGCGCCGCCAACCACCTCCGCCCCCGTCACCTCCATGGCGGCGGCGGCCTGTTTGAGCAGTTCTGACCAGTTCCCGGCGCCCGGGCGGACTTGGGACAGGATCGGGTGGCGGGCCGCGAAGGCGGCCGCGTTGACCAGGGCCGCCCGCGAGTTGCTCTTGGCGTGGACCACGCTCACCCTGGGGTCGCTGGACAGCTCGGCCAGCGGCTCGCCTTTGGCCGGGTGGGCGGTGCTGGCGGGCGCGGCCAGCAGGATCTCGAACTCGCCCGGGTAGGGGTGGGCCAGCAGGTCGGCGACGGCTTGGCGGGCCTGTTCGCGGTCGGTCGCCGCCACGATGACGCTGACCGCCGGCCAGTTGGCGCCGTCAGGCGCCCCGGCGCGGCCTGGTTGGGCGTCGCCTCCGTAGCTCGACACGGGCTCCATCCTAGGTCAGGCGCAGGTCGGGCGCCCGCCTCGGGTGGCTCGCGCGGCGGTAGGGGGCGGTTTGGCCCGGCGGCGCTTACTATGACGGTGATGGCTAACCAAGACGATCTTCCCCGCTCGGCGCCGGCGCGGCCTTTGCCGCCAGCGCCGGTCCGCCGCCGCGCCGCCGGACGGCCGTTGAACGTGGATTCGCGGCCCGTCGGCCAAGTTCGGGCCGCCGCTCCCGCGCCGCCGCCGATGGCGTCCGGCCAGGCCCCAGCCCCACAAACGCCGCCCGCGCCCCGCCCACCAGCGGCGCCCCGCCGCGCCGGCCCGGCCAGGCCGATGGCGTCCGGCCAGGCCCCAGCCCCCCAAACGCCGCCCGCGCCTCGCCCACCAGCGGCGCCCCGCCGCGCCGGCCCAGTCACGCCGACGGCGTCCGGCCAGGCCCCAGCCCCACAAGCCCCGCCCGCGCCCCGCCGCGCCGGCCCGGCGCCGCGCTCGTACTCCCCGGCCTATGGCGCGCGCCCCGCGCCGCCGCGCCCGCCGTCCCCTCACCGCCCCGCCCAGGCGCGCGGGCTGGGACCGGGCGGTCCGGCGGCGGCGCCCCAGACGGCATCGGCGGGGCCGAAGCGACGGCGAACCGGCCGCAAGGTGGTCGCTGTCCTGGTCTTTCTGCTGGTGGTAGGCCTGGCCTGGCCAGCAGGGCTGGCGCTGTGGGCGAACTCGAAACTGCGCCACGTCGACGCCCTGGCGGCCGGCGGGGATGACTCGGGGCGCACCTACCTGGTGGCCGGCTCGGACCAACGCGGCAGCGGCGGCGTCAACGACACCACCGAGGGGGCGCGGGCGGACTCCCTGCTGGTGGTCCACGTGGCGGCCAACGGGCAGGCCTATCTGATCTCGCTGCCGCGCGACACCTACGTCGAGATCCCCGGCCACGGCGGCCAGAAGATCAACGCCGCCTACGCCTTTGGCGGGCCGCCGCTGCTGGTCGAAACCGTCCAGGGGCTGACCGGCATGCACATCGACCGCTACGTCGAGGTCGGCTTCGGCTCGGTCACGGAACTTGTTGACGCCGTCGGCGGCGTCAACCTCTGCCTCGACCAGACCGTCTCCGACCGCGACTCCAAATTGAACTGGGAGGCCGGCTGCCACGACGCCGACGGCGCCACGGCGCTGGCCTTCGCCCGCATGCGCAAGGCGGACCCGACCGGGGACATCGGGCGCGGGGACCGCCAGCGCCAAGTGCTTGCGGCCGTCATGAAGAAGGCGGTCGAGCCGTCGCTGGCATGGCACCCGCAGCGGCAAATCGACCTGGTCAACGCGGGCACGGCGGCGCTGGCCGTGGACCAGGAGGCGAACATCTTGGACCTGGGCCGCCTGGTGCTCGACTTCCGGGCCGCCGCCGGCCCGGACGGCGTCCAAGGACACCCCGCCATCAAGAGCATCGACTACCGGCCGGGCGGGATCGGATCGGCGGTGCTCTTGGACCCGGAACAAGCCCCACGCGACTTCGCCGCCATCCGCGACGGCACCTGGCAAGGCAACGCCGAATGAGCCCAAGTGTTCGTCAAAAGTAATCTCCACCAAACCTTTACCGGCCGCGACCTGCGTCTTCGCTGCGCCTTCAAGCGTCTCATCTAACCTTGGTACGGTCCCCACCGCCTACGCAGAAGGAGTTTCATTGCATCCGCGCCACGCGGCCTGCTTGCCGCCGACGCTCGCCCGCCATCGGCTCCGCGCCCAGTCCGGGCGGCGGCCGCTGAAGATCGGGGCGACTGTGGTCGCGGCCACCTTGCTGGCTGGATGCGTCGCCGTGGGCGAGCGGATCAGGCAACTTGACTCCAATATGACGGTCCTCGAGCGCGTCGAGGAATTGGTCGGCTCGGCCGGGCGGCCCGAACTCCAGGCCACCACCACCGCCGAACCCGAGCCGCTCGATCCCTTCGGCGGGCGCGCCGTCAACATCCTCATCACCGCCATCGACTCCCGCGAGGGCGAGAACGCCACTGTGGTCCGGGACTCGTTGGAGTCCCCGCCGCTCAACGACATCAACATGATCGCCCACATCTCGGCCGACCGCTCGCGGGTCGACATCGTCTCGATCCCACGCGACACCCTGGTCGATATGCCGTCTTGCACGCGCCCGGACGGCTCGATGAGCTACGAGCGCAGCTCCGCCATGATCAACGAGGCCTTCCAGCAAGCCAGCGACGACCCGGCCGACAAGGCCGAGGGCGTGGCCTGCATCATGAAGACGATCGAGTATGTCTCCGGCATCCGCCTGGACAGTTTCATCCTGGTCGAGTTCGCCAGCTTCGCCAAGGTGGTGGACGCCCTCGGCGGTGTCGACATGTGCGTGCCGGACGGTCTGATCGGCGACAAGACGCACATCGACTTGCCGCCCGGCATCAATCATCTGAACGGCCAGGGGGCTTTGCAGTTCGCCCGCACCCGCAGCGGCAAGACTTATGCGGGCGAGTATTTGGACGGTTCTGATGTGGTCCGCATCTCCCGCCAGCAGCAGCTCATCGCCACCGTCGTGGCCGAGGTCCTGTCCTCCGGCGACCTCCAGTCTTTGCCCAAGCTCAACGCCACCGCCAGCGCCGTCACCAAGTCGTTGGCCGTGGGGCCGGAGTTGGGCTCGGTCATGGACATGGCCGGGCTGGCCTTCGCCTTGCGCGGGATCAAGATGGAGAACGTGTCGCTGTTCACGATCCCTTGGACGCAGGACCAGCAGGACAACAACCGCGTCCGTCTGGCCACCTGGCATGATCAGAGCCGCTTCGGCGGTCTCAACGCCGAGGAGCTTTTCGAGGTTTTGGCCCGCGACGAGCCGGTTCCGGGCACCGCCCCGTACAAGGTTCTGCATCCGGACACGGGGTCCGATGCCGTGCCCAGCGACGAGCCGTCGGCGTCCGGCGGCGCTGAGGGCACTTTGGGCGGCGGGGAGGCCGGCGGCCAAGGCGGCGCCGGCGGCGCTGACGCGCCCATGCCCGACGATGACTTCGTCTCCCCGGTCACGGCCGTGTCGGCGACCTGCGTGCCGGCCGGCCAGGGCTCGGACGGCTGACGGCGCCCGGGCCCGGTTGGTCAGTCACAGGCCGGCCGGGCCGGCCTCAAGCAGGCGGACGAATCCGGCCTCGTCAAGCAGCGGCCGCCCGAGTTCGCGGGCCTTGGCCGCCTTCGACCCCGCCCCCGGTCCGGCAACAACATAATCGGTCTTGGCTGAGACCGACCCGGCCGCCTTGCCGCCCCGGGCGGCGATCGCCTCTTTGGCGCTCTCACGGGTGAAGCCCTCCAGGGCGCCGGTGACCACCACGGTCAACCCGGCCAGGGTCTGAGGCGCGGCGGCCTCGGCCGGGGCGGACAGCTGGACCCCGGCCGCCTCCCAGGCTGAGATGATCGCGCGCCGCCAGTCGGCGGCGAACCATTCCCTGATCGATTCGGCTATGCCGGGGCCCACGCCCTCGACCGCCGCCAGCTCCTCGGCCGCCGCGTCGGCAATGGCGCCGATGGCGCCGAAGTGGGCTGCCAGCGCCCGGGCGGCGCTCGGCCCGACGCGGCGGATCGACAGGGCCACCAGCAGGCGCCACAGCGGGCGGGTCTTGGCCTCGGCCAATTGCTCCAGCAGGATCTGTCCGGCTTTGCCGAGTTCGCCGGACTCGTTGGCGAAGAACGCCTTCAGCTGCCAGCCGTCCGCCGTCCAGCGCCAGACCTGGGCGCGGATCAGGTCCTCGGCCCGCAGGGCGAACAGGCCCGCCTCTGAGTCCAACACCGGGACGGCCGCGTCCTGGCCGGCCGGGGCTGGCCGGTCGGCGCTGGGACGCAGGGTCGCTTGCGGGTCGGCCAACGCCAAGGCCGCCTCCTGTCCCAGCGAGTCGACGTCGAGCGCCCCGCGCGAACCGAGGTGCTCGATCCGGCCCGCGATCTGGGCGCGGCAACCGCGGGCGTTGGGGCAGCGCAGGTCGACCTCGCCGGCTTTCTCCGGCGCCAGCGCCGTCCCGCAGGAGGGGCAGTTGGCGGGCATGACGAAGGCGCGCTCGGCGCCGGTGCGCAATTCGGTCACCGGCGCCACGATCTCCGGGATGACGTCGCCGGCTTTGCGCAGCACCACTGTGTCCCCGATCAGCACGCCTTTGCGCGCGACCTCGCGCGCGTTGTGAAGGGTGGCGAAGGCGACTGTCGAGCCGGCCACCGTCACCGGCGCCATCACCCCGAACGGCGTCACCCGGCCGGTGCGGCCAACCTGCACCTGAATGTCCAGCAGTTTGGTGTTGACCTCCTCCGGCGGGTACTTGTAGGCGACGGCCCAGCGCGGGGCGCGCGAGTTCGCGCCCAGGGCGCGCTGGACGGCGAAGTCGTCCGCCTTGACCACAATCCCGTCGATCTGGTGATCGATCTCGCCCCGGTGGGCGCCGTAATGGTCGATCATGGCCACCACCCCGGCCAGCCCGTCGGTGACGCGGTTGCGCGGTGAGACCGGCAACCCCCAGGCTTCCAAAAGCCCGTAAACCTCCGACTGGCGCCTCGGGAGCGCGGCTGGCGCCACGGCATCGGGCCAGGTCAACGTCCCGATCCCGTGCACCAGCAAAGCCAACGGGCGGGCGGCCGTGACGCTCGGGTCCTTCTGGCGCAGCGAGCCGGCGGCGGCGTTGCGCGGGTTGGCGAACAGTTTGCGCAACGCCCGGGGCCGCTTGCCGCCCGCCTCCAAGAGCCGGTTGTGGGCGGCGGTGGCCTCGTTGTCGCGGGCGATGGCGTTGTTCAGCGCCGCGAAGGCGGCCGTCGGCAGGAAGACCTCGCCGCGGACGTCGAGCAGGCTCGGGGCCGGGTCGGCCGTCAGCGTCCGGGGCACCGACGCGATGGTCATGACATTGGCGGTGACGTCCTCGCCGGTGGCGCCGTCGCCCCTGGTGGCGGCCCGCGCCAACTGGCCGTTCTCATAAACCAGCGACACCGACAGGCCGTCGATCTTCAGCTCCGCCAACCATTCGGTCTCCTCCAGGCCGGCGTCCGCCAGCGCTCGCTCCATCCATTCGCGCAGTTCCGACTCGGAGAAGACGTTGTCGAGGGAGAGCATCGGCGTGGCGTGCCGCACCTCGGCGAAATCGCCGCTGGCGCGGCCGCCGGGCCGCTGCGTCGGCGAATTCGGCGTCACCAGCGCCGGATGCTCAGCCTCCAATTGGCGCAGCCGACCCATCAGGGCGTCGAATTCGGCGTCAGACACGCTCGGCGCGTCCAGTTCGTAGTAGGCGCGCTCGTGGGCGCGGATGGTGGCGACCAGCTGGCGCCACCGGGCTTGCGGGCTCGCGGTCGTCTCCGTCACATCTATATTCTGACCGCCTCGCCGCCCCGGCGCCGCTGGCCGGGCCGGTTGGGCGAATGCCGAACAGTATTCTCTCTGTTTTTCTTGTGACCGATGTCACCTGGTAAGGTAGCGTCTCCGGTAGGTGAAAATACCGACTGGGGGGCGGGATCGCGGCTGGTTGTTTCTCGTACCCGCAGTCTCACGCATCGCAGCACTACGGATTGGTGAACAATGACATCAACCTCGACCCCGCCAGCGGCGACCGTCACAGCCGACCGCCGCCAACTGCGCCTTTTGGTCTTGATCTCGGCCATCGTCGCTTGCGCAGTGGCCCTGCCTTGCATGGTCTTCGCGCTGGTCACCACCGCGGCGGCGGCCAACTCCAAGACCGACGCCGCCCAAGACCGCCGCCTGGTCAAGGTCCTGGAGGCGCTCAATCTGACCGACCGGGCGCTTTACACCGAGCTGGTCGACTGGGTGAATTCGCACGCGACCGGCACCGTGCCCGCCCCGGACACAGTTGACGAGGCCGCCGCCGAACTCGCCGCCGCCGTCAAGGACTACGGCGTTGACGCCTTGGGGCTCGGCGACGCGGGCGTGGACAAGTACATCAAGGCGATGCTGGAGAATCCGGCCGAGCGGATCGCCGCCGCCCGCGCCGAGTTGGAACAGGGCCTGGACCCGAGCGAGGAGCGGGCCGCGACCTTCGGTCACATGCGTGGCGAGCTTTACATGTTCGCGGCCAAGGCCCCGTCGTTGTTCCGCGAGCCGGTCTTGGCGAAGCCGGCCGAGGCTTTCGCCAAGGCCATGGGCGATCCCGAGGACGAGGAAACCCCGGCGGTCCCGCCGGTGCGCACGGATCGTGAGGTTCCCGAATCCGACCAGCGGGCCACCAATCTCAAGCTTTTGGCTGAGATGGCCGAGACGGTCAGCGGGCAAAACGATTCGCTGCCGCTGATCCTGTGGCTCGTTGGCGGGATCTTCGCGCTGTTGGGCGCGGGCCTCTGGGTCGTGTTCGGGGTCAAGGGGCCGCAGTGGGCGGCCGCCGGGCCGCCGCTCTTGGCGCCGGGCGCTCCTCGCGCTCCGGGCGCTCCAGTTGCTCAGGGCGCTCCAGTTGCTCAGGGCGCGCCGCCCGCCAGGTCGCCGGGCCGCTGGCCGGTGGCAAGGGGCCGGCAGGCCGCTCCGGGAGGTGCCAAGCCCGCGCCCGATGCCGCGCGGCCGGCTCCCAGCGCCGCCCCGGCCACCAGCGCAGCGACCCAGGTTGGGCCGGGGCCCGCAGCCCCGGCCAGCGCCGCTTCGGCCGTCGCTTCGGCCACGCCCGCGCCGCCTGCCGGGAAGGCGACGGCGCCGGCGCCGAAGGCTGGCTCAGCCGCTGGCGCGGCGGCCAAGGCCCGCCGGGTGCCCTTCGCGCCCACCACCTCCGGCGCCAAGCCGCCCGCGGGCGCACCCAAAGCAAGCGGCGCGCCCGGCGGTGCGACCCCTGGCGGTCCAACCTCTGGCGGTCCAACCCCCGCCGCCGCCTCCGCGACGGCCGCCCAGCCCGGCGCAGCCAACCCGGCCACCGCGCCCAGCCCGGCGTCCGCGACGGCGCCCGCCGCAGCGCCCCCTGCCAGGCCTGCGAGCCCAACCAGGCCAGTCGGCGCCGCCAAGCCGGTCGCCGCTCCCGGCGCGCCAGCCCCAACGGCCGCCCCGGCCGCCCCGGCCGCCAAGACCAGCGCAACAGGCCCGGCCAGTCCGGCCCCGACCAGGCCGCCCGGCGCCGCCGCCCAAGGGGCCGACCCCGCCGGACCTGCGGCGGCAACGCCGCCCAGCCCAGGCAGCGCAGGCAGCGCAGGCAGCGCAGCCAGCCCAGCCAGCCCAGCCAAGCCGGCAAGCGCCCCGGCGCCCGGCACTGACTCGGCCGCGCCCGGCAAGGCCAAGCCACCGGGTCCCAAACCGCGGGTGCCCTGGCGCTCCACGGGTGACAAGTGAGCCACCCGGCGTTGTCCTAACTGAGGCCAGGTGAGCGCCCAAGCGATCCAGCGGCCACCCGCTTTAGCCACAGGCGGGCGGACAATCCTGCGCGCCACCGCCGTGCTGCTCGCCATCGCGCTCCTGACCTGCCTCTACACAATCGTCACCAACGCCCGAGCGGTGGCCGGCGCCAGCGCCGACCGGCGGGTGGTGGCGCTGATCCTGGCCACGCGCCAGGCCGGGACGGCCATCCTGGCCGAGGCCTCCGGCACAGCCGGCCCCTCTGACGCCGACGCCGCCGTCGGCCTCTTGGCCGAGTCCGCCCGGAGGGCGGACCTCGACCGCCAGGCTCAAACTCGGACGGCTTTGACTGAGGCGTCCCGCGCCCTCCTGGACAATCCCGCCGCCGCCCTGGAGCGGGCGCGAGACACCAACCAGTTGCCGGCGCTGATCGAGGAATTGGACTCGACCACTCAACTCTTGGCCACCGCCGTCAACAATCGTTCGCTGTCCGGCTACGCCGCCGCCCACGCCGGCACCACCACCGGCCCCGCCGCCTCTAACGCCGCCGATCTGGCGGAACTGAGCCGGGCCGCCGAATCACTGCATTCATCACTGCGTGCGCGCCTCCTGACAGGGATCGGCGCCGCCCTGGCCCTGGCCGCTGGCCTGGTCTTCCTGTCGACCCGCTTCTCGCCCGCGGCGGCTGGCCTCGGCCAGCGCCTCGGCGATTGGCTCCATCACGGCAGCCACCAGGCGGGACGCCACGCCGCCGGCCACACCGAGCCCGAGTGCGCCCGCCCGCAGCCGCTCGCGCCCAGCCTGGCGCCGCCCTATCCCGCGGCCTTCACTCCCCCAGCCATGGCGCCAGCCCCGGCCATGGCGCCAGCGGAGCCGCCGGCGCCACCGCTGTCCAGCGCGCCAGCGCCCCCGCCCGCAGAGGCATCGGCCGCGCCTGGGCCCCTGCCGGGCGTCAGCGCGGCGGGCGACCAGACGGCATCGGGAACGGCCATCCCATCCATCCCCGACGCGCGCCCGCCGGCCAACGCGCCCGCGCCCCTGCCGGCCGTCAGCGCGGCGGGCGACCAGACGGCATCGGGCGGCGCGCTCACGGCCGTGGGCGACGTCCTGACGGAGGCGCTGGGACTGGTCGAGCGCCCGCGCCAGGTCCAATGCGCGGTGGCGACCGCCGTGGCCCTGCCGGAAGCCCAGGCGGCGCGGCTGGCTCAGGCGCTGGCGGCGCTGATCGACGCGGCCGCCGCCAAATCCCCCGACCTGCCGGTGGCGGTGTCGGCGCGGGCCAGCGCCACCCAACTCGTCATCACCATCTCAGACCATGCGGCGCAGGCGCGTCCGGGCGAACTGGCGACCGGGCCGCGCCCGGTCGCCTTGCTGGCCTTGGTCAACCGGCTGGGCGCGGCGCTGACCGGCTCGCCGCGCGCGGACGGGCCCGGAACCGACGCGATTCTGGCCCTTCCCCTGATGCCCCCGCAGGCCAGATGGGCTAAGTTGGGCTCGTGACCAGCAGCCAGGACCCCGCGCGCAGCACTGTTGTCTTCGTGACCGACTCGGCGGGAGCGGTCATTGGCGTCAACAGCGCCGCCGAGGCGGCCACCGGCCTCAAATCCCCGTCGCTGCTGGGCGGGCCCGCCAGCGCCCTGCTGGCGGCGGACACGCCGCTCGGCGTCCCCAGCCTCATCAACTCCGGGTTGGACCGCAGCTCTTGCACGGGCGCGTACATCAAACTCGCCGGGCCGGACGGCGCCCGCCACTGGCGCCTGGCGCTGGCCGTCGCCACCGCCGGGACGCGCGTCTACGTGGCCGCGCCGTCCTCGCAGGACCGCGCCACCCAGCGCCTTTCGGCCATCTACGCGGCCGCCCGGGCGCGCGAGGAAGCCACCACCGCCGCCGGCTCGTCCCTGGACAAGGCCACCGCCGCCGGGGTCGAGGAGATCCTGACCCGGCTGCGCGGGCTCGGCTTCGCCACCTACGACGCGCTGCTCCGCAGCGCCCTCCCGGCCGAGGTTCCCCCCACCCGGCCTCTGCCAGAACCGCCCGATGACGCCGCCCTGGCCAGCGTTTGGGCCGCCGCCGTCGCCGCCGACCGCCAGGTCGAACGCCTCCAGTTGGCCCGCGCCAAACTCCTCGACGTGGCCAAGCTGCTGATCCTGGGCTCGGGCGAACTGTTGGAGCAGGTCGAGCCGATGGCCGAGGGCGCGGGTCAGGTGATGGGCGCGGCGCGGTCGCTGTCCGGCTCGGCCACGCCTCTGACGGCCGCGCACCGGATCGGCGCCGCCGTGGAGCAGACCGGCATCCGCTTGCGGGCTTTGGCCCTGGGCGTGGAGCGTTCCGAGGAACTGGTCTCGAATCAGCGGATGCTGCTGGGGATCGCCCGGCAGATCGACCGGGCGCTGCTGGACACGCTGTCGGCGTCGAGCCAGCTCGGGCCGTTGGACCTGGGCCTGGTGGTGCCGCTGGCGGGCGCCCTGCACACATTGGCGCCGCCTCTGGCCATGGGCACCGCCCGAGTCGCCGCCAACCTGGCGCGCCTCGCCCGCGAGGCCACCGAGGCGGCCGGGCAGGTGCGCATGCTGGACACCACGCTGACCAGCTGGGAGCTGCTGGCGCAGCGCTTCGACCTGCCGGCATCGTTGATCCCCGCCGACCTCGACGCCAAGGCGGCCGCCGCCAAGCTCGACGCCATGCGCGACCTGGCCCGCGACGGCGTCACCCAGACCGGCGCCGGCCAGGCGGCCTTCTCCGAGGCGGCGGCGGGCCTGGCCCGGGCTTTGCGCTACGCGCCCGGCTTCAGCTTCGCCCTCTGACGCCAGCCGGGCCGGTCGAAACGTGCGCGCTTACCTGCGGTTGGACCTCACGCAGCCTTTTGAGGTAAGGTCATACCTCGCGTGTGGGGAGCCCCAAAAGGGCGACCACACCACGCGGATGTGGCTCAGTTGGTAGAGCATCACCTTGCCAAGGTGAGGGTCGCGGGTTCGAGTCCCGTCATCCGCTCGAAGCCACCTCGGTGGAGTGGCCGAGAGGCGAGGCAGCGGCCTGCAAAGCCGTATACACGGGTTCGAATCCCGTCTCCACCTCATCGAGTTCGCTTCAGGGGCCGTTGGCGCAGGGGTAGCGCGCTTCCTTGACACGGAAGAGGTCACAAGTTCAAATCTTGTACGGCCCACCAGGAGTGGTTTATTCGGACATCTGTCCTAGGCGATCCTGCCCAAGGCAGGCGGAGCCCGTGCCGGTCGAACCGGCCACGGGTTGACCCGCCGGCTCAGGCGGCTGGGTCGCAGAGCGCCGCCCCCTCGGTGATGGGACGGCGCACCTCGTCCCAGCCGTTGATGTGATCCATGCGGGTGTTCCCAGGAATGTGTTCGAAGACCACATGCGTGCTCGTCATGGCCACGGCCGGGTCCATGCTCAGGCGGTTGGCGACCAAATCCCGCAACTGGCTGGTCGAGGTGCAAAAGACGTGGACCACGAAGTCCTCGTTCCCGCCCACGAAGAAGACGTGGGCGGTCTGGGGCAGGCGGGCCACCGCCTCGGCGAATTCGCGGATCTTGGGCCGGGCTTGGGGGCGCAGTCGAATGAACACCAGCGCCTGCACGCCGAAGCCGAAGGCCTCGAGATCGACTTGGCTGTGGGCGGCGCCCAAGATCCCGGCCCGCCTCAGCGCCCGCACGCGGTTGATCGTGGTCGACTCGGACACGCCGAGGCGCGCGGCCAGCGCCTTGTTCGACTGGTCGGCGTCGCGGACCAGTTCCCAAGCGATCGCCTCATCCAGGGCGTCGAGTTGGATTTTCTGCCGCGAGCCCTCAGATTCGGCGCTGTCCACAACAGAAACTGTAGCAGCGCGAAGCTTGTAATGCAGAAATCACTCTAGAAACGGCCCCGTAACACGCTATCCGCAGTCTGGTCATGACCCGCCGGCTCCAGCCGCCGGCCACAACTGACACACAAGGGGAGCGCCATGATCATCGGAGTGCCGAAGGAGACCAAGAACAGCGAGCGCCGGGTGGCGCTGACCCCGGCGGGCGCCAGGGAGCTGACCGCCGCCGGGCACAGGGTCCTGGTCGAGGCCGGCGCCGGCGAGGGCAGCGGCTTCGCCGATGACCAATACCGCCTGGCCGGCGCCAGGATCGGGTCCGCCGCCGAGGCTTGGGCGGCGGCGCTGGTGGTCAAGGTCAAGGAGCCGATCCCGGCCGAATACCAGTACTTGCGCCGCGACCAGATTCTCTTCACGTACCTCCATTTGGCCGCCGCCGAGCCGCTGGTGACAGCCCTGACCGAGGCCGGCGCCACAGCCGTCGCCTATGAGACGGTGCAACTCGCGGACGGCAGCCTGCCGTTGCTGGCGCCGATGAGCGAAGTCGCCGGACGCATGTCGGTGATGGTCGGCGCCTATCACCTGACCGCCCCCGGCGGCGGCGCCGGACTGCTGGCGGGGGGCGTGCCCGGGGTCCGCCCGGCGGAGGTCGTGGTCCTTGGCGCCGGCCAGGCCGGCGCCAACGCGGTGGCGCAAGCCGTTGGCCTGGGCGCGGACGTGACGGTGCTCGACCTGTCAGTCCCGCGCCTGCGCCAACTCGACCAGCTCTACGCCGGCCGCGTCCGGACGCTCGCCTCCAGCGCCTATGAGGTCGAGCGCTGCGTCCGCCAGGCCGATCTTGTCATCGGCGCCGTCCTGATCCCAGGAGACAGGGCGCCGAAACTCGTCAGCCACGAACTCGTGACCCAGGCCCGCCCCGGCAGCGTGTTCGTGGACATCGCCATTGACCAGGGCGGATGCTTCGAGGATTCGACGCCCACAACCCACCAGGCGCCGGTTTACCGGGTGGCGAACTCGGTCTTCTACTGCGTCGCCAACATGCCGGGGGCGGTGCCGGTGACGGCCACGGCCGCGCTCACCAACGCCACCCTGCCGTATGTCGCCGCCATCGCCGCCCAGGGTTGGGACGCGGCCGCCGCCGCCGATCCGGCCTTGGCGCGCGGCCTGGCGACGGTCGACGGCCGGATCGCCCACGCCCAGACCGCCCGCGCCTTCCCGCGCCATCCCAGCGCCGTCGCCGTCCCGGTCGCCTGAAGGACAAACGCCGCCCGATGCCGTCGCCCCACCCCGCGATCGCCCGCCCAGTCCGCGCCCGCCCACCCCGCGAGCGCCCGCCCGGCCCGCGTACGCCCGGCCGGCCCGCGAACACAGGGCCCCGCCGACCGCCCGCGCCCGCCCGGCCCGCGAGCGCCCGCCCGGCTCAGGCGGCGAAGACCTGACGGGCGCCGACCCAGGTCTCGAGCGTCCTGGTGGCGCCCAAAAGCAGAGGATCGATCTTAAACGGATCGCGGTCAACGACTATGAAATCGGCGGCCTTGCCAACCTCGAGCGAGCCGGCGCGCGAACCCAGCCCGGCGGCATCGGCCACGTTTGTGGTGTAAAGGCTGAGCGCCTCGCGGACCGTCAACGCCTGGTCCGGGCGGTAGGCGCCCGGGACCTCGCCGGTCGGGTTGGTCCTGGTGACCAGCCCGTGAATGCCCCACCAGGGGTTCGGGTTGGGCGAGACGGGCCAGTCGCTGCCGCCGGCCAGCTTGATGCCGGCGTCGAGTTGGTCGCGGAACATGCAGATCCCCTCCCGGGTCGCGTCCGGCAGGGTGGCCAGGGCGCCGCTCTGGAAGGCCGAGGGGAACCAGAACAGCGGGCAGATGTCGATGACCGCGCCGAGTCCGGCGATGCGCGGGTAGTCGGCCCGCTGGATCATCTGGGCGTGGGCGATGTGCGCCGGCAGCGCCACCCCCCGCGAGCGCGCCAGCTCCAGGGCGTCCAGCGCCAGGGAGACCGCGCCGTCCCCGGTGCAATGAACCTTGACGCCCAGACCGTGCTCCGCCAGAACCGCCATCCAACCCGCCAATTGCTCCAGGCTCATGGTCGCCTCGCCGCGGTAACCGGCGCCGTGGCCGGGGTGCGGCGGATAAGGGTCGTGCATCAGGGCCGTGAAGGTGGGCGGCGTGCCGTCCAGGAAGATCTTGGCGAAGGTCGGGAAGACCCGCCCGCCGGCGAACCCGGCGGCCTGCTCGACCAGCGGCTGACCGATCGGCACAAAGCCGAAGACCTTGTCGTTGATCGACACCGACGTCACCACCCAGGCGTTCAGCCGGCCGGCGTCATCGAGGCAGCGCAGGGCGCGGAGCATCTGGGCGCCGGTGGCGGCCTCCTGGACCAGGGTCACCCCGGTCTGGTTCAGAAGCTCGACCGCCCGCGCCATCGAGGCCTCGTCCTCCCCGGGCACGGCCGCCCGCGACGCCTCCCAAGTCTCCTCCGCCCGGCGGCTGGCCGCCTCGCCAACCACGCCGGTCGGCTCGCCGGTGGCCGGGTCGGTGTCCACGTCCGGGGCCAGCGAACGGGCGTCGGCCAGGTCTATCCCCATGATCCGCAGTGTGGCGTCGTTGACCAGGCGGTGATGGGCGGTGTCGTCGCGCAGCAAGAGCGGGTGGCCGCCGGCGGCGGCGTCGAAGCGGCGGCGCACGCAGACGCTGGCCAATTCGCGGAAACGGCTGATGCCCCACATCCCGCCGGCGATCCAGGCGCCCGGCGGGGCGGCGGCGGCCGCCCCGGCCACCGCCTCCAGCAATTGCTCCACCGACCAGTCTGGGTCAAGGAACAACTCGTAGAGATCGGAGTGGCCGGCCATGTGGAGGTGCGCGTGGACGTCCCCCAGGCCGGGCAGCACGGCGCCGCCCGGCGGCGCGGTCACCACCTTCGCCCCGGATGTGTCCCAGCCGGCGAAGTCGCCGTCCTGAGACAGGGCCACGACCTTCCCCCCGGCCGCGGCCAGGGCGCGCACGGGCGTGCCGCCGCCGGCCCCGTCGGCCCCGCCACCAACGCCGCCGCCAACGCTGCCCCCAGCGCCGCCTGACACCGGCGCCATGGTGTGTATCGCCTCGGCGCGCACCACCAGTTCCACCTTCTTCATGCGTTCACCTCCTGTGTTTGTTGGGATGCCGGCCGCTCGCGCCCCAGGCGCTGAGCCTCGGCCAGGCGTTTGCCGCGATTGGCCCAAGCGGCGGAAACAAAACGCTGGATCGACGAGTCCATCAGCACCGCCGCCACCAGGGTCGCGCCGACCAGCACCGTCTGGATGAAGGGCGAGACGCCCAGGATCACCAGCCCGTTGTTGAGCACGCCCACGAACAGCAGCCCGGCGGCCACGCCGCCGATCCGCCCGTAGCCCCCGGCGAAGGAGACCCCGCCCAGGAGCACCACCGTCAACGCTTTCAACTCCATGCCGGAGCCGACTGTGGGGCTGACGGCCGCCAGTTTGGTGGCCAGCATCAGCCCGGCCAGCGCCGCGAAGACGCCCGCGGCGATGAAGACCTGCATCTGGGTGCGCTGAACCCGGATCCCCATCAGTTCGGCCGCCCTGGCGTTCCCGCCAATGGCCAGGATCTCTTGCCCCTTGGCGGTCCGGTTGAGCAGGTAGCCGGCCACGGCCACGACCACCGCCAGGACCACGATCTGCACCGGAATCCCGACCAGTTTGGCCGTGCCGAAGGCCTTGAAATCGTCCGGCAGCCCGGTCAGGGTCTTGCCGTTGGTCAAGACCATGGCGATGCCGCCCCAGACGCTCAAGAAACCGAGCGTCACCACGAACGAGTTCAGCCGCAGATAGGCCACCAGGAACCCGTTCAAGGCGCCCGCCACCAGCCCAAAGACCAGGGTCACGGCCACACCGGCGGCCGCGTTGCCGGTCCCGACCAGCGTCAGCCCGCCCAGGACCGCCCCCAGCGTGGCGATCGAGCCGACTGACAGATCGGCCTGCCCGGTCATCACCACGAACGCCACCGGCAGCGCCACCACTCCCAGTTCGGCCACCTGCTGGAGGATCGTGACCGCGTTCTGCCAGGACAGGAAGCGCGGGTTGAGCACGCCGAACAGCGCCGCCATCAGGATCATGGCGGCGAAGACGCCGTTTTGGACCAGCATTATCTTCAGCCGGTCCATTGAGATTGGCCGCATCGGAGCCCTCCCTAGTTTGTCTCGACGGGTCGGGGCCGGTCGCCGCTGGGACCGGACAGTTGGAGCAGGGCGTCGAGCAGCGCCGTCGCCATTTCCGGGCCGCGCTCGACGGGCGCCACGCGGCCGTCGCGGAGCACGTAGGCGCGGTCGCACATCGACGCGATCTCGTCGTTTTCCGATGACGCCACCAGCACGCAGACGCCGTCGGCGGCCAGCAGGCGGACGGCCCGCACGATGTCGACTTTGGCGCCCACGTCGACGCCTTGCGTTGGCTGCCCCAACAGCAGCAGCCTGGGTTTGGCCGGGAACATCCAGCGCGCCAGCAGGTGTTTCTGGCGGTTGCCGCCGGAGAAGGTGGTCACGGGCACTTCGCCGCCGGGGCCTTGGACGTTGAGAACCTCGCGGCTGTTCTGATAGATCGAGGCGCCGGTGCGCCGGTCGAACCACCAGGCTGATTTCGAGCCCCTCAGCCACGGCAGCATGACATTGGTCTTGCCGGAGAAATCCGCCAGCAGCCCGTCGCGGTCGCGGTCGGGCGGCACCATGAAGATGCCGCGTCTGAGCGCGTCGCCGGGCCGCTTCGGCGTGTGGGGCTGGCCGTCGAGCCAGGTCGGCAGTTTGGGCCCAACCCCGAAGAGTGACTCCAGCACCGTCAACTGTTCGCCGCCGGCCATGCCGAACAGCCCCACCACTTCGCCCGCCCGGGCGTCGATGCGCCCGCCGGGCAGATCGACCCGGACCACTTCTTCGGCCCGGGCGGTTCCGACCAGCTCTTGGTGGACCACTCCGGGCGCCAGCGCCTGCGACAACTCGGCCAGCGACAGTCCGGCCGCCGAGCGGTCCAAGACCACTTCTCCGGACTCCAGGACCACGATGCGCTGGCAGACGTCGAGGATGTCCACCAGCCGGTGCGAGATGTAGACAACGGCGGCGTCCTTCTTGGCGTATGACCTGATCAATGCGTGCAGGCTGGCGGTCTCTGCGACTCCGAGGGCGGCGGTGGGCTCGTCCAGCATGAGGACTCTGATCTCGCCGGACAGCGCCCCCCGGGCCAGGTCGACCAATTGGCGCTGGCCCAGGGACAGCGTTGACACGGGCACGTCCAGCGGGATGGACTCGCCGCCGACTTCCCGCAGCGCCGCCTGGGCGCGCTGGCGGCGCGCCGTCAGCGCGCCCGAGCGCCTGCGGCCCAGGAACAGATTGGTCAGCACCGACAGGTTGCCGGCCAGGGCCGGCTCCTGGTGGATGACGGTGACGCCCAACTCGGCTATGGACCTGGGGCTTGACCCGCGCGGGATGGGCGCGCCGTCGATTCGGATCTGGCCGCTGGTCCAGGCCAGCGCCCCGCTGGCGACGTTGACAATGGTGGATTTGCCGGCGCCGTTGTGCCCCAGCAGACCCACGATCTCCCCCGGTTGGATCTCCAGGGTGACCTTGTTGACCGCCCGCGTGGCCCCGAACTCGACGGTCAGGTCGCGCAGCCCGAAGCGCCCGGCCCCAGCCGGGGGCCGGGCGCCAACGGGGGCATTGACATCAGCCATTGGGCGCGAGCTACTGGCTGAGGAAGTCAGCCGCGTTTTCCTTGGTCACGTGGGTGACTCCGACCAGCGTCGATTCTTCCGGGCCGAGGTTTCCCTCGGCGGCGGCGATCAACAGCCCGGCGTTGGTCTCAGCCAACACCTGCGGGGCGAAGACATAGGCCTCGCGCAGCATGTCGACGCCGGATGCGATCAGCTCATACAGCTCCTCGGCGCTGTCAGAGGCGCTGACATAGTAGTTCGGGTCGTCAGGGGCGGCCCCGGCGTCGATCGCCGCCTGCCTGGCCCCCAGCACCATGTCGGCGCCAATCCCAAGCCAGACCTTCACCTCCGGGTGCGCCACCAGGGTCGACTGCGCCCCTTGGTATCCCTGCTCGCGGCTGGAAGCCTCGATCTCGTAGATGGTGACGTTGGACCCGGCCGCGGCCAGACCTTCCCTGATGCCTTGGGCTTGGACCCGGCCCAGGTCGGCGGTGGTGTCAGCCAGCAGGCCGACCTCGACCGGCTCATCGCCGTAGGTCTCGTTGATCCAGGCCCCGGCGGCCTCGCCCACCTTCTGCCCCGCGCCCAGCAGGTCGAGCTCGAGGTGGTGGGCCGTGCCCTCCCAGCCTCCGGCGTAGCCGATGACGGGGATGCCGGCCGCCGCCGCCTGGGCGGTGACCGCGACCATCGAGTCGGCTTGGACCGGGAAACCCATGATCGCTTTGACGTTGCCGCGGGCGACCCACGCCTCCCAGTCCGAGACCTGGGTTTGGATGTCCCAGGCCGGGTTGTCGGTCAGGAATTCGTAACCGGCGTCCTCGATCAAGGTGCGCATGATCTCCAGCTGGTCGTTCCAGACCGAGACGTCATTGGTGGGGAAACTCATCGCCAGGGCGCCTTTGTCGCCGCTGTCGCCTCCAGGCGACTCGTCGGCCGATTGATTCGAGTCCTCGGCGCAACCGGCGCCCACAAGACTCGCTGCCAACATCAAGGCAATCACGGAAACTAATTTCTTTCGGGTCACAATCACTCCTCAATAGTTCGCGGGGGTTGACGGCATGATCCTCCGACTGGAGAACACAATATGGCAGCGCTGAGCCGCTAAACCGGTTGGCCGGTCTCCGGCCGGAATTGTTTACTTGTTTATTACGCCTGCGCAACACGGCGCGGCGGTTATCCAGGCGCGATCACAAGAGTGAAACAAACACGACACCTGATGACCGCATTTTCTCCGCCGGGAGAGAGATCAGGCGGGGCCGCAAGGCGCCCGGCGCCGCGGGCGGCGCCGCCCGTGCGCTAACCTGGCCTGAAACACGCGCCCGGACCGGAGGGACCCAGCCGATGCCCAAGACCGTCGATCGGCAAGAGCGAATCGCCGAAGCCATCGAGGCCGCCTGGGCGCTGGTGGTCTCCGGCGGCCTGGGGGCCGTCACCCTCAGGGCCGTGGCCGCGCGCCTCGGCTACGCCAACGGCGCCCTGAAGCCCTATTTCCATTCCAAATCAGACCTGCTCAAGGCCGCCTATGTGCGCGCCTTCGCCGCCACCACCGAACGCGCCGCCAAACGCATCGCCGCCGCCGGCGCCGGCGGCCTGGCCGCCCTGCGGCTGCTCTGCCTCGAGATCATGCCGCTTGACAAGGAAAGACGCACCGAATCACGGGTCGTGATGGCGTTCTGGGAGGAGGCCGCCAACGTCCCAGAACTGGCCCGCGTCTTCAGGGATCACACCCGCCAGTGGAGTTCGCTGATGGCCGGGTACCTGGATCAGGCGCGCCGCTCGGGCGAGATCGCCGGCCGCGGCGACACCGATGTGACAGTCAACCAACTCATCTGGGCGCTGATGGGACTCCAGTCGATGACCTGGCTGGTGCCGGACCTGACCAGCCGCCGCCGCCAGTTGGCGGCCCTGGACGCCTTCCTGGCCTCGCTCTGATCCGGCGTCAAGCCGGCGGGCGCGGGTCGGCCCGCGCCAAAGGCGGGGTGGTCGAGACGGGCAGCGCGTGAGCGCCCATGGCCAGGTTCACCACCGCGCCGCTGAATTGATCGACGGCGAACTGCAACCCGACCGAGCGCAGGGTGTTGAAATTGACCAGCACCATTCCCTCGACGCCCAAGATCTTTTCCAACCAGGAGAACAAGACTATTCCGTCGCGCAAACGCCACATTTGGCATTTGTCGGTGTCGCCCTCGCCCGCCTCGGCGCCGCTGACGCAAAACCAGGTGTAGCGATCGGCCGACAGATAAATGTGGTCGTAAACATCGTCAGAGGAATAGCGATACCGAATTCGACGGCCCACCATCTCATCGGTGCGGGCGGCCGCCGGGCCGCCCGGGCGGCGCCCATGCAACCAGAACTGTTTCACATGGGTCGGATTCGGCTCAATCCCAAGCACGCCGAAGGCGCCCACCAAGACGCCGCTGGCGGCGTCATAGGCGAAGGACAAGATCTCCCGCTCGGCGATGGTCGCGTGGACAAAGAACAAGTCCGGCGCCATCTCATAGACTCGCGCCGGCCCGGCCGCCTGGCGCCCCGCGCCGGGGAGCGCCCCCGGCGCCGACAACCGCAGCTCGCCGCCGCCGAACTCAACGCCGCCCGGCGCCCAATCGCCGTCGCCGCGCGAGAACTCAAGCTCCTGGCTGTGGCCTTCCAGGCCGGCGCTGACCGGCGGGCAGAACTCGTCGAAACCCTCGGCCATCTGCTCCAACGCCACCCATTCCCGCACGTCCCAAGCCGGCGGCGACGGCGCGGCGGCGGAGCTGGGGCCGGGCCAGACGGCATCGGCGGCCTTCGACGTGGCGGCCATCGTCATCCCACGGTGCCGTCCGGGCGCAACCGGCCGACAACCGACGCGATGGCGCTGGCGACCTGATCCGCCTCGGCGTGGGTCAGGACCAGCGGCGGCGACAGCACAATGATGTGCGGGGCTGGGACCCTGACGATCACGCCGGCCTGCTCGCGGATGGCGCCGGAGATGTCCCCCGGCATTGGCAGCGGCCGGCGCGACTCCTTGTCCGCCACCAACTCGACGCCAAGGCCCATGCCGGTGTGGCGGACCTCGCCGACGTGCGGGAAATCGGCCAGCTGCGCCACCAATTGACCGTGGAGATAGGCGCCGACCTCGGCGGCGCGTTTGACCAGGCCCTCCTCCTCGATGATGCGCAGGTTCTCCAGGGCGACGGCTGCCGCCACCGGGTGCCCGCAGTAGGTGTAGCCGACGGGATGGCCCTCGCGCCGGTTGACCACGTCCGCGACCTCGGCGGTCATCATGACCGCGCCCAGCGGCTGATAGCCGGAGGTGATGCCTTTGGCGACGCACATGATGTCCGGGGAGACGCCGTATTTCTCGGCCGCGAACATGGTGCCGAGGCGCCCGAACCCGGTCACGACCTCGTCAAAGATCAGCAGGATCCCGTGGCTGCGGAGCACTTCTTCGACCCGGGGCCAGTAGTCGTCCGGGGGCGCCACCATGCCGCCCACCCCAAGGATCGGCTCGCCGATCATGGCGGCTATGTTCCCGGGGCCCAGCCGGTCGATGGTGGCTTCGAGTTCCGCCAGGCAGAACTCGGTCAGATCGCCGCTGTACTCCCAGGTGCGGTAGGGATGCGGCGGCGTCAGGTGGAGCACGTCCGGGAGCAGCGGCCCAAGGCCGGCGTTCATGGCGGCGAAGCCGGTGGCCGTGCCGCCGCCGTAGGCGGCGCCGTGGTACGCGTTGCGCCGCGACAGTATCCAGGTCCGCGAGGGTTCGCCGCGTTCGGCGTGGTAATAGCGGGCGGTCTTGAGAGCCGCGTCATCCGATTCCGACCCGCCGGAGGTGAACAGGAACTTCTCGATCCCGGGCGGCGTGATCTGGGCCAGTTTGGCCGCCAGCTCGACCGCGCGGTCGTTGGTGAACTCCCAGAAGGTCGTGAAGTACTCCAGCCGCCTGATTTGGGCGGCGGCGGCCTCGGCCAGTTCCTCGCGGCCGTGGCCGACTTGCGCCAGCCACAGGCCGCCGGTGGCGTCGAGGTATTCGCGCCCATTGATGTCCCACAGCTTTGAGCCCTTCCCGCGGGTGAAGATCGCGCCGGTCGGCGTGGCTGTCGGCAGGTGGGGGTGCACCAGGTGGGCGCGGTCGGCCGCGTAAAGGTCAAGAGCAGTCATGACAATGGTCTCCTTCTCCATTGGGAGAACTTAGGTGCTGGTGCCGCGGACCCGCCGCGGCTACGTCCATTCTGGTGGGGCCCGGTTGCGAAAGCGTTACAAAGCCATGAAATTCAAGCTTATTTTCTCCCGGAGGAGGCTGCGCCAGCCCGCCGCCGTCAGCGCCGGGCGGTGGGCCGTTGGACCTAGAGACGACGGCGCGGTAGCCTTGGGCTGCGTCCCCTGTCCGTCACTATCGGCCTGGAAGAAGTCCCCCAAAGTGACACTGCCGGTTTGGTCAATGCTGCCCTTCGCGGCGCTGCTCGGTTGCATCGCCGTGCTGCCCCTGATCCCCGCCACCGCGCCCTATTGGGACCGCAACCGCTGGAAGGCGGTGGTGGCCCTGGCGCTGGGCGCGCCCGTCGGGCTGTGGATCTGGTTCGGCGTCGACCCGCACCTGGTCCAGCACTCGATGGCCGAATACGGCCAATTCATAGTCCTGCTGGCGAGCCTGTTCGTCGCCTCCGGCGGCATCTTCGTGTCCGGCGACCTCCGCGCGACGCCCCGCAACAACACCATCATGCTGGTCGCCGGCGCGCTGCTGGCGTCCTTTGTCGGCACCACCGGCGCCGCCATGCTCCTGATCCGGCCGATCCTGAACACCAACTCCCAACGCCGCCACCGCTCGCACACGGTGGTCTTCGCCATCTTGATGGTGGCGAACTGCGGCGGCCTGCTGACGCCGCTGGGCGACCCGCCGCTGTACGTGGGGCTGATGCGCGGCGTCCCATTCACCTGGACCTTCTCCCTGTTCTGGCCGTGGGTCTTCGTCAACGGCCTGTTGGCGTTCACCTATTTCGCGCTCGACACCCGCCTGTACGCGACGGAGCCGGCGGAGGCGATAGCCGCCGATGACGCCGAGGTCGAGCCGTTGTCGCTGCGCGGCGCGCACAACATAGTTTGGCTGGCGGTCATCATCGCCTCCGTCGCCTTCCTCGGCGAATGGCCGTGGCTGAAGGTCGGCGCGCAGGTCGCGGCGGCGGCGGCGTCTTACTGGTTGACGCCCAAACGCATCCGCTTCGGCGACAACGAGTTCACCTGGCACCCGATCATCGAGGTCGCGGTGCTGTTCGCGGGGATTTTCCTGACCATGATCCCGGCCCTGCAGATCCTGCGCGCCGAGGCCCACAACCTGCCCCTGAACGAATACACCTTCTTCGGGTTCACCGGCGGGCTCTCGGCCGTGCTCGACAACACCCCCACCTACTTGGCCTTCTTCGACATGGGCCAGGAGTTGACGCTGGACGGGTCGGCGGTGGTGGCCGGCGTGCCCGAGCTGTACCTGACCGCGATCGCGCTCGGCGCCGTCACCTGCGGCGCCGTCACGTACATCGGCAACGGGCCGAATTTCATGGTCAAGGCCATCGCCGAGGAGCGCGGCGTGGCCATGCCGTCCTTCGGCGGCTACGTGGTGCGGGCCAGCATCTACCTACTTCCCATCCTGGTCGCCCTGGTCTGCATTTTCATCAGCCCGCTGACCCCGGTCAAATGCGCCGGCTGGGCGCTGACGGCGGCTCTGCTGGTCCGCCCGGTCATCTGGCTGGTGCGAGCTCAGCGCCGGTCCATGGGCACGAACTCACGCTCGACCTGACCCACGTAAACCTGGCGCGGCCGGCCGATCTTGTTCGACGGGTCGGCGGCCTGCTCGCGCCAGTGCGCGATCCACCCCGGCAGGCGCCCGAGCGCGAACAGCACCGTGAACATGTCCACAGGGAAGCCCATCGCCTGATAGATCAGGCCGGTGTAGAAGTCGACGTTCGGGTAGAGCTTGCGCTCCTGGAAGTACGGGTCGGACAGGGCCGTCTCCTCCAAGGTCAGAGCGATGTCAAGGAGCTGGTCGTGGCCGGTCTTGTGACGCAGGATGGCGTCGGCGTGCTCCTTGACGATGGCCGCGCGCGGGTCGTAGTTCTTGTAGATGCGGTGGCCGAAGCCCATCAGCTTGGCTTCGCGGTTCTTGACCCGGGCCACGAACTTCGAGACGTCGCCGCCTTCGGCCCGGATTTGCGCCAGCATCTCCAGCACGGCTTGGTTGGCCCCGCCGTGAAGCGGTCCGGACAGGGCGTTGACACCGGCCGCCACCGACACGTACATGTTGGCCCCGGATGATCCGACCAGCCGCACCGTCGAGGTGGAGCAGTTCTGCTCGTGGTCGGCGTGCAGGATCAGCAGCACGTCCAGCGCGTTGCTGATTTCCTGGTCGAAGGGGTAGGGATGCGATGGCACCCCGAAGGACATGCGGATGAAGTTCTCGACGTAGTTTTCCGAGTCGTCCGGGTAGAGCATCGGCTGGCCGATCGAGTTCTTGTAGCCGTAGGCCGCCAGCGCCGGCACCGCGCCCATCAGGATGTGGGTGGCCTCGTCCAGGTCCTCGGGATCGATTGTCGGGTTGGTGTACACGAACGTCGACAGGTTGTTGATCCCGGCCGCCAGCAGCGGCATGGGGTGCGAGCGCCGGGGCGAGGACCGGAACATCTCCTTCAGCCGCTCATCGATCAGATGATGCCGGGCGATCGACTTGCAGAAGGCGTCCAGTTGGTCGCGGGTCGGCAGTTCGCCGTATAGGACCAGGTAGGCGACCTCCAGGAAGGTCGCGTTGGCGGCCAGCTGTTCGATCGGGTAGCCCCGGTAGCGCAAGACGCCGGCGTCCCCGTCGATGAAGGTGATGGCGGATTTGCACGCGGCCGTCGAGCCGAAACCGATGTCGAAGGTTGTGTCGCCGGTCTGAGCCAGCAGTGTGCCGATGTTGTAGCCGTTGCTTCCGACTGTCGCTTCGACAAGCGGAAGTTCGGCCGTGACATCGTCATGGGCAAAGATGGCGTTCCCCATGGGTGAGTCTCCTTTGATGGTCTTAGGGGTATCTACAAGGAAGACTTTACCCTCTTTTATGGGACTTAACTCCTACTTCGGGTTGCCCGATGCCGTTTGGCCGCTCGCCGGGACCGCCTGGGCCGGGTGCAGCGGCGCCCAGGGGACGGGTTTGGCCGGCGGCTCGGCGCCGGGCCTGGCGCCGTGGCGCGGCCCCGCCCGCCGCTGGCCGGAGGCCACCGATGTGACCATTGCGTACAGGCAGTAGACGATCAGCCCGATTGCGACTATGACCAGCAGCAACGGCTTGCCGAAGTCGCTGCCGTATTGGAGCACGTTCCCCACCCAGGGCACGGTGTAGGCGACCTTGGCGCGGACTTGCTTCTCCTTGATCGGGTCGTCGTCGGCGCCGTTGGCGTCGCCGCGGGTGATCAGGATTCTTTCGCCGTCGGCGCTGGAGCCCCAGCTCACCGCCCGGTGGGTGACTAAGGTCGGATCTTCGGGTTTGGGCATGAAGGTGACGATGTCGCCGAGTTCGATTTCTTCGAAGCTCTCGACCGGGAAGACCACGGCCACATCCCCGGGTTGGATGGTTGGCGACATCGATCCGGTCAGCACGGTCAGGGCTTTGCCGCCGTTCAGCGCCGGGATGACGGCCAGCACCACGGCCAGCGCCAGCAGGACCAGGACCACCGCGGTGGTGGCCCAGGACACGGCCCGCCGCCAGACCGCCTGGCGCGGCCTGGCGGCCGCGGTGGAAGCCGAGGCCGAGGCGGTGGTGGTGGCGGCGGTGGCCGATGCCGTGGTCGCGGCTGACGCTGAGGCCGAGGCTGACGCTGACGCTGAGGCGGTGGTGGTTGGGGCGGGGGTGGTCGGGGCGGGGGTGGTTGCGGTTGCCATTTCGGGTCCTATCGGGTTTGTCCTGTCAGATTGTCCGGCCGGTCAGGCGCCGGCGCCGAGGTCGGTCTGCTGGATCCTCAGGGTCATCTCGTCGAGCGCGATCGGCACGGCCTGAAACTCAGTTCCCGTGACGGCGTTGGGGTCCATCGTGGCCTTGACCACCAGCGCGTAGAGTTCGCCTTTAGACTTCTCGGTGACTCCCGAGAGCACGGTGCTGAATGAGTTGGACGTCAACTGCGTCACTGGGACCGGGGCGATCACCAGCGTGCCGGTGATCTTCCCACTATAGGCAGTGGTGACCAAATCAATCTTGTAGAGCGCGACCGTCACGTCCCAACCCGCGTCCGCTTTCAGATCGATGTCGGTGCCAGCTTTGACCTCGAGGTCGTATTTGATGTTGTCGCCCGCAGCCGTCAGCATGAACGGCACGTCGACCTCGATCTGGTCGCCCGGGACCCCGCGCCAATCGGTCAGGTCCGGGATGTGGTGGCCCACCCCAGCAGCGACCGGAACAAACTGCGCCGAGGCCGCATAGCTTTCATTAACAGGCACCTGCACCACCGGATTGCCGTCATTCTTCCCCCGCAGGTCATAAGAGAGAACCGGTATGAGCACGCCGTTGGCGTTGCCCGGGGCGACTCCCAGTTCGCCGTTGGTGACGGTGCCCACCGCCAGGGAGGTCGAGTCGCTCCAGAACGCGAAGGTGGAGCCGCCCAGGAGCAGGGCCACGCCGGCGGCGCCGGCCACCATCGCGTTGAACCGCCGCGAGCGCCGCTGGCGCTCAGTCTTAGGGCCGAATCTCATTTCATTCCTTTCCTTGGCTCACGCCGTTCCGGGCGAGTCCCGTGATTTCTTCTGCCGCTGATAACAACGCCGCCGGGCGCCAAACTATTCCCCTTCCGGCTGTTTCCACCCATTTCCCCCGAATAACCTGCCGGCCGGGCCGCAGTGCCGCCAGCCAATGCGTTGCCCCAGGTCAGCGCGGCGCTGAGGAGAATCTGCCGCCAATTGCCTGGCGTGCGAAAAGGCGGAACGCGGCGCCAGGCGCCGCGTTCCGCCGCTTTCTTTATGGGGTTTGCTGATCTGACCGATCAGATCGTGACTTGCTGCACCTTCAGATTCAGCGTGCCGAAGGCCGCAGCCTCGTTTTGATAAGCCTTGTCCGTGACCGTGGCGCCCGGCAGAGTGGCCTTGATCACCAGGGTGTAGGCGGCACCGCTGGTGCCAGTCGTCTCGGTCACGCCTGACACCAGGGTCGTGAAGCCAGTGGTCCCCGAAGTGCCTTTGATCTGTGTGAACGGCTTCCATTCCCCGGCAGTGACGCCGGAGCCCTTGTAGAGCCGAGCTTCGGCGGTCCAACCAGACGTCGACAGGTCGATGCTTGGGCCGTCCACCTGTACGTCGACGTCGTACTTCATGTTGTCGCCCACGGCGACCAGCGTGAAGGGGATGTCGATCTCGATAGTGTCACCCGGGACGGCTTTGAAATTGCTCAGGTTCACCACCTTGTAGTACAAGCTAGTGCCACTCCCGACAGCCGACTCGTAGTCGGTCTCGGAATTCTGTTTATCGTCCCTGAGGTCGAAGGCCTTCACGGCGCCAGTGCCCTTGCTGACGGACAGTACGCCGTTGGTGATGGTGCCCACCGTTTCCTGGGTTGAGTCGCTCCAGTACGCGAAGGTGGAGCCGCCCAGGAGCAGGGCCACACCGGCCGCGCCGGCCACCAGGCCCT
>JAITJZ010000089.1 GCA_031278655.1 Bifidobacteriaceae bacterium
ATGGGTTATCCATGTGACTGCCCAAAATTCGGGTTGACCTGTGACCTTGGGTGCAGGGGTCTGTCTGCGGCCGGTTGTGGGGGTTGTGTGTAGAAAGCGCCCGGCCGGAGCCTCGCGGCTGCGTCTTCGCGGTGCGCCAGTATCGCGGGCCGCGGCCCGCAGAGCCGTCCCGGCCTCGTTATTGTTGTGGGGGTAAAGATGCCCCCGCGACGCGTCAACGTCCGGGGGCGTGGACTCCGCTGGTTAGGAGCGTCGTCGTGGGTGAGTTTATCGGCCCGGTCGCGGGCGTTGATTATCCGACGCGGTTGGCCCAGTTGCGCTCGTGGTTCGCGACGGACGCCGACTGCGCGGACTACTTGGAATGGCTGCGCTGGCCGGACGGGTTCTTGTGTCCGCACTGCGGCGCGACGAGCGGCTCGCGCGGCGCGGACGGCCTGCGCCGGTGCGCTGGCTGTCGGCGCAGGGTGTCGGTGACCGCGGGGACCGTCTTCCAAGACACCCGCACGCCGTTGACGGTGTGGTTCGAGGCTTGTTGGCTGATGGCGGTCCCGAAGAACGGCGTGTCGGCTCTGACTTTGTCCGAGGTGTTGCCGGTCGGCTCTTATCAGACGGCGTGGACGATGCTGGCCAAGCTGCGGGCCGCGATGTCGTCGGCGGACAAGGACCGCCTGTCCGGTGTGGTCGAGGTGGACGAGTGGTTCCACGGCGGTGTCGCCAAGGGCGGCAGCTCGTTGACGGGCAAGAACCTGGTCATGGCGGCCGTCGAGCGCCGCGGCGGCGCGCGCGGGTTCGGGCGGGCGCGTCTGGGCGTGGTCACCGGCAGGTCGGCGTGGGAGCTGCGCGGGTTCGTCCGCGCCCATGTCGAGCCCGGGTCGCGGGTCATCACGGACGGGCTGTCCGCTTACCGGCGGGCGTTGGCCGGGTACGTCCACGAGCCTTTGAACGAGTCGGCACCCGACGCCGCCGAGCCCCACGAGCTGCTGCCCGGCGTCCACCGGGTGTTCTCCCTGGCGGAGCGGTGGCTGTTAGGCACCCACCAGGGCGGCGTCAAGCGCGAGCATTTGGCCGAATACTTGGACGAGTTCTGTTTTCGGTGGAACCGGCGCAACGCCCGACATCGCGGCATGGTGTTCTACCGGCTCCTCCAGCACGCCGTGGCCGCGCCGCCGGTCACCTACAAGCACCTCGTGCGGGTCGGGGCGGCCAAGCCGGTCAAACCGCTCCCGCCGGGCAACCGCGGGCTCCCCGGAACGCTCGAGGTCGTCGGCGGTCACAGGCCGTGGAGAAAGACCGCCGAGCCTTCCTAGCCGCTGGCTCCCCGACCCCCACAAATCCTGGGCAGTCACATGGATAACCCATTAACATCATCTATGTCAGTCCAGCGCCGTAGGGTTGTGGGCGAAAGGACGGTGCCCCGTGACGGAACAAGACTTGCTCGATCTGCTCGACCGACTCATCGCTGGCTGGGAGAACGAGATCGTGGAGTTCAAGGAAGCCGGGCAAGATTTCAGCACGGGCAGGATCGGCCAGTACTTCACGGCGTTGACCAACGAGGCTAACCTGCGCGACGCTGACGCCGGGTGGCTTGTCTTCGGGGTCAGCGACAAGACCCGTCAGGTCGTGGGCACGAGCTACCGCCCCCAGCCCGGGCGGCTCCAGTCGCTGAAGGCGCAGATCGCGCAGGACACCGAACCCAGCGTGACGTTCCGGGCGATCCACGAAGTCAGCCATGCCGATCGGCGGGTCGTCATGATGGAGGTGCCGCCCGCGCCCGACGGCATCCCGATCTCGTGGAAGGGGCACTACTACGCCCGCGCCGGAGAGTCTCTGGTGCCGCTGGGTCTTGACAAGCAGGACCAGATTCGCCGCCAGGGCCTGAATCGCGACTGGTCGGCGGTGTTGGTGCGGGATGCCACGGTGGAGGACTTCGACTCAGACGCGCTGGCGGAAGCCCGACGGGCTTTCGCTCTCAAGCACCGGCGCCGCTTCACTGAGGAGGAAGTGCTGAACTGGCCGGTCACTGTTTTCACTGACCGGGCCAAACTGACGTCGAAGGGCAAGATCATGCGGGCAGCGCTCCTGCTGATCGGCAAGCCCGAGGCCGCAGTGCAGTTGTCTCCGCACCCGGCCCAGTTGACGTGGAGCCTCGTGGAACCGAATCGGGCTTATGAGCATTTCGGTCCGCCTTTCCTGTTGACGACGCACTGGCTGTACCGGCGGGTCCGCAACGTGCGACTGCGCTTGATGTGGCCGGGGACCCTGAAGCCCGTGGAGGTGGCGCAATACGACGAGCGTATGGTGATGGAAGCTCTGCACAATGCCGTCGCGCACCAGGACTACACCAGGGGCGGGCGAATTCTGGTGCAGGAGTTCGCCGACCATCTGGTGCTGACCAACGAAGGCGGGTTCTTCGACGGGTGGCCGGACGAATACGCCGTCGGGGCAAAGTCGCCGACGCGCTACCGGAACCCGGTCCTGGCCCAGGCCATGACGGAACTCGGCATGATCGACACGTTGGGCTACGGCATCTTCGACATGCACAACCGGCAGATGCGCCGCTACCTGCCGATGCCTGACTACGACCTTGCCGAGCCGACCCAAGTCAGGCTCACGATCCACGGCTCTGTAGCGGACGAGGCGTACACGAACCTGCTGATGGCGAGAACGGACCTCCCGCTCATAGACGTGCTGGCGTTGGACCGGGTTCAGAAGGGCCTGCCGATCCCGGAAGCGGCCGTCAAGAGGCTGCGCCAGCAGAAGCTGATCGAGGGTCGCCGCCCGCATCTTCGCGTGGCCCCGATGGTCGCGGACGCAACGGCGACCAGGGCTGGGCACATCCACGCCCGAGGTCAAGACGACCTCCACTACTTGCGGCTCATCGTTGACTACCTGACCCAGTTCGGCTCGGCCACAAGGAAGGACATCGATGACCTGCTGCGAGGCAAGCTGAGCGACACCCTGACCCCGGCAGAGAAGACACGCAAGGTCGCCAACCTCCTGACCAAGTTGCGCCGAGACGGGCACATCCGCAACGCTGGAACCCGGACCAGCCCTCTGTGGTTGCTCGCTGACGGGTGCGACTGAGGCCCTGGACCTTTCTGCAAAACCGGCGACTTCCGAGTAGCTTGCAGAAAGGCTATGACGCCCTTGGAGAGGCGTCGGAGATGGTCGGACACGGTAAACCCTTTCTGCAAAACTGGTGACTTCTTAGACCATTGCAGAAAGGTCCCTGGACTGGACTGCGCTTGCGACCAGCCACCAGTTGCCCTGGCTCCACCGCTCCCGAGCCGAGAAGCCCCTCATTCGAGCCCTCGAGGTGGGCCAATCAGACATGACCTCCAAGACGGCTCGTGCGACGACACCCGACAGACCCTCGCGCTCGCGCCGCTTTCGCTTCAGCAAGACGAACTTGTGCCCGAACGATAACCGCAAGACCGCAAACGGGGCAGAATACAGTAGTCGTATGACCGCAGACGAAGGACCGTGGGGCTGGTACCGCCCCCTGCTGGCTCAGTACCATTCTCACCTAGCTGAACGGTTCGCCACGCTACAGCTTCAGCGCCGCCAGATCGAAGCCCCGGTGTTCGCTCTTGAGCACGGTCTCCCGACAGACGAGGTGGAACAGGTGTCGTCAGCCGTGCAGGCTTGTGTCCGCACGGGCACGGTCGAGGCGGTCAGCCAGGGATCGTGGCTGCCTTTCGTCGTCTACTCCGTTGAGGTGGGGTACAAGTACGACGGACTCACTTTCTGGCCTGGCTTCGAGACCTTGACTTCCGGCTGGACCTTCAGCGACCGTGACCTTCTTGCGGACTGGTTCCGGCGATTCCACGAGGAATACGGCGGTGCCGCGCCCCAGGGGCCATGGGCCGCTCAGTTCAAGAAGATCAGTTGGCCCATCACTCATGCCGTTCTCCCCGTCTATCTGCAACGGCACCTCGCCCACCTGCTGTACGACAACCGAGCGCTCTCGTCCCAGTACGTCCGCAACCGGGTTGCCCTGGTGCGACATGATGTCGCACAGTTTCAGTGGATGCACTGTTTGGAGGTGATTCCCCTGGCGGGGTGTTGAGTGTGTTCCGGGTCAGTGTCCGTGGACCTGTCCCCACCGTGACGTGCGTCGTCGGTAACGGCGGGGTGCGAAGCTCATGGTAAAGCCGAAGGCCTTGGGTCAGTCTGCCGACTGGGGTCGGGCGAGGGGAAGACCGGGATGGGTGAACGCAAGTGAATCTCTGTTGAGTCCTCGTTATTCGGAGGCCCCTTTGAGGCAGGCGTCGGGGGTTTCAGGGACAGGCCGGTGTGAGTCCGGCAGGTGGCGCCTGGG
>JAITJZ010000109.1 GCA_031278655.1 Bifidobacteriaceae bacterium
AGCCTCGTGAACAGCAGTCCTCGGTGGCGTGAATTGCGGCGGTTCCATCGGAACGCGAACTCTGACAAATCCAAACGGTTGGATGTCGACGATTATCCGAACCTGCGGGGTATCCCAACCTTGTGGTGATGGCGCTGGTGGGGGCCGCGGACCGCCCGGGAAGGTTTGGATAACGTTTGACCTCCACGAACCACGTTTGGAGGTGACGGCGATGGCCGGCGTTGAGGAGTTGAAGAAGAAGTATCCCGAGTTGTTGTCCCGCATGGAGGAGCTGGGGTATCCGAGAAGCTATGTGGCCGACGTCCGCAGAGAGGCGGAGAGGATGGCCGGGCTGTGGGAGGCGGAGGGTTGGGCCGGCTACGCGGACGCCTATGCGGGCCACGTGGCCGCGGGCGAGTCTGAGGGGCGCCTCGCGCACCGGCGGACCGTGATCCGATTGATCGAGCGGTTCGCCGCGCGCGGGCAACTGCCTGACGGCGGACGCGGCAGCGAACTGTTTTCTAACAGCGCCTACCACAGGCTGGTCCCCGCGTTCAAAGCCGTGATCGACTGCTACCGCGAGCAGGCTCCTGCTGAGGGCAAGAAGGCGTCGACGGTGAGGGTCCAGGCGGCCAACGGCGCCGGGTTCTTCGCGGCGTTGCAGGCGTTGGGCTTGAGGTCGCTGGGCGAGGTCACAGAGAAGGCGGTCCTGGCGGTCTTCTCGCCCGCGGGCGCACCGTCCAAGAGCCGGTCGCTTAAGAACAATGTGGCCGCGGTCCTCAAGACGGCCGCCCCACAGCATCCGGGGCTGTCGGGAATCGCCGCGTTCCTGCCCAAGGTCCGCGCGGCCAGGAGGAACATCCAATACCTGACCCCGGCCGAGGTCGCGAAAGTCAAAGAGGCTCTGCGGGGCGGCGCCCTGAGCCTCAGGGACGTCGCAATCGGGACGCTCGCGCTGCGCGCGGGCCTGCGAAACAGCGACATCGCCGCCATGCGGATAGACGCTGTCGACTGGGACCAAGACGTGATCAGCCTGGTCCAGGAGAAGACCGGTGTGGAGTTGACGCTGCCCCTGCCGGCCGTGGTCGGCAACGCCATCTGGGACTATCTCGCCTTCGAGCGCCCCGCCAACGGCTGCCCGCAGCTGTTCGTCTCGAGCAGCCGCCCCCACGGTCGGCTCAAGGCCGGGTCGATGGCCAACATCGCGGCGAAGATCATGGACACCGCGGGAATACGGACCCGTCCGGGCGACCGCAGGGGCTTTCACCTGTTCCGCCACCACTTGGCGACCGCGCTGCTCAGCGAGGACGTGCCCGCGCCGGTCGCCAGCCGGATCCTCGGACACACATCCCCGGCGTCGCTCGACTCCTACCTCAGCGCCGATGTGGCCCACTTGAGGGAATGCGCGCTCAGCGTGGAACACTTCCCGGTGGCGGAGGGGGTGTTCGGCCGTGGCTGAGTTCTTTTCCTTCCTCGCGCCGCTGATCGCCGACTTCGTCTACTACCGGCAAGCGTCCGGACGTTGGAACGACTCGCACCGCGGGAACCTGGCCCGATTCGACCGGCACTGCGCCGCGCGCTTCCCCGGCGCCGCGTCGCTGTCCCAGGACATGGTCGACACTTGGTGCCGCCAACGCGTCGGCGAGACCGGCGCCTCTTGCCGTACCAGGGCCGCCGCCGTGGTCGCGTTCGTCAGATACATGCGGGAACGGTCCTTGACCGACGTGGCCGACCCGGCTCTTCCCCCTTGGGAGCGGTCCGCATACGTGCCGCACCCGTTCACCGAGGCGGAACTCGGACGGTTCTTCGCCGCGTGCGACGCCCTCCCCGGAGGCGGCAACGACGAGCGGCGTTCCAGGAGGATCACTGTGCCGGTGTTCTTCCGTCTGCTGTACTCCAGCGGGATCCGCACCACCGAGGCGCGCCTGCTGCGAACCCGGGACGTCAACCTAGAAGAGGGGACCCTAGACATCCGCCGCTCGAAGGGGCCGGACCAGCACCACGTCGCGCTGCACCCTTCGATGGCCGGCCTGATGGGCCGCTACGACCAGGCGATCAGCGCCCTGCGCCCCGGACGGTCGTATTTCTTCCCCGCCAGGCGCGACTCCTTCCACACGGCCGCTTGGGTCCAAGCCAACTTCAGAGAGTTGTGGGACGGCGTCAACGCCGCCCACGCCACGCCGTATGAGCTCCGCCACCACTACGCGGTGGCGAACATCAACCAGTGGACCGGCCAAGGGCTCGACTTCGGCGCGAGGCTGTTGTACCTGTCGAAGAGCATGGGGCACACCGCTTTGGAGTCCACCAGGCGCTATTACTCGCTTGTGCCCGCGCTCGGCGGGATCATGGAAGACCTGGCCGGCCCAGGTTTCGACGAGATCGTCCCGGAGCCCTGCGATGCCTAGGCCGCCGGCCGAGGCCGTGTCCCTCGCACGCCACATCAACGCCTTCCTCGGCGGGTCCGCCCCGGCCAGAGGGGGTCTTTCCGGGCACACCGCCAAGTCGCGCCGCGACGCGTTGACGCTGTATATAGGGTTCCTCGAGTCCGCCAAAGGAGTGCGCCCGGGAGACCTGGTCGGCGCGCGCTTCGACCGGGCCCACATCGAGGAGTGGCTCGCGTGGCTGTCCGACACGAGGGGCTGCCGCCCCTCCACCTTGAACAACCGCCTAGCCGCCATCCGGGCGTTCTTGAAACACCTGGCCTCCAAAGACGCCGCCTACCTTTGGCTGCGCGAGGAGGCGTGGGCGGTCGACCGCGCCAGACAGCCCCGCATGCGGCCGGACGGGATGACCAGAGAAGCGGTCAAAGCGCTGATGGCGGCACCGGACCAGTCCACCAAAACGGGCCGCAGGGACCTGGCGTTGATGGTGGTGTTGTACGCCACCGCCTGCCGCATCGACGAGGCCTTGTCGATCAAGGCGGGGACCTGCGCCTCGACGGCGACAGGCCGGGCATCACGGTCGTCGGGAAAGGCCGCAAGGCCAGGACCCTGCACCTGCCGCCGAAAGCGGTCCGCCACCTCCGCCGACACCTCGCGGAATGGCACGGGCCCGCCCCAGACCCCGAGGCGTACGTGTTCTACTCCAGGAACACCGGACCGAAAGGCAAAATGACCCAGGCAGCCGTCGCGAAACAGCTCAAGACGCACGCTGTTGCGGCACGCCGCGGCCGCTCCGACGTCCCAGCCGGGCTCCACGCCCACCAGTTTCGCCATGCCCGCGCCTCTCATTGGCTAGCCGACGGCATGAACGTCGTCCAGATCTCGTTCCTGTTGGGCCATGAGAACGTCCAGACAACGATGGTGTACCTAGACATCACGACCGATCAGGAGGCCGCGGCCCTCGCCGCGCTCGAAGACGACCACGACAAGGAGGCGACCAAGAAGTGGAAGACGCGCGACGCCGGACTGGCCGGCTTCTGCGGCCTCGACGCGTTGAAACAGTGAAACGTTATCCAAACCTTCCCGGGCGGTCCGCGGCCCCCACCAGCGCCATCACCACAAGGTTGGGATACCCCGCAGGTTCGGATAATCGTCGAAATCCAAACGTTTGGATTTCGACGAATTCTGTTTCCGCTGGAATCGCCGAGGCTCCCGCCGCAGGGGCCTGGTGTTCTACCGCCTCCTCCAACACGCCGCAGCCGCGCCCCCGGCCGCATACAAGAACCTCGTGCGTGTCGGCGCCGCCAAGCCCGCCAAGCCATCCCCGCCCACGGGCCGAAGCCTGCCGGGAACCCTGGAGGCGACCCCGTCCCGCAGGCCGTGGAGGCAAGCCCGCAGCCCGCAGGC
>JAITJZ010000116.1 GCA_031278655.1 Bifidobacteriaceae bacterium
CGATAGACGGCCACCCCCGCTCGGGGCGGGAGCTTGTCACCGGACGCCTCATAACCCGCAACTCGACCGCCCCCCAGGACTGATCGCAGACCCAGCCCGGCCGCCCTCAAGGGACCGCCGCCAGAAACCCGAATGCGAAAGCTTGGCTTTCAAGCTTTCCAAACCTGGTGCGTATTAGGCCAAACGAGCCAGCCACCGCCAACCGCGATCCCCCGGAATTGGACCAAAACCGAAACTTACCGAAAAGGCTTGCGGTCCCGGCGCGAGCGCGGCTAGGCTCACAGGGTAACCGGCCAGGGCAGGTTTGCGGACGCGGCGCGATGCGCGCCTCGACCCAGCCATGGGGACCTGGACACGACGAAGTCTTGAGACAGCAAACACTGACAGCACTCAAAGAGGAGACCCAGGAATGAAAAGCAAGCACCGGTCAGGCAAGGTTTCTTGCGCCGCCGCCACGGCGGCACTGGTGGTGATCGCGCTGATTCCCGGCGGCGCGGCGTTCGGCAGCGATCCGATCATGACCGGGAACGAAGGCGACGTCGGGCTTTACACATCCGGCTCGGCGCACGCCATGGACATTGGCGACCCGACGTACACCAACGAGGCGGCGGTCGAGGCGCTGCTCGAGCCGGGCGTCGCGTGGACCGCCGACTCGATGTACGACTCGATCTTCGAGCAAGACGTGGCCGACTTCGACGCCAGCCTGGCAGACGGCGTGGCCCCGTTCTACCTTGACCGCGTGCTCGGATACCAAGGCGACAACAGCGGACTGCGGATTCTCCAAACCCGCGGCCGCACCCTCTACATCCGAGGCTCCAGCACCAACACGGCCACAATGGGCTTCCCGGGCTCCGCCTACGCCGGCGGCGCCACGTCGCTCGGCACTCTCTACACCGTCACGACGCCCAGCGCCGCGGCCGCGGAAGTGTCCAACGCCAACCGCTTCAACGCCCCCAGCTACTTCTCAGACCTCTACCGAGTCGGCGCCCTGGGCGTGGAAGCCGAGATGAAGAAGTTCATCACCTATGACAACGTCGCCGTGACGACCATCACCTTCACCAACACGTCAGAGGATGAGCAGACTTTCACCGTCCGCGCGGGCGGCTCGACGGTGGCGACGGGCACAACCTCCGAACCTGACGAGTTGATCGGCACGCGCGCCCTGCAAAGCGGCACCGGCAACCTCTCCACGCAGACCACCTGGTCAACGGCCACGATCCACTTGAAGGCCCCTGGCTTCACAGTCAGCGGATCCAACCTTGAGCGCTCGCTGACCATCCCGGCGGGCGAGACGGCGGAGATCCTGGTCGCCGCCGCCCTGTACACCGACGCGCTGGCGCAGTCCAAGGCCGCGTTGTACGAGTACGCCGCGCTGACCCCGGCCGCCGCCTTCAAACAGGGCACCACCGAGTTCAACGCCCGCTGGGCGGCAGACATCCCCTACATCGACGTGCCCAGCCCGGCCGTCGAGAAGGCCATCCTCTACCGCTGGTGGGGCGAGCGCTACAACTCGCTCGACGCCAACGAGCCCGGTTACACCTACCAGTACCCGGTCACAATCGAGGGCGTCAACCTGTACCAGAACGCGATCGTGCTGACCCAACCGATGCACATGCAAGACACCAAGTGGCAGCGCACGCCGTACCAGTCCTACGGCCAGCTCCTCAATGTTGGCGAGCTGTCCGGCAGTTCGGCCTTCCTCGACTCGCCCGGACACAGCTCTTGGAACAACCACTATTCGCAGTACCTGGGCACGGCCGGCCTTGAGGCGTACTACGTCCACGGCGGCGGCGCCGAGTTGGCCGAACGCTTCGCCACCTACTTCGAGGGCGATGGCGTGGGCCAGTTGGAGCATTATGACGGCAACGGCAACAATCTGATCGCCTACACCGCCAACTACATGCCCGGCAACGACGCCGACGCGCTGACATTCGGTTATCCGAAGTCCGGATCCAGCAGCGCCGGCTCGAACAACATCGAGCGCCCGGAGTCGGCCTATGTCTGGGGCGACTTCGACGCGGCCGCGAAGCTGTATGAGATCGCCGGCGCCGACCCGGACAAGGTCGCCGCCATGGAGTCCAAAGCCGATGACATCAAAGAGGCAATCGAAGAGAACCTCTGGTCGGAGACCATGCAGATGTTCCTGGCCTCGACCACCCGCGGGCGCACCGCGGCCGCCTCGGCCAACTCCAACACCAACCCGCTGGCTGCGACCGAGCCGACCTTGATCCCGGCCAGGGAATCCAACCTTTACGACGTCTACGCCCAGAACCTGCTGGACCCCGAGGACGCCGACAAGTACGTCGACGGCTTCCGGTTCCTGACCTACGGCGACAATTTCCCGATTTTCCCGTTCTACACCGCCAACCAGTACGACAAGACTCGGTACAACATCGGCGGCTCGAACAACTTCTCGAACATCAACTTCACGGTCCAATACCGGGGCGTCCGCTCGGCGCTGCGCTATTACGACCCGGAGCAGAAGTACATCACCCCGGAATATGCCGCCCAGCTGCTCGATTGGATGGCTTGGAGCATCTACCTGAACGGCGGCAACCTGCTGGCGGCGAACCAGGCCGAGTACTACTCCAACTGGAACGCCACCACCCAGTCCTACAACCGCAACAACGCGGTCCACGTGATGTTGGGCAACATGAACTACATCTACATCGAGGACATGGGCGGGATTCTGCCAAGGGCCGATGACGTCATCGAACTGTGGCCGATCGACCTCGGCTACGACCACTTCATGGTCAACAACCTGCGCTACCACGGCAAGGACGTGACCATCGTGTGGGACGAGGACGGCGCCAATTACGGCCTCGGCCAGGGATACTCGCTGTTCATCGACGGCGTCAAGAAGGTCACGTCATCGACCCTCGGCCAGTTGACCTACAACCCGAACACCAATGAGGCCGTCGCCGGCGAGGGCGCCAACATCACCTTCACCGACACCGACGGCGCCGATTTCCCGACCGCCAAAGACACGGCCATCGACGACGACCGGGTGACGGCCTACCTCAAGACCGCCGGGATCGACCTCGAGTCCGAGGCCCCCAACCTGGCCCTCGAGGCGACGGTCACGTCATCGGACATGCAAACGGCCATCCCGACGTCGAGCCGCCGGGCCTTCCACACCCCCGGCTCGTCGACAAGCGCCATGAACTACGATCCGGGCTCGATCAGCGCCCAGGAGCGGCCGGCTTCGCTGGCGGCGGTCAACGACGGCTCGACCGTCAATGAGCCGTACTGGGGCAACTACGGCGTGGCCGAGCAGTCGGGCTACGTCGAACTCGACCTCGGCGAGGCCAAGACGTTCGACAATGTCAAGGTTTTCTTCGCCGCCACCGGCCTGACGGGCGGCTCGGCCGCGCCGCAACGCTACGTGGTGCAGTATTACGACGAAGAAGCCGAGGCGTGGAAAGCCGTGCCCGGTCAGGCGCGCACCCCGAAGGTGCCCGCCGCCAAGACCAACGACGCCCTGTTCCCGGAGATCACCACCGACAAGGTGCGGGTGACCTTCGAGAACAGCCCCGGCTACTTCACCGCCATCACGGAGATCCAGGTCTTCTCGAGCGGGCTCGAAGCGCCGGTGGTGGTCAACGAGCCGCCGGTGGTGACGGCATCGGTCGACACCACCAAGAACGGGAACCTGACCGCCGAGTTGGTCGGGACGGCCACCGATGACGGCCTGCCGGACGACGGCCAGCTGACGACGGCCTGGGAGGTTGTCTCCAAGCCCGAGGGCTCTGTGGCACTGCTCTCGGCCCCCGACGCCGCCACCACCAGGATCATCGGGTCGACGGCGGGCGCCTATGAGGTTGAGTTCACAGCCGACGATGGCGAGTTCTCAGCCTCGCAGACGGTGACAGTCCAGTTGGCGACGGCCGCCGTGGAGTTGGCCTCGCAGGCGACCATCACCACCCGGTCCTCGGCCAGTTGGGAGAACTACCAGTTGGTCAACACCGCCTCGACGCCGTCGAGTTCTAATCCGGGCGCCGGGAACGGCTGGGGAACTTGGGGCACCGCCGGCTCCGGGACGAGTCAAAGCGCCAACGCCTGGCTTCAGTACAGTTGGTCGGCGCCGGTCACGATGACGTCTACGGACATCTACTGGTACGACGACAACGGCGGCACCCGGATTCCAACGGCCACCGGCTGGGCGATCGAGTACTCGAACGACGGCACGACCTGGACCGAGGTCACTCTCACCGGGACGACCGATTACAGCACCGGCCGCGTGCTCAGCCGCTACAACCACTTCGATTTCGCGTCGATCAAGGCCCAGTACCTGAGGGTCAGAATTTGGTCCCTCAGCGGCAGCGGCGCCGGCACCGGCATTCTGCGCTGGCGGGTCGGCGGGCCAACCATCGCCGCGGTCGATTCGCCGCTGATGGTCCGGACCGTGATCGGAGAGATTCCGGTCTTCCCGGCACAGGTGGGCGCCACCTATTCGGACGGCAGCCGCGACACAGTCGAGATCGCCTGGCCGGCGATCACCGAGGACGCTGTGGCCGAGGCCAACGTCGAACCCCTGGTGATCTACGGCGCCAACTCGGCGCTGGGGCTGATCGCCGAAGGCTGGGTCTACGTCCGCCCGGACATGGGCCCGGAGGGGATCTCAATCACCAATGTGCCGACCATCGCCGCCTCCACCGGCGCCGGGCAGGCGCCTGAGTTGCCGGACCTGGTCACAGTCGGTTACAACGACGGCGCCTGGGACAACCTCTCTGTCGGCGTCACCTGGGACGAGTACTCGCCGGCGATTCTGTGCCAGCCCGGCACACATGAGCTGACGGGCGCGCTCAAGGCGCCAGACTACGTGGGCACTTCCGGGCTGCCGACCGCCGTCTACGAGTTGACGGTCGTCTCACAACCGGCCGCCTGCGTCAACGCGGTCACCCCGGCGGACGCCGCCCTGCGGCCCAGCCAAACCCTGCAACTCGAAGCCGCCGTGACGGCCATCGAAGACGCCTCCGACGCGGTCACCTGGTCGGTCTCAGGCGCCTTCGCCGCCGGCACCGCGATCTCCGCGGAAGGGCTGCTGTCGGTGGCCGCCACCGAGACGGCGACCGAGTTGACGGTGACGGCGACATCGGTGTTCGACCCGACCAAGAGCGCCAGTCAGACCGTGGCCGTCGAGCCGCTGCAATTCGACGTCAACGTCTGGGGACGCTGCCTGGCCGGGAAGGTCTACCTGACCGTTCAGGTGACCAACACCGACACAGCGGCCCTCAACCTGGCCATAACCTCACCGTTCGGCGTCAAGTCGTTCACCGGCACCGCCCCGGCCAAGAGCGCCTCACACGCCTTCACCACCCGCCTGACCAGCATGTCCGCCGGTCAGATAGAGCTGACCGCTGGCGGCGTCATCGGCGGCCAAACCGGTCCTGTCTCGCAGATCGACGTCCCGTACGCGGGCCTGTCATGCGGCTGACACCCACACAACAACCCACAGGAAGGACGTGAAACGAAATATGACCACGAATCGCAAGGTGAGGATGGCGTGCGCTTTGGTCGGCGCCGGGCTGCTGACCGGCCTGGGCGGGCTGGCCTTCGCCGATGAGGAGGTGGACACCGGCGATGTCGACGTCACGGTCGAGATCCTCGGGGCGCCGCCCGAGGGGGCTCTGGCGATGACCGTCGCCGACGACGAGGCCACACTCACCGAAGTCACATCGTCAGACCCGCTGCTGAGGGAGTTCTCCGGGACCTTGCCGCTCGTCACCGTCACGGACACCCGCGACCCTGACGACATCGACCCGCTGGTCGGCTGGTACGTGCTCGGCTCGGCCACCGACTTCGTCGGGGACACGGGTCAGCCGGACATCCCGGTCGACCAACTCGGTTGGACGCCGCTGCTGGTCGACGGCGGGACGTCGGGCGGGGTCACCCAGGGCGACCCGGTCTACCCCAGCTTGGACACCGCCCAGGCCCCGGACAACGTGGGCCTGGTCGACCAGGAGTTGCTGGCGATGGCGATAAACTCCGCTGGCATCGCTGAGGAGGAGGCCTGGACCGCCGAGGCGGCCCTGATCCTGAAGACCGACGCCGCCGTCGCGGCCGGCTCCTATTCGTCGGTGCTGACGCTGACGCTGTTCGAGTGACACCATGGGGCGAGGGCCGGGCGGCGAACCAACTCGCGCGGCCCTCGCCCCCAAAACCACGACTGACCGCCGACCGGCGCCGAGCCGGCCGGCGGTCCTGGACTAAGACGAAGATGGGAGCCGGGGCGATGGGGTTCGAGCGGCCGCCGGGGCGGCCCACTGAATCCGGGCCTGGCGCGAAGGGTCGGCTGAGGCTCATAAAGCCGCTGGTCGCGGTGCTAGGCGGGGTGGCGCTGGCGTTGGGCGCCTTGGGCGCGTTGGCCGGGATGGCGGCGCTGATGGCGGCGCCGGCGTGGGCCGCGGGTTCCACGGCCGATGACGACGACTCACCGGTCACCTGGTCCGTCGCCCCGGCCGATGAGGACGGCCCCGACAAACGCCACTGGTTCGAGTTGTCGCTCGAGGCCGGGGCAACCGCCACCGAGCACCTGGCGGTGACGAACCTGTCACGCCAGCAAGTGACCTTCTCCCTGGACGCGGCCGACGGCTATTTCACGCCCAAGGGTCGGTTCTCAATGTTGAACGACCCGTCCGAATCGGTCGCGGCCGGCACTTGGATCGATGTGGCGCCAACTGTGACCGTCGAGTCCGGCGAGACCGCCATTGTGCCGTTCACAGTCACCGTGCCCGCCAACGCGGAGCCAGGCGACCACGCGGCCGGGATCGCCGCGTCCGTTGTGACCGGCGGCTCGGACAGCGACGGCTCGAATCTGGCGGTGAGGTCACGGTTCGGCGTCCGGGTGATGACCCGGGTGTTGGGCGAATTGGCGCCGGCGTTGAGCATCAGCCGCCTGGAGGCCGGCTACAGCACTTCTTGGAACCCGATCCGGCCCGGGCGGCTGCGAGTTGAGTTCGAATTGGTCAACACCGGCAACACCCGGCTGCGTGTGACCGGCGCCGTGGCGGCGGGCGGCGGTCAGGCCGGCTACCCGGCCGAGGCCGAGCCGGTGATCGAGTTGCTGCCCGGCGCGTCGCACACGGTCTCCACCAGCCTGACCGAAGTCTGGCCCTGGTTCCGCGTCAAAGCCACGGTCCTGGCCGAACCGACGGCCGTCGCCGTCGACGGCGACTCCTTGCCGCCTTTGGACCCTGTCAGCGTCTCGACCGCCGCCTGGGCCGTGCCCTGGCCGCAGCTTGCCTGCCTGGCGGCGGTGGCGCTGATGCTGGTGGCGATCTTCGGCGGGCGTTCGCGCTCGCGCCGGAAGATCGCCGCCCTGGTCGAGCAGGCTCGCGCCGAGGGACGCGCCCAGGCCCGGGCGGACGCGCCGCCAGACAGCCAGGCCGGCGCCCAGGCCGCCGGCCTGCCCGATCCTCCGGCCGGCGCTCCGGCCGGCGGCCTGCCCGATGGTCCGGCGGGCGGTCCGGCCAATGGCCCAGGCAATGGCCCAGGCAATGCTCCGGCGGATGGTCCCGCCGGCGGTCCCGCGCGTGGTCGCGCCCATGGTCCGGCCGGGCGCGACCCGGGGCGGGCGGCGTCGGCCGCCGGCCCCCGCTGGCGCGGCTCAGCGGCGCCGGCTTTGGCCGTCGCCGCCGCGGCGGCCATCCTCGTCCAGGGCTCGCTGGCGCCGGCCGGCGCCGCCGATGACGACGTCACCGTCGCGGTGTCGATCAGCCCGGTCTCGGCCACCGCGACCGAGCCGACGCCGTCGGCCTCAGTGCGGACCCCGGAGCCGTCCGGCACCGCGCCGACGTCCCAACCGACGTTGCCGACGTTGCCGACGCCGCCGACGGCATCGGGCGGCGGGCCCACCGCCAGCGGCCGAGACCCCGGCGACGAACTGTCCGGGACCGGCGCCGGAGTCGGGGCCGCCCTGCTGGTGGCCCTCGCCATCACCGGGCTGGGCGCCGTCATCAGGCGCCGGTGGTCGGCATCGGGCTGAGGGCGCGGGGCCGCGGCGCGGTGCTTGGCGGCGCGCCTAGGCCGCCAACCCAGCCCGGGCGGGTTCAGGCGTCGATGAGTTGGCGGTCGAGCCGGGCGGCGCCCTCGATCAGGAAATCGCGGCGCGGGGCCACTTCTGAGCCCATCAGCAACTCGAAGGTGCGTTCGGCGCCGGCGGCGTCCTTCATGGTGACGCGGCGCAGGGAGCGGCCGCGTGGGTCCATGGTGGTCTGGGCCAACTGATCGGCGTCCATCTCGCCCAGGCCCTTGTAGCGCTGGACCGGCTGGGCGTACTTCTTGCCCTGGCGTTCCAGGCGCGCCAGGAGCGCGTTCAACTGCGCCTCGGAGTATGTGTAAACCGCTTCCGGACCGCCGCGCCCGCCGGAGATCGCCACCCGGTGCAGCGGCGGCACAGCCGCGTAAACGCGGCCGGCCTCGACCAGCGGGCGCATGTAACGGAAGAACAGCGTCAGCAGCAGGGTGCGGATGTGGGCGCCGTCGACATCGGCGTCGGTCATCAAAATGACCTTCCCGTAACGCGACTGCTCCAGGTCGAAGGTGCGGCCCGAGCCGGCCCCGATGACCTGGATGATGGCCGCGCACTCGGTGTTCTTGAGCATGTCGGTGATGGACGCCTTCTGCGTGTTCAGGATTTTCCCGCGAATCGGCAGCAACGCCTGGAAATCGGACTGGCGCGCCAGCTTGGCGGTGCCGAGCGCCGAGTCGCCCTCAACTATGAACAACTCCGAACGCTCGACGTCCGAACTGCGGCAATCCGCCAGCTTGGCCGGCAAGGACGAGGTCTCGAGGGCGTTCTTGCGCCGCGAAATCTCCTTGTGGGTCCGCGCCGCCACCCGCGCCCGCATCTCGGTGACGATCTTCTCCAGCACGGCGAACGACTCCGCCTTCTCCGCCCGCTTCGAGCCGGTCAGACGTTTCGTCAGGCCTTTGGCGACGATTTTGGCGACGATGCCGCGCACCGGCCCGGTGCCCAAGACCTCCTTGGTCTGGCCCTCGAATTGGGGTTCGGCCAGGCGGACTGCCAGCACCGCCGTCAGGCCGGCCAGCACGTCGTCTTTCTCGATCCGCTCGGCCGCCCCGTTCTTGCCGCTGACCTTGAGACGGCGTCCGTTGGCCTCGACCTGGGCGCGGACGGCTTTCAGCAAACCCTGCTCGAAGCCTTGGAGATGTGTGCCGCCCTTCGGCGTGGCGATGATGTTGACGAAGGACTTGACCTCAGCGTCGTAACCAGTCCCCCAGCGCAGCGCGACCTCGACCTCGCAGGTGCGCTCGACCTCGGTGGGCCGCAGGTGGCCCTCGTGGTCGAGGGCCTGGACGGTCTCCACGAAGGCGCCCGAGCCCGCGATCTGCCAGGTCTCCTGGATGGCTTGGTCGGGCGCCAGGTGTTCGACGTAATCCTTCAGGCCGCCATCGTGCTGGAAGACCTCCTCGATCGGCTCGGCCGGGCGCAGGTCCCGGACGGTGATCCTCAGGCCCGGCACCAGGAAGGAGGTCTGGCGGGCGCGGTCGGCCAGCGCCTCGAGCGAGAACGCGCCCGGGTCGGCGAAGATCTGCGGGTCCGGCCAGAAGCGGACCCGGGTGCCGGTGACGCCCCGCCGCGCCCGGCCCGCCACCTCCAGCACCGAGGCCTCCGTGAACGGCGTGAAGCGCGAGTCCGGGCTGGGCGCGGACGCCTGCTTGTCGGCGTAGACGCCCGGCTCGCCCCGGTGGAAGCGCATGACATGCAGTTTGCCGCCGCGTGTGACCTCGGCGTCGAGCCGCGCTGAGAGCGCGTTGACCACCGACGCGCCAACGCCGTGCAACCCGCCGGCGGCGCCGTAGCCGGAGCCGGCGCCGCCGAATTTGGCCCCGGCGTGGAGTTTGGTGAAGACCACTTCGACGCCGCTGAGTCCCGTCTTCGGCTCGATGTCGACCGGGATGCCGCGTCCGTTGTCCTGGACCTCGACCGACCCGTCGGCGAACAGGGTGACGGTGATGGCGTCGCAGAATCCGCCCAGCGCCTCATCGACGGCGTTGTCGATGATCTCCCAGGCGCAGTGCCTCAGCCCGCGCTCGTCGGTCGAGCCGATGTACATGCCGGGGCGTTTGCGCACCGCCTCCAGTCCCTCAAGGACCTGCAAGTGGTGGGCGGAATACTCGGGGAGTTTGACTGACACGCCTAGCAGTCTAAGCCGACCCCCCGACATCGGGCCGCCCGCCGCGCCTGGCGGGCCCGGCGGGCCCGCAGCGTCCAGCCGGGCCCGCCGGGCCGCCGGGGCTATGAGGGCGTGGTCTCCAAACGCAGGACGCCGTAGGTCCAGCCGTGGCGGTGATAGAGGACCGAAGGCAGGCCCGAGCCCGAATCCACGAACAGGAAGAACGGGTGACCCACCAACTCCATCTCATAGATAGCTTCCTCGACGCTCATCGGCTTGGCCTGGTGGACCTTCTCGCGGATGACGACCGGGGAGTCGGCCAAGGTCGATTCCTTGACGGCGGGAGTGCCCTGACCTGCGGATTCATCTGCCGGCTGGGCTGGCGCCGAGTCATCGACGAGTTCGGCCACGGCCACCTCCGGCGCCGCCGGGGCCAAGGCGGCCGGGGCGTCGACCGGGCCCGGACCGCGGGCGAAGAGCGACTGGTCGAAGGTCTGGGCCTGGCGGCGGGTCATCTTGTGTTTCGATTTGCGGCGGTCCTTCGCCCGGCGCTCCTGCTGCATCAGCTTGCCCATGGCCACGTCGAAGGCGGAGAACATGTCCGCGGCGGCGGCCTCGGCCCGGATCACCGGACCCTTGCCGCGAACCGTGATCTCGACGGTCTCGGCGGCGGACGCCTGACGGGGATTGCTCTCATGAACGACTTCGACCTGCACCAACTGCGCCTGGGAATCGTACTGGGAGATCTTGGCGAGTTTCGACGTGGCGAACTCGCGGAACCGATCGGGGACTTCGACATGACGGCCGGCTACGACAATATCCATTTTCCTGGGCCTTCCAATTGGTGTGGGGCGCCGGGGCGCCCCGTTGAGCTGGCTGGGCAACGCCTCGGCGCTGCCGGGGACGGACTCACCTCCTCGGCTCTCAACCCCGGCCCGGCCGGGGCGGCGGCCGCCGCCTGCGACCGCCTTCATTTTCACCTGAAACAACGGTAGCCCATCCGACAGCCGCCCTAGTTGCCCTCCAGGCCCACGTCCCGCGAATCGGCGGGGCTGGCCGCCAACACCACCGCGCCCAAGGTCCGCGCCCCCGCCCTGGCCAGCGCCCGCTCCGCGTCCAGCAGCGTCGCGCCGGTCGTCAGCACGTCATCGACCAACAAACAGGGGGCCTGCGGGGCCCGCTTGACGCCGGTGACGCCCTCACGCCCGCGCGCGCGTTGGCGCGTCGAGCGCCCGGCCTGCTCGCGCGCCGTGGCAGCCCGGGTCAACACATCGGCGTAGGTCACGCTCAGCCGCCCGCAGGCCAGCGCCTCGGCCGCCGCCAGAGCCAGCGCCGGCGTGCCGCCCGAGGGCCGCTTCAGGCGCCGCACCAGCCGCGATGGCACCGGCACCACCGCCACTTCGTCGGTCACCTGGGCCAGCGTCCGCCCCACGGCCTCGGCCGTCCGCCCGATGACGCGCCGCAGTTCGCGCTCAAGCTCGCCCCGGCCGCGCCGCTTCCAGGCGACGATCACCTCGCGGGCCGGGCCCCGGTACCAGGCCGCCGACCACACCGGCAGGGCCGGGCCGCCGTCCGCCGGGACCAGGCGGGCGGCGCCGGACTCGCGCCGCCGCACGGTTCCGGCCAGCTCCCGGTGGCAGTCCGGGCAGATCGGCCCGGCCAGGTCCGCGCCGCAACCAGCGCAGTCGGCCGGCCAAACCAGGTCCGATGCCGCGCGCAGGGCTTGGCCAACGCCGCCAAGAGCGCTCACGGCGCCAGGGTGACGCAGCGCGCGCCGGAGGCCAGCGGCGCCCAAATCCGACCCTGCGGCAGATAACTGAAAAGCCCCCCGGACCGTCCCGCGACATAGATCTCGGTGCGTCCGCGCCCGGCCGTCAGGGCCGTGGGCGGGTCGGTCGGAGATTTCAGGAAAGTCAGGTCGCCGCCAACTGTGAACACGGCCGGGGCCGGCCCCTCGGCCCCGCCAGGGGCCGCCAGGAACGCCAGCGAGACATCATCGGCCCAAGCCAGGCCGCTGACGGCGGTCGCCACCGAACCGGCGGCGAGCGGACCGGTCAGACGCCACGGGACCGCGCCCTCGCCTCGCACAATCCCGCTGACCAGCAACTCGACACCGGTCTCCGCCTCGACCGCCAACGCCAGGCGGGCGCCGTCGCGGGCCGGGGCCAAGGCCACAACCCGCCGCCCGTCCAACCAGGTGGCCCCGAGTTTGACCGGTTCGCCTTCGGCGCTGAACGCCGCCACCGCGCCGTCCAAAGCCGCCCACACCCAGCCCAAGCGGTCAAAGGCGGGCGGGACCGTGACCGGCCCGGCGGCATCGGGCAAGGCCAACTCTCTCAACTCCGACTTGGCCGGGTCCAAAAGCTTGATCTGCCCGGCCTCCAAACCGGCCATCCGGGCGCCGGAATGGTCGACAGTCAACGACTCCCAGGCGACCGCCGCCTCCGTGTCGGCGATGACCGCCGGCAGGTCGTCGGTGATGCGCCAAACCCCGGCGTCGCCGAGGTAGAACAGGTCCGCGCCGGCCTTCGGGTCGACCTCGAGGCTGGGGGCTTGGCGAACCTCCAGGGGCACGGACTCTGACTGCAAGACGACATCGTTCACATTCGGCAGGGCCGTCAGCGACGCCCTCAGGCAGGCCAGGACGGTGGCCCTGGCCGTCTCCGAGGCCCGCGAGATGGCGGCGGAGAGGTTGACGACGGCGACCGAGTCGGTGACCTTGACGGTGTCGGAGAGCAGGCGCGTGCCAGAGGGCACCACGGCGCCGACCGCGCCGGTCAGATACGGCGGCGCCCCGGCCAGGAACTCCTTGACCGCCGCCGTGGCGGCGTTGGCCCTGGCGAAAAGGCGCTGGTCGGGGACCAAGAATTGGCCGTCGGCCGAGGGGAAGTAGACCTTGGTGGCGACGTAATCGCCCCGGAAAACATCCTCCGGGATGACGATCCCGTCCGCCAGCTCAGAGATGCGCCACTGCGATTCTGGGTCTTGGCTCAGCGCCAGCGTCTGCGTCCACGGCGTCGGCTCGAGGGCGGCGTAACGGCCGGAACCATCGACCACGGCCACCTGCGTCACCGTCAAGGCGACGCGGCCCAGTTGGGTCCCGGCCTCGGCCACACCCGGCGCCTCGCCCGATTGGTAGATCGTGACCTGGGCCAGCGGGTTCCAGACCGCCGCCGCCTCCTCGGTCAGATATGAGCGCGCGACCTTGAAATCGTCCGAGTTGCCCGCCAGCATGGCCTGCAGGAACCCCTGGACGATCTGATCGAGGTTGGCGTCCGGCGCCGGCGGCGCCGCGACCGCCTGCACATACGGCTCCTCCCGCCCCTCGGCCCGCGAGCCCTGCTGGACCGGCCCGGAACGGGGCAGTTCGGCGCAGCCGCCGATGCCGCCCAGGGCGCCTAGGGCGCACAGCGAGGCCATGGCCGCCACCAGTTTGGCGGCCGGTCTCGGCGCCGGTCTCGGGGCCGGTTGCGGCGTCGGTTGCGGCGTCGGTTTGGCGGCCGAGCTGGCGGCCGGTTTCGGGGCCGGTTTGCCGTTCTGGGTCATTGGCCGTCCCCTTCCGGCTTGGCCGAGCGGTCGGCGGCGCTGGCCCCGGCGCCGGTCGCGGCCATGGCGGCGGCGTTGGCTTCGACGCTGGCTTCGGCCTTGGCCTGCGATCGGTGAAGCTCCGGGTCCGGGCCCAGCCCGAGCGGCGGCCGGCCGATCTCGCCGCCCTGCGCCCTCGGCACCACCAGGCGGAAGACCGCGCCGACGCCGGGGCGGCCCCAGACCTCCAAGGCGCCGCCATGCAAATTGGTGTCCTCCAAGGCGATCGCCAAGCCCAGACCGGTGCCGCCGGTGGAACGGGCGCGGGCCGGATCGGCCCGCCAGAAGCGGTCGAAGACGCGCGCCAACTGTTCCTCGGTCAAGCCCAAGCCATCGTCCGCGACCACCACCGCCACGGCCTGATCGCTGACGGCGGTGGTCACCGCCACCCGCCCGGCCGCGTGTTCGATGGCGTTGACGACCAAGTTGCGCACGATCCGCGAGATCCGCCGCGAGTCGACCTGGGCCAGCGCCGGCCGGTCCGGCGCCTGGCTGGTGACGATCACATTCTTGTCCGCCGCCAGCGGCGCCACCGCCTCCAGCTCCCAACCCACCAGGGCGCGCAGGTCGACCCGCTCGGTCTCGAGCAGGGCCGCGCCGGCGTCGAACCGGGAAATCTCCAACAGGTCCGCCAGCAGGGCGTCGAAGCGGTCGAGTTGGTTGGCCAGCAGTTCGGCCGACCGGGACACATCCGGCGGGAAGCGGTCGCGGGCGGCGTAGATCAAGTCGCCGGCCATGCGGATCGTGGCCAGCGGCGTGCGCAACTCATGCGAGACATCGGAGACGAAGCGCCGCTGCAGTTTCGACAGGTCCTCCAATTGGCCGATGTGCCGTTGCATGGCGCCAGCCATCTCATTGAACGATGCCGCCAGGGTCGCCATCTCGTCGTGGCCGCGCACCGGGATGCGCTCCCCCAGCGCGCCGTCCGCCAGTTTGGCCGCCACTTGGGCCGCCGCTCGCACCGGGCGCACTGCCTGGTGCGTCACCAGCCACGCCACCAGCAGCACGATGACGACCACCGCCACCGCTGAGACCGCCAAGACATGCGCGATCAAGGTCATGGTCGCCTGCTCGGGGCTCAGATCGTAGACCATCACCAGCACATATGGGGTCGCCATCAAAGTGACCGATTGCGCCACCGCCACCCCGGGGCTGGTCCCGGCGGCGGACTCCTTGGCCACCGCGTCGGTTCTGATCTGGGCGCTGATCTGGGCGCTGACTTGGGCGCCGTCTTGGGCGTCGGCGCCGTCGTCGGCGCCGTCGCCGGCGCTGTCGTCGCTGTTGAACGCGGCGCTGGCGCTGGCGGCGGCCGGCAGGGCGACCGACTGCCAAACCTGTCCGCCGCCGCTGCGGGCGGCCTCGCGCAGCTCCGGCGAGGCGACGTCCCAAAGCTGGGGGTCGGTGAAGATGGCGGAAATCGCCCCCGGCCCGGCGTCATCGGGCGGCAACAACGACACCGCCCTGGCCGACGACCCGACCGACGAGATCGACCCGACCGTGTCGCGGGCCAACGTCTCGGCGGTGATCGGCGAGGCCACCGACGAGGCGTCGAAGGTCTCCTGGGCGCTGGTGGCCAGGCGCGACGCCTCCTTCAGCACATCGGCGACGCGGGCGTCGAAAATCCCGGAACGGACCTGCTCCGTCAAAGCGATCCCCAACCCCGCCAAGGACACCCCCGACACGAGCACGACAGTCAACATCACCCGCGCCTGCAAGGAACGGCGCATCAACGACACCGGCCCCCAGCCGGCGCGGGCGGACGCCCGTTTGGGACCGCCCCGCCCAGCAGGGTCCCTAACAGGGTCCTCGTCTCCGCAGGCCCGCGCCTCAGTCACCGCGGGCTGCCCGCCTTGTAGCCAACGCCGCGCACGGTCAGGACCACGCTGGGGGACTCAGGATCGGTCTCCACCTTCGCCCGCAGCCGTTGGACGTGCACGTTCACCAGCCTGGTGTCGGCCGCGCTCTTGTAACCCCAGACCCGTTCCAGGAGCATCTCGCGTGTGAACACCAGGCGCGGCTTCGACGCCAGCGTCTCCAAGATGTCGAACTCCAGCGGCGTCAAGGAGATCAGACGCCCGGCCTTGCGGACTTCATGCCCGGGCACGTCGATCTCGATGTCGCCGATCCGCAGGCGCTCGCCTTCGGCTTGGTCGTCGGCTGGGCTGCGGCGCAGCCTGGCCCTGACCCTGGCCACCAGTTCCGCCGGTTTGAACGGTTTCAGGATGTAATCGTCGGCGCCCACCTCCAGGCCCTCGACTATGTCCTTGGTGTCGGACTTGGCCGTCACCATGATCACCGGCACGCCTGATTCCTTGCGCAGCTCCCGGCAGACCTCGATCCCGTCCATGCCCGGCAGCATGAGGTCCAGCAGCACCAGGTCGGGGCGCGTCTGCCTGATCAAAGTCAGCGCTTGGTTGCCGTCGGTGCAGTAATCAGGCTGGTAACCCTCCCCGGTCAGCACTATCCCGATCATCTCCGCCAGCGCGACGTCATCGTCAACCACCATGATTCGGCCCGTCATCTTCCTATCGTGCCAGAGCCGGGCGCTCTTGGCGGCCTCGCGCCCCGGCCAATTGCGGACTTTGGGCCGCGCGGGGGCGGCCGGCGCCGCCAGGAGGCCAGGGCCAAGCGCGCGCGCAACCGCCGCCACCGGCTCAGGCCGCCCCTGGCGGCCCGCCCGGCGCGGTCCACCCCCTCCCAATGGACTCGCGCCTGGCGCTCGGAAATGGCGCCCGGCGGGCCGAAGGCGGCCGCGTCGCACTGCCAGGCCAGGCGCGACAACAAGCCACGCAGCCTGATCGGCGCGGCGGCGGCGGTCTCGCGGCGGGTCTCGGCCGGCGCCGGCCGGCCGAGCAGGCGCAGGTCGCGCAGCTGGTCGATGACCTCGTCCCAACCAGCCATGACCCTTGCGGCCGGCCCGCCACGCCGCTCTCGGCGCCGGCGGCGCCGGGCCTTAGCCGCGATCACCGTGAGGGCGCCAGCCGCCAGCGCGCACGCGGCGCCGCCCCCCGCCATGGCCCCCGCGGCCAAAGGACCGACCGCCGCGGCGGGGGCGGACGGCGTGGCGGGGCGGGCCGATCCGACCGGGACCGGCTCCGGCGCCGCCTCGGGCTCTTGAGAAGGTCTGGCCTCAGCCGGCGGCGGCTGGACCAACTGCGGGCGCGGCTGCGGGCGCGGTTCCTCCAGGATCGGCTCAGGCGAGTCCTGGCGGCTCGGCGTTGGGAAGAAACCGACCCAGCCGAGCCCTTCCAGGTTGACCTCAACCCAGGCGGTCATGTCCTCGCCTGTGAAAGTGTGGGCGCCGTCGGCGCCGCTGGCGCCGCCGTCGCCGCCGCCCAGCCGCTCAGAGCCGTCCGCGCCCTCGCCATAGCCGGGGGCGAAGCCCATCACCACCCTGGCGGACAGGCCCAGCGAGCGCGCCATCAGCGCCATGGCCGCCGCGTACTGTTCGGCGTTGCCGACCATCGGCTCGGCCTCCAAGAACTCGGCGATGCGGCCGGCCCCGTGGCCGGCCAGGACCGCGGCCCGTCCCGAACCCTCGCCCGGGCCCTCCTGGCCATCGGAGTAGTAGCCGCCCTGAAGATGGCGCTCCAACGCCAAAGCCTTCGCCCCCGCGCTGGTGGCCTGGCCCGCAACCGCCGCCGCCAGCAGGGCGGCGGCTTGGACCATGACGCCTTCGGGCGCCGCGACCGCGCCAGCCCCAGCCGCCGCGATCAGCTCCGCCGAGGGCCGGTAGTCTCGCCAAGCAGTCTCAAGGGTGTACGCCACCGGATCGGCGCTGGGCGAGGTCAGGGCCAGGGTCCCGGTGGCCCGGGACCACCGGACCGCCTCGCGCAGCCCCGCCGCGTCGCGGCCCTCGAAGGCGATGGCCGTCGGCGCGCCCACCGAATAGAGCCAAACGCCCAGCTGACGGGCGCTTTCGAGACGCACAAACGTGACCTCGCCTGGCTGCCCGTCTTGCGACTGGCCTTGTCCCGGCGCCAAGCCGGCGGCATCGGCGGCGGGCAAACGCGTGAAGGCGCCCGACCCGCCCGGCGAACCTGCGCCGCCCACGTTCCAGACCAGCCCGTCGAACCGGTCCATGACCGCCAGTTTGACAACGCCGCCGGGCGGCAGGCCCGAAACCCGCGCCAACACCGCCGAACTCAACTCCGGCTTCAAATAGCTGCGATAGGCGGCCAGCGGACTGGGATAGTCCAAGGGATCGAAGGGCGGGGTGACCCGCTCGCGCACCACCAGACGCGGGCGCTGCCCGGCCACCTCCGCGGCGGCGAGGCCGCCAACCGCCGCCAGGGCCACCACCGCCGCCAGGCCTGCCAGACGGCGCGGCTGGAGGCTTCGCGCGCACCAAGCCGCCCAGGCGAGCGCCAGCAAAGCCCCGACCACGCCCAGCGGACCAGCGGCTGCGGAGTCCTTGGCGCCCAGGATCAGCGCCACCACCAGCACCGCCCCCGGGGCCAGGAGCGCCGCCGGGGCCCGGCGGCGCGGCAGTCGCGCGGCCAGGCTCACGCCAGCGGCCGCCGCCAAGTAGGCCAGCGCGAACGGCGCCAGCCCGAGCCCGCCGCCAGCGCCGACCGGCGTTGGCGCCGTCATCAGCAGCGACCACACCGCCACCAGCCCCTCGACCGACCAGCGCGCGCCAGCCCAAGACGGCGCCACCCCCCAGGCCGCCAATTCCGGCACGGCCAAGCCGGGTCCGGCCAGCAGATAGACGCCAACGGCCGCGCCAACCGTGGGCAGACGCGCCCAGCCGCGCACCGCGCACCAGATCGCCACCCCGGCCCCGGCGCCCAATCCGCCCAGCGCCGGCGCCGCCAGCGCCCGCGGGCCGAAGACCGGGATCAGCGGCGCCAGGGCGGCCGCGTCGAGGGCCAGCACCACGGCGGCGCCAGCCAGACCGCGCGCGCCGATCATGGCCGTCCCCACCAGCGCGCCAGTTTCGGCAAGTGGTCGAGCCCGCCCAGACGGACAATCCCGATCCGCCCGGCGCGGCTGACCGCCAGGTCAGCCCCGGCCTGGCAGCGCAAGGCCAAAGCGGTGGCGCCGGCGGGCAGGCCGGCGCTGATCCGGGCCAGCTCCGACGGGCTCAACTCCGCGCCCGTGACCAGCACACCAAGGGTGGCGCGCGGCGCCCGGCCGCGCGCCAACGCCACCGCCTCGGACAGCCCGTGGCCGGCCGCGCCAGACCGCTCGAGGGCCACCGCCGAGGTCAGATCCGCCAGGCTGGCGCGGTTGACTTTGGCCGTCGGCCAGAACGCCGGTCCGGCTGTCAGGGACAGTTCGCCAGCTTGGCCGAGCCCGGCGAACCCGATCGAGGCGTAGACCGCGACCGCCAATTCGAAGTCGCCGCCGCCGCCATACTCGCCTGCGGCTGTCGCCAGGATCAGCGCCAGATGGAGGCGCCGGGTGTCATCCGACTGGCGGACCACGACCCGGCCCAGCCGGGCCGACGAGCGCCAGTGGATCGAGCGGACGTCGTCACCGTGCTGGTAGCCGCGCAGGGCGTGGAATGAGACGTCCGCCTCAGCCGGATGGCCCGTGGGCCTGCCTTCGACATCCCTGACCATGCCGGCGGCCGCCAATTCGGCCGCCACGGTTCTGGGATAAACCGCCACCGCCATCGCCTCACCCCACAAAAATGTGCGCGCCACCAGGCCAAACGGATCGCCGCGCAGCGCTTGCGCCGGCCCAACGGGCAGCCGGGCGCGTCGACCGGTCGGCACGTCGATCTTGACCGCGGCGGTGGCGCCCGGCGCCAGGCGGCGCAGTCGCACCGGCAGGACACGCCGCCCCACCGGCAGGCTCAGAACCGTGCCCCGCAGGCGCCGGCGGCCCAGGTTCGTCACAATCACGCTCAGACCTGGGTCGCCGCCAACGCGCACGCGCCCGCGCGCCAGCTCCAAGCGGGCGGCCAGCTTGGGGCGGCGCCTGGAAGTCGCCGCGCCGCAAAGCCCCACCACCGCCACCGTCGCCCCCGGCGCCGCCAACTCGGGCCAGCCGAGACACCAGCCGAGGGCCACGGCCGCCAAGCTCAGGCCGCAGGCCAACCGGCCCCAGGCGGTCACGCCGCCGCCCCGGCCGCCTGATCGCCGCCGGAGCGCGGCGCCGGCACCCGCCGCAGCACGTCCGCCACCACATCGGAGGCCTTGACCCCGTCGATGAGCGCGTCCGGGGCCACGATCAACCGGTGGGCCAGGACCGCCGCCGCCAAGTCCTTGACGTCATCGGGCGTGACGTAGGCGCGTCCCTTGGCCATGGCCCAGACCTTCGCGCAACGCCCCAAAGCCAACCCGCCGCGGGTGGAAACACCCAGCTCACAGCGCTCATCCGCGCGCGTCGCCTCACACAATGAGACGATGTACCCGGCCACCGCCGGGGCGATGCGCGCCTGCGCCGCCAAGTTGGCGAGTTCAACCACCCGGGCGGCGGTCACGGCCGGCGCGACGGCGGCGCTGCGATCAGCCCAGGCGCACTGCTCCACCAGCCAGGCGGACGTGGCGTGATCGGGATAGCCCAGGCTGGCCCGGATCAGGAAGCGGTCCAACTGCGCCTCGGGAAGCGGATAGGTGCCGATTTGTTCGACCGGGTTCTGGGTGGCGATGACCACGAACGGGCTCGGCGCCGGGCGGCTGACACCGTCGACCGTGACCTGGCGTTCCTCCATGACCTCCAGCAGCGCCGATTGGGTCTTGGGGCTGGCCCGGTTGACCTCGTCCGCGAGCAGGACGGAGCAGAACACCGGCCCCGGCCTGAACTCGAATTGGCCCCGGCGCTGGTCGTAGATATTGGCGCCGATCAGGTCTGACGGCAGCAGGTCGGGGGTGAATTGAACCCGCCCGTGGGTCGCCCGCACCGCCGCCGCCACCGCCTTGGCCAGCGTGGTCTTGCCGGTGCCCGGCACGTCCTCCAGCAGCACATGCCCGCCGGCCAGCAGGGCCGTCACCACCAGCGCCACGGCCTCCGCCTTGCCGACGATGGCGGCCGCGCAAGCCCCGGCGATGGCCCCGAACTCGCGGGCGAAGGTCGCCGCCGCGTTGTCATCCATTGATCCTCATCTTCGTAGGGGGCTGGGACGGTGTTGGACAACACCGTCCGACCGTGTTGACGCAGGCGAGAGCGAAGCTCTCACCAGCGGAAACGCGGCAGACAAGCGCTGTCGGACGCCCTGGGAGAGCGTTGTTCAACGCTCTGACAGGGCGGTTCAAAGCACAGCCGTCGATGACGTCTGCGGCCGGGGGCGGTTCGGCCGGGGGCGGTTCGGCCGGGGGCGCGGTCAGGCCGCCGAGTCGGTGGGGCCCCGCGCCTGCGGCGACGGCGGTTCGGGCTCGTTCGCGGGCGGATAACTCAGGCGCAGCCTGAAAGAAGCCCCCAGCGCGTTCTCGACCCAGACCTCGACCATGCCGCCGGCCGCCTCGCCGGCGGGGATCGCCAGATCGAAGGTCCCGCGCGCCTGGGCGCCGGCCCCCAGGCCGTCGATCGCCGCCCACCACGACCAGTCCAGGCCGCCGCCGTCACTTGGCGGTTCGCATTCAACCGCCACCGTCCACCGGTCCGGCCGCGTGGCGGCGCAGCCGACGGGCGGCGCCGGCTTGGTGGTGACGGTGATCTCGGCCGGCGGCGAGGTGGCGCAGAGCGCCTCGGCCGCCACCCCCGGCATGACCGCGACGCCGCCGACGGAACGCAGGCAATAGGCGAGCCTGACGCTGTGCGAACCCGAGCCGAGCCCCTCGAAGCGAGACCCGGGCGACGGCATCGTCCAGCCGTCGAACTGGCCGTTCAGATCAACCGCATAGCCGCTCCGGGCGGCGACCTGCGGCCAAGCCACCTCGACCCAGGCTTGGCCGGCCGGGCTGGCGGCCGAGGCGGTCAGGCCGGGCGCGGCCAGATCCGCCAGCGGCGCCGGTGGCAGGCGGTAGGGGCCGGCCGGGTCGGAGACCTTGGTGGCCACGTCCTCGCGCGAGCTTTCGACCTGGATTTGGAAGACGGCGGTCGAGCCGGCTTCCAGCGCCAGGACGCAGGATGTGGCGGCGCAAGGGCCGATGACGCCGCCGTTGACCAGCAAGGTGTGGCTGACGGCCGCGCCACCGTCCGCGACCTCGTCCCATTCGACCTGGACGGTGGGCCAATTCCCGGACAGGTCCGCGAATTGGCCGGTCCAGCTCACCCTTGGCGGGGAGGGCTGACCCGGATCGCCGTAGGGTTGGACGGCCGCGAAGCGGGCGCTGACGCTCGAACCCTTGGCGTTGACGGCGCTGACCGAACAGGCGTAGCTGACGCCTTGGGCCAATCCCGTCACGGTCAACTCGGTGGCGCCCGCCGGCGCGACCACGACCCGCCCATCACAGCTGACCGTGTAATGGTCGACCGAGCCGGCCCCGGCGGCGGGCGGCGTCCAACTCAGATGAATCTGGTTCTTGCCCGCCGTCGCCTCCCCCGCCACCGGCGGATCGGGCGCCACCTGGTAGTCGAGCGACCCAACCCCCGGCTGCTCGGATTCGCCGACGGCGTTGCGCGCCCAGACCTCAACCCGATACTGCGAGCCGTAGTCAAGCCCCTGGGCGCGGCAGTCGGCCCAGTTCTGCCCGCCGGGCGCCGCGTCGCAAATGGCGCCCGCCAAGACCACGCGGTAGGACTCGACCGGCTCGCCGCCGGTGGCCGCGCCGGTCACCGGCGCCCATGTGACCCGGACCCGGCCGCCGTCCCCCAGCGCCGCCGTCACCGAGGCGGGCGCGGCCGGTTTGCCGCGGGCGATGACCTTGAAGCTGCCGGTCTGGCGGCGGCCGGCGGCGTCGACCACCGCGAACCCGACAGCCAACTGGCCGCCGTCCGCTGACGATGCTGCCGACCCGGCCGACGTTGCCGACCCGGCCGTCACGATGATCGACTGGCCGGAGGCCTGGGCGTGGCCGTCCCCCGTCACCGTGACGGCTTCGACGCGCGCCGGGCTGGTCTTTGACCACGGGTCGAAGACGCCCTCGAGCACCGGCACCGCCTTGGGCTGGCCCCGCTCGACCTTGACCGGGTCGGGCGGGTTGGGTTTGACCGCCGGTTGTTTGGTCTCGACCACCGTCACCGTCAGGCTCAATCCCGCCTTCGGCGCGCCGCCGCCGTAGGCCAGGGTCAACGTGATGGCCGAACGCTGGCCCGCCACCGCCTCGAGCCCGGCCTGAATGGTGACAACGGTTCCGGCCTGTTGGACCCGCAGCCCCGGTCCAACCGGCCCGAGCGCCACCGCCAATTCCGCCGGATCGGCCAGGGACGCCCCATCTACCTGCGCGAACGCGGCCAGATCGACCGTTCGCGCAGGCCCGTCACGCTCAACCTGCGGCGCCGGGTCGGTGAAGGTGAGCTGGCTGCGCCGGCCCTCGGCCACGGTCACATCCAGCCACAGCCTCGATTTCTTGGCGTCCGGGCTGGCCGAGTCGGCGGTGTCCGAGACCCAGAACTCGATCCGATCCGCCCCGACATGCCCGGACGCGGCCCGGTAGGCGATGGCGCGCCCGGACGCGGCGGGGGCGACCTGGCCGTGCCCAGCCGTCAGGTGGCCGTCTGCCGTTGGCAGATGCAGGAAGGCGCCGGCCCGGCCTCTGGCCACGGCCACGAATTCGTCCAGGTTGATGATGGTCTCCTGGCCGGCCTCGGCCCGGATCGGGTCGAGGTCGGGTCGCAGATAGGGCGGGCGGGAGATCGGTGGGACGGTGATCGAGCCGTAGGCGGTGGCGCCCTGCGCCTCGGGCGCGAGGTTCCGCAGGCCGTAGAAGACGATCGTCGGCAATTCGTCTTGCAGGGTGACGGTGATTTCGGAGTCATTCTTGAGCCTCGCGTGCGCCCCCGCCGCCGCCGGCAGGAACAATTCGAGGTCGGCTGTAGGCCCGGAAGGGTTATAGGCCCAGCGCCGGACGTCGATGTCGACGGACACCTTGTCGATGGTCTCTTGCGGCGGCGAGACAATGTCTTTGGCGCGCGGCGCGGCGGCGACCGCCGCCGGGTCCACCCTCAGGTTGACCGCCGCCGAGTCGCGGTCTCCGGACGCCCCGCAGGCGTAATAGACCACCTGGTACTGGCCCGCCCGCTGCGGCAAGGCGACGACCAGGCGCTGCCCCTCGCGGTCCAACCGCACTTCGACCCCGCCGACAAAAACGGCGCCGTCGGCATCGGAAACCCCGTCCCCGGGCGCGGCATCGGGAACCCCGCCCGCGGGCGCGGCATCGGAAACCCCGTCCCCGGGCGCGGCCGAGGTGGCGTCGGGGAGCCCCAACGGCTCGTCCTCGCAAAACCCCAAATCGGTTCTGCCTGACAGATCGACATCGTTGGCCAGCACCGGGATCTCCAGCACTTTGCCGGGCCGCGCCACGGCCCGGTCGTCGCGGGCGACCACCCCCGTCTGGGCCTGCGGCCGGTCCGCCACCCCGATCATCACCTGAGCCGTCGCCCGGTTGGCGGCCCAGTCTTCGACCGCGTAGGTGAAGCTGTCCGTGCCGGGCGCCTGATCGGGCGCGGCCTGGTACTTGATGTAGTCGGGGCCGATCTCGGTGATGGCCCCAAAGAGCGGCTGGGTGTCGATCCCCTGCTGCAGGGACACCCCGTCGCCGTCGACGTCGATCCCGGTCAGCGGCACCGCGATCTTGACCTCCTCGCCCCGCGCCACCTGGGCCGTCAAGTCGCGCGGCTCGGGCGCGGCCTTGGCCGCGCCCTGCGAGCGGTGGACCTCGATCGTGAAACTGGCCAGCGCCGAGCCGCCGGCCTCGTCGGCCAGCGGGACTGTCACCGTCACCGGCTTGGCGCAGGGTTCGGCCGGGGCCTGGTACCGGACCGACAGCGACGAGGCGTAGACCGTCCCGCAGCTCGGGACCGGCTCGATCGGGGCTGCGGCCAGGATCGAGACCTCGTCCCCGTCCGGGTCGAACGCTTGTTCCAGGGCTGGAATGGTGACCACGCCGCCGGCGCGAACCGTCAGCCTGCCTCCGGTCGCCACCGGGTCTTGTCCCGCTCCGGCCTCGACGCGCACCACCCGGATGGCGCCGATGGCGGTGCGGCCGCCGGCCGCGAGCGTGTAGTAGATGACCTCGGCGCCGGACCCGCCGCCGCCCGGGTCGCCGCCGGCGTCCCCCGAGGCGCCCGAGCCGCCTGCGTCCCCCGAGGCGCCCGAGCCGCCGGCGTCGGAGATCTCCAAGTAACGGCGCTGCAGCGGCACCGCTTCGACCGCCGCGGCCGGTTCGAACTCTTGCAACACAGGCACCTCGCCACCGGTCGAGTCGTTCGCCAGCGGGTCGATCAGCGTCGGCTTGCCGGGACGGACATAGGCCGTGTCGGCCACCGCCACCAGGGCCGCCGCGCCCGCCTCGGCGACGTCGATCCGCGCCGACAGCTTCCCCGTGACGCCGCCCGCCGAAACACTCACCCCGAGCAGATAGGTGTTGGCCGCCGCCGCCTTGAACACCAGCTCGCCGCTGGCGGCGTCCAACTCGACCGCGGCGGCCAGATCGTCCTGGGCGTCGAGCGTGAACAGCAACGGGCTGGCGTGAGCGGTCCGCACCGCTTCCCGCAAGTCGAGGACCACGTCCTGGCCCACCAAACCGGCGCCTTTGACGACATCGGCGGCGGGGACCACGGACCCGGGCTGGCGCAACTCCACGGTCAGGGCGACTGGTGGCGCGGCCGCCCCCAAGGCGTCCTGGACGGCCAGCGTCACCGTGGCGGAGCGGGCCTGGCCGCCCTCGCCGGCGCGGATGGTGACCGTGCCGCCGGGCTCGAACCAGACCGTCAAGTCTTTGTCAGCGGTGGTGGCGCCGACCAAGCTGATGGCGTCGCCGTCGGGGTCGGTGAAGGCCGCCAAGGCGCGATGGGTGGCGGTCGCGCCCAGTTCCATGACCAGCTCGGGCGCGCGCGGCGGCGGGTCGGGCGGGCGATTGGCGCCGCTGGCCGGGGTGAGCGCGACGGTGGCCGAATCGGTCTGGCCGGCCGCGTCAGAGACCGTGTACGTGAAGCTGGCGGCGCCGCCGACGGCGGGCGTGAATTGGATGGCCCGCCCCGCCAGGACCGGCTCGGCCGTGCCGGCGGACGGATCGAGGCCGTCAACGCGCTCGACCGCCAGCGCCGCGCAATTCGACGCGGCGTCGTTGTCCAGCACCATCAGGATGACGCTGGCGCCCGGCCGGAAGCCGTAGGCGTCGTCCGCCGCCACCGGTTTGGCCGTCTTGTCGTCGCAGTCGAGTTGTTGGCCGGGCGCGCCGCCGCCGCCCGCGGCTTGATCGTCGGCTTTGGGGTCGATCTGGTCCCAGTTCAACGCGTCGCGCACGCGGTCGTCTTGGGCGGGCATCCAGACCCGGCCGTCTTGGACGTCGTTCAGCACCACGACCTGCCGGTTGACGCGGAAGACCAGCCGCGAGCCAGCGCTCACGGCTTGGAGCGCGCGGCCGAGCGCCGGTTCGCCCGCGCACAGCGCCAGGTAGTTGTCGCCGCCGCCGGGCGGGGCGGACCAGGCCGCGTGGACGCATTCGCCGACGGCCACGGGCGCGGCCGCCTCGCCCCAGTTGCCCGTCTGCCACCGTTTGACCCGGCCACGCCGGTCCACCAGCAGCAGCGCGTCCGGCGTCGCCACCGCCACAGCGCCCGATGCCGCCCCCACGTCCGCCGATGGCGTCTGCAGTCTTAGGTCGCCCGGGTCGCCATACGCGGACAGATCGGCCAGGCCGTCCATCGCGGCCAGGCTGGCGCCGACGAGGGCGTAGACCTCCCCGCCCACCGCCGTCACGGCGCTGATCTGATCGACCTGCTCGGGCCCCAGCCGCAGGCGTCCGAGTTCGGCGCGTCGCAGGCGCGCCTCCGGCGCCCCATCCCCCGAATCCGTCCCCGAACCGGCCCCGGCAGCCGTCCCGGAACGCGCCCCGGAGTCAGCCGACCAATCCAGCCAGACCCGGCTGACGGCGCCGTCCGCCGCCACCGCGAAGACGTTGCCATCCGGCGCGATCACGATCCGCCCGCCGGGGCCTGTTTCCAGGTCGGGTTCCTCGGCCCCCAGTTCGCCCAGTTCGCCCAGTTCGGCCTGGTCGGCCTGGTCGGCTTGGCCGGCTTGGCCGGCTTGGCCGGTGGGCGCGAACGGACGCAGCCAGGCCCGTGTCGCGTCGGCGCCGACCACCAGAACGGCGTCACCGCCAACACCGACCCGGCCCGCCCCCGACCCGTCCGCGTCGGCCTGAGCGGCGTCGGCCTGAGCAGCGGCGGCCTGGCCCGCTTCTCCCCGGCCCGCCCCGGCCCCGCCAGCGGCGGCCCCGCCCGCGTCGGCCTGAGCAGCGGCGGCTTGGTCCCCGTCGACCACGTCAGCCTCCGCCACGGGATAACCGACCGGCCGGCCCAGTTTCAGCGCCGCCACATCGACGGTCATGAAACCGTCCGCCTGGGTGATCGCCACGCTGGCGCCGGCTTGCGCCACGTCGAGTTCGCCGACCGCCGGAGTGATGGTGAAACCGCCGGTCAGCTCCTCGATCGCGGCGTTGTAGAGGGCCACCTTGGCCTCGCCCTGGCCCAGTTTTGTGACCCAGACCGACCCGTCGGTCAGGTCGACCGCCGCCACCGGGTACCCCGGCCGCGTCACCGCCAAACCGATGAAGACCACCACCGGCGCCAGCCAGGCCCATCGCCTGACCCATGGCCGCAGTCTCGAGCCGCTCATGTGCCCTCACAGATTCGCAGTTCGGAGGCGTCGGTCCGGCCGTCGCGGATGAGTTGGACCTCGATGCAGACCGGGCCGCCGCCGAATTCAGCGCGCGCCACTGCGGCTTGGACCTCGCCCGTAACCCGGGCCCGCTCCGGCGCCGCCAGCGGCGACCAGCGGTATTGGTCGCCGGGTAGCGGCGCCGGGTTCGTCCAGGTGAAGAACGGGTCCCCGGCCGAATCGACGGTCACCGCGCCACCTTCGAGGCGCGGCACCTGCTGCGCCACGGCGATCACCGCGTCCGGCCGCCCCCCGTCCGCGGCCGCCTGCGCCGCGCCCGGGTCGGGCGGCGCCAGCGGCCCGGACCACCACAGCGCCAGCGCCGCCAGGGCCAGCGCGGCCAGGGCCAGGACCGCCGGGGTCGCCCGACGCCGTCCGCCTGGGCCGCGCGCCCGGCGGCGCGCCTTGGGGCCTGATCGCGCCACCTCGTCCGATGCCGTCTGGCCCGGCCCCAGCCCCGCCTTCGGCCGCGCTCGCCGCCGCGGCGGGCCTGTCAGCCCCGGCCTGTCCCGATCCGCCGCCTCGACCGCCGGCCCACCGGCAACCCGCCACCCGCCGCCCGCCGGCCCGTCCCGATCTGCCGCCTCGCCCGCCGGCCCGTCCCGATCCGCCGCCAAACCAGCCTCCGTCGAGGCGGGCGGGCGCGCTGGCGGCGGATCGCCAGGTGGCGACGGCCCGGAGAAGGCGCTCGGCCATCCGCCGAGGGCGGCCGATGCCGTGGGTGCCGAGGACGCGGTCACCGAGGGGGCCAGTGCTGAGGACGCCGTTGGAGAGGGCGCTGGCGCCGAGGCGGCGGGGGCAGATTCGCCGGCGCCGGGGACCGTCTGGCTGGCTGGGACCTGGGACGGGGGCGCCTTCGGCGCCGGCGCCGTCAGCAGCCAGGACAGCGCCGCCGAGAACTCGGCCATGGTCGTGAATCGCTGGTCGGGGGACAGGTAGGCCGTCAGGACGGCCGCCACCGGATCGGGCATGCCCGCAGGT
>JAITJZ010000124.1 GCA_031278655.1 Bifidobacteriaceae bacterium
GCGGCGCAACTCCCCGGCAATCCACCGCGCCGACCGGCCCTGGTCATGGTACTTCTCGACCCGGATCCTCATCTCCAGGATCAAGCGCTTGCAATGCCGTGCCAAGGAAGCGCAACCCCTCTCAGGCCGTGATGTGAACAACCACAACCTACCGAGGTGTTGCACTTCCGTTTAGAAACCGGGCTTGTCCATCCACGGCGCACCGAATCCCTGGCAACACCCTTGGTGCGCGAAGAGCACGCATCAGTAGATGAGAGGCAAGATCGCGGCGTCAACGCCGCGCAACATCAGACGCGGCGATTAGCGAATGGCGGGTGAACCGGTTCGCGTCATGGTTGGAGGCCGTCAAGCTCCTGTTGGTGTGCCGTGTCGAACTCGTTCGCGGCTTCCTCCAGGATCCTTAGCAGTGCGTACAGGCGGTTCAAGTCCTGGTCGGAAAGAGCGTCCATGGCACCGTCGCTGGTGTCCCCGTTGAAGCCAGGGGCATCGAAGCCGATCACCGGATCCGCGAATCCCGGGAACTGGCTCGGCAGTTCGTCGCCTGACTCTAGCGCTTCGACTAGTTCGCGTTGCGCGCGCAGATGGGCGGCATCGTCGAAATTGGGGCACGCGGCCAGTAGCTGCCGCAGCTCTGCTTCAGTCATGTCGGCAGGCAGAAGCGCCATCGGTCTGGTGGCGTAGTTGTCGGCTGCGATCGGCGCCGGGTCCGGAAGATCGGGATAGCCGCTGTCACGGGCGCACTGAAGCCAAGCGACAGCGGCGTCGAGCTCCTGCCGCTTGACCTGTAACTCATTGTTTGGAGCTTCGGTCCAAACCGGCTCGGTGTACCCCGTCTGGCCGAGGCACCCGGCCCAGGCTTCCGTGTGGTCGGTCGCGCCAATGAACAGGAACGGCTGATCGTAATCCTGGCTTTTGGCGGCTTCGCCGGCGTACTTGTCGGCCATCTCTTCCAGCCGCCGGCCCTCCTCGTCGGGCTCCGCGATGTTGTAGCCGCCAGCCTGTCTCTGGCCGTCTCCATACGAGAGCAGGTAGTGCTCATCGGGCGGGAAACCGACTGCGGCCTGCCCAGCGGAATCTCCGACCGATTCCTCGTGTGCAGGCACACCAGCCGCTTGAAGGCATGCCACCATCGCTCTCGCGGTCTCCTGCTGGCTTGCCGCTCCGCTCGCCTCGCCCTTCTCGCCCAGCGTGGCGACGCCATCGTCGCTCGAGCATCCAACGAGAGCAAGTGCTAGGACGGGCGCGAATGCGGCCAACGCCAGCGACAATCGAAGCCACTTGACCGCCATCAGTCCGCTCTCTTTACAGTTGAGCAATCGGTCAGGTTCGGCGAGCCAATCTGCGATCCGCCCATTCCGTCGGCGGCAAGGTCCGACCCGCGTCTAGGTCCGCCGTCGCCGATAGGCGTTAGCAGCCCTGCGGGGCGACTTGCAGAACCCATCGGCGCGCTGCCGTGACACGGCCGATCGCAGCGTTCCCAAAGCGCGGGGGGTGGCGGCGGCCGGCGAACGGCGTGTGTCTTGCCACGTGCCCACAGCCGTGCGGGACCGGCCCTTCGTTGCAGGCGGGAAGGGCGGAGCGACGGCGTGCCGCCGCCGAACGCTGTGAATCGCGCCATAGCGGCCACCAGCATCGCCGTGGCGACTGCTAGATCCGCGAGGTCGGCTTCGGGGCTGATCACGATTAGGTCTCCGAGCAGTGGAATGCCAGCGAGCGGTTCAAGGAATAGCATTACCACGCCCAGCCATAACACGGCGGGCATCCAAGCTAGCGGGCGGATCGGGGTGCTCTCGAACGCCAGGGTGAGCGCGAACGCCGCCAGAGTGTTGCGCGTCAAGGGCGCCCAGCCGACACTTGAGCCACCCAATAGCACAGGCGCTGAAACCAATGCCAACGCCGAGATCAGGAGGGTGACCACTATTCCGGCCCGCGCGAGGGCGCGAACCGGCCGCATCGGTAACGGCGGTAGCCTCTCATCGCACCCACCGGCCGCCACAATACCTGCGATAACGGTGCTGAAAAGGGGGAAGGCGGCCGGTGGCTCAAGGACCGTCGTCCCGATACGTTCCAATTGAACGTCCCTGAGGGCGAACGTTACTACCCCTGTCCCCGTCAGAAGGGCCAGCGCCCGCCAGACTGGGTACACGCATGCCCAAGCTGGCAGCCGGGGAGGGATCAGCGGTCTCACAGGCGCCACCGCCTATTCGAAATCGCAAGACCGAAGCGCTGACATGGTCGCGGCCACTTCCTCAGGTTCTAGCGGCACCAATGACGCCTCGGCGGCGTCGAGCGGGCCATACTCCCTTCCCATGAGGCTCATCCATGTGGCAGTCAACAAACGCTGGTTACGCCAAAACTCGTCCGACGGCGGTTGGTCGGAATGCACCTGAGGGCATTGCATAGGGAAGACAAAGGTTTCCACGAGGTAGTCGTCGCCAGGATAATTGACCTCGAAGGGGTCCAGCGCGGTCACGTCCGGATCGCCGGGCGTGTACCGGCGGCTGACCTCATCCATCCGCCTTGGCACAAACGCGCCGTAGCCGTTGTCGAGCGCCGCCCGCGACGCGCGGGCGATCAAATCGATGTACGGCGTGGCGTACCGGGCGTGTTCGTGGTAGTAGCACACCACGGGTTGGTCGCCCACGCAGGTGTCAGGCGGGGAAGGATCGCTTACCAGCAATGCGGCGGGCAAGACCCGCTGCGCTAGGCAGAGCGCGACTACCACGGCGACGCAGGCGAGCGTCCCTGCTGGCCGCAGACTCGGACGCTCGCGCACAAGACGGACGGGTGCCCACAGAAGGGCCGCCGCAGACCCGGATAACAGGGCTAGTTGCAAGAGCAGTTGCGCCGGGTTGAACAACACCCCGACTTGCGTCACTGTGGCCCCGAGATCTCCGAAGACGGAAAAGCGCGGTTGTTCCGCAGTCGCTCCGGTGAGGTAATAGACCGCGACGAAGGCAGTGGCGGCAGCCGCAAGGGCCGCTATCGCGGTGGGTAAGAACCGGCCAAACACCGAGCCCAGGGCGGTGAACCAGCTAAAGACCGCCAATTGCACCAGAAAGGCAAGCAGGAGCCGCAGCCAGCCGCCTCGGGGGTCGAGGTCCCCCCCGACGAGAACCATCACTGCGAACGCCGCCGTGTGGAACCCCGACGCTGGAAGGATTGTCCACCACCACGCCCACAGGTACCGCATCCGGCGTCTTCGAACCGCCATCACCAGCCCGATGTTGCCGGCCTGCGAAATGCGCGCCGCGTCGGTGGCGGCCACACCGGCCAACAGGGGGCCAATTATGACAAAGCCGATCGGCAACGTCCGAACGAGATACATCGACTCGCCAAGGTAACCCATGTGGCGCATTGTCAGCATGCCGACATCGACCCCGACAACGACCAGAGCAGTCCACGGGCCAAACAGCATCCGCAGAGGGGCGCGAACTCGAGACGCCATCTCACTCACCTGGCGGGACCATTAGCGCGGCGACGGCGGCGTCAAACTCGGCGGCGAAACCGGGGGACCCGACTGGTTCCCGAGACAACTCGCCCACCGCCCCGACGAAGGCGATCCGACCGCCTGCTATCACCGCGACCTGGTTTGCCAACGCTCGGACATCTTCAAGCAGATGAGTAGACAAGAACACGGCCCGACCGGCCGCGTTGGCCCGTATCAATCCCCTCATCCTCTCCCGTTGGATGGGGTCCAACCCAACCGTCGGCTCGTCCAGAAGCAATAGGTCGGGTCTGTTCACCAATGCCCCCGCAAACGCCAGACGCTGGCGCATACCGCCGGACAGCTCCCGGATCCGGGACGCGGATCGGTCGGCTAATCCGACGCAGGCAAGTACCTCGCCCACAGCTGCGTGCCGTTGACTGCGGCTGATGCCTTGGAGCCAGGACACATGGTTCAAGTAGTCGTCGCAGGTCGCGAGTGCTGGCAGCTCCGGGTCCTGTGGGAGATAGCCGAGCGAGGGACTCTTCGAGGCGAATTCGACTGTTCCCCCGGTCCTTGGCTGAATGCCGATCAGAACCCGGAATAGCGTGGACTTCCCGGCGCCATTGGCTCCGACCAGGCAGGTCACACCTTCGCCAAGGTACAGATCGACGGGGCCCATGCGGAAGGAACGACCGTTCCTTCCGCACAGGCCCCGCGCCACGACCGAGGCGGTCGGCCTTTCACCGCCGCTCAGTGTCCCCTGCCTCGAATCCACCTAGGTACGCTATCAGTAGTTCACGCCCTTGGTTAGAGACTGGCCGCTGCCAGGGTCGCCCCGAAGAGGAATATCCAGCTTCACATGGAACCCGCCCTTAGCGTAATCGGCGGTGCCCGGAACGGAAGTCTTGGTGTTTGCGGCCTTCCAGGTGTTGACCACATTGATGTGGGTCGAGTCGTTTTCCGTGTACTTGTAATAGGCCTGAGAGCAGCTAAGGTACTCCGAGGCCACGCAGTAGCCGGCGTTCACGTAGGTGATCTGCTTGACGTACACCTTGTGGTTGTCCGCGTTGCTGTATTTCGCGGCGTTGGTCCCGCGGGCCTTTGTGCCGTCGGAACCGGTGCTGACAGTGAACGAGCCGTAGGCCCAACCCGTGGACCCGTAGCCAGCGACCTTCAGGGGATTGCTTGAGCTGTTCCATGCGCGGGTGACAGCTGCGTTGGCGGCAAGGGCGCTGCCGCCAACAATTAGCAGCGCCGCTATGGCACCGCCGATGACTCTTTTGAGCATTTTTATCCTCCTAGTTCGATTAATCTTCGGCTAGCTCAGCGGTGCCGAATCTGGCCGCATCCATGGCGTGCATAAGCGGTAACCGGGTCCCCGGTTGGGGACCTAGTCAACTGCCGTACCGACCCTGCCCGAACAAAGCTCTTGGCGTTTGGCCGGGCCTGCTCCCCGAACACCACCAGCGGTTAGCACGAGATTACCGGGCAATAGACCGGGGGGGGGGGGGACTTAAGTCCCGATAACCGCCCACGGCAAACGGGCTCTTCGCATTTGAGGGTGTAGCTGGGGGTTGGGGCTTTGGCGGATCGGGGCCTGGGGTGCGTGGCGTGGCGCTGTGACGCGGGTGAGGGCCTTGCGCCAGGATGTTGGTGTTCTAGTCCATCTTCCCCAGGCAAGGCCCTCATGTCCCACGCTACCTTCTCCGCGCCCGACCTCGACAGTTTCTGCCAGCTCGACAAGATGGGGCTGCGGGCCATTGGCCAACGGGTCGAGGAGGACCACTCGGTGATAGAGGCCGTGACGCGCGAGCCGGACCGCTGGTGCCGGGCGTGCGGCGCGGAGGGTGCGGCGAGGGACACCGAGGGCCGCCGCCTGGCGCATGTGCCGTTGGGTTGGCGGCCGACGATCTTGCTGGTCAGGGTCCGCCGCTACCGGTGCCAGGCGTGCGGCAAAGTGTGGCGGGAGGACCT
>JAITJZ010000147.1 GCA_031278655.1 Bifidobacteriaceae bacterium
CATAGCAAGCCAGGCAACCGCGCGCCACCCCGAAACACCCCGCGCCACGCCGCGCCACGCGGACATTCCCAACTGAGGCAAGCACACCCGCTCCCGGACCTTTTACGTGAAGCATGACGCTGCGCGGCCAAAGTGTCAGGCCCGTGCTAGCGTTGGTCGTAGGCTGGCCGCCACCGGCTGGACGGGGTCGCATTCGATATCGTCTCCGTCCCCCCACCCACCGGCATGGAGGCACTAATGAGCCACGCGGTCACCCCTTGCGGCACGCAAAGACATCCTTCCACTGTTTTTTCCCGTCCCCACCGGTTGCCAGTCTTGGTGGCAATCGCGGCGGCCGCCACGGTGGTGGTGGCCGCGGGCTTGGCAGCGCCGGCGAGCGCTGGCGCTACCCCTGAGCAGTTCGATCCTGCCCGGGGGTGCACGGTGCTTGGCACCAAGCTAGGCGATGTTTTGACCGGCACTGACGGCGACGACGTGATCTGCGGCGGCGGTGGCGGCGATACGATCTCGGCCGGTGCCGGGAACGATGTTATTTACGGTGACGATGGCGGTGACACCATCAAAGGCGGGGACGGCGATGACCTGATCTACGGCGGAACGGGCGGGGACACGATCAAGGGTGGTGACGGCAACGACACCATTCTTGGTGGCGACGGCGGAGACACCATCTACGGAGAGGGCGGGGACGACGCGATCTATGGAGGCGATGGTGGCGACACGATCAGGGGTGGCGCCGGCAACGACACCATTCTCGGCGGCGCAGGAGGAGACACTCTGTGGGGCGAGAATGGAAACGACAGAATCTCAGGTGAGGACGGGGCTGACACACTGCGCGGCAACGATGGCGACGATGTGTTGGTGGACGGGCTCGGCGCGGACACGAACTGGGGCGACGGCGGCGACGACCTGATCGTGTCTGGCGAAGGCTCGGACACCACCGTTGGCGGCTCGGGCGCCGACCGGCTGTTCGGCGAGGCCGGCAACGACTCCATCACTGGCGGTTCTGGGGTTGATTTGTGTGTCGGAGGGTCGGGCGCGAACGCGTTTTACACTTGCGAGACCAAGGACAACGGACTGATTGGCCGGGTTGAGGAAGACTTGGATGGGGACGGGCTGTCGAACTCGGACGAGGCGTTGCTGGGCACCGACCTGCTGAACGCGGACACCGACGGCGACGGTCTGAGCGACGGCGCTGAGTGGGCGATCGGTTTGGACCCGCTCAGCCCCGACAGCGATGGCGACGGAACACCGGATGGTTTGGAGGACGTGGACGATGACGGATTGGACGGCGAAACCGAAGACGCTCTGGGTACGGACCCGCTCAACCCCGACACCGACGGCGACGGCATCGGCGACGGGGACGAGGCCGCGCTGGGCGCAGATCCGCTGAACCCCGACACCGACGGCGACGGCGCGCCAGACGGCCGCGAGGTCGAGATGGGGACCGATCCGGCAGCGTTCGACGCGGAGTTTACGCAGACTATCGTGTTGAGCGAGGTGGACCGCCGAGGCCAGTCTGTCTTGGCGGAGGCGACACTCCACGGATTGACGGGCGCCCAGGTCGACACGGGGCAGGTCCGTCCGATGCCGCGCACCGATCCTTTGGTGGGCGAGGCTCTGCCGGGCGATATCGGCGGCGCGTTCGACTTCACCGTAGACGGCGCGTTCGCGCAGGCGGAACTGCGGTTCGCGTTGGACGAGTCGTTGTGGGAGCGTGACGGGTTCGACCCGGGCTTGTATTGGTTGGATCCAGAGACTCAACTGTTGTCGGAAGTCGACGGCCAGCACCTCGACGGGCGGGTATTGACAGCGACCGTGGAACACTTCTCGGTTTACATTGTGCTGGATTTGACCTCGTTGAACGCTTTGGACCATGCGCCCATCGTGCCGCCGGACACCACCGGTGTTCAGGCGTTGAACGTAGTGTTCGTCAACGACATCTCCGGGTCGATGGACTGGTCTGACCCGAGCGACGAGCGCGCGAAGGCGATAAACGCGATCCTGGATCAAATGCTGGCCACCGACCGGTCGGGTCTGGTTTCCTTTTCCAACACGGCCAGGGTCGAGAGCACCCTGACATCGAACGAGACGGCGATCCGCGACGCGTTGCGGGGACTGTCCGATGGCGGCGGGACGTGCGGGACATGCGGGTTGGCCACCGGGTTGGGGTTGTTCGACCGGCCACCCGAACAGGCGCGCCGGGTGGTCGTGTTCCTGACCGACGGCGAGGACACCACCTCCGGATCGCAAACCTACGATCAGCTGATCGACAGGGCGAAGCGGGACCAGGTCGTGATCCACACCATCGGCCTGGGATCAGGCGCGAACTCCCAGTTGTTGAAGCGGATCGCGGTCGAGACCGGAGGCATCCACCAAGTCGGCGACGCGGGTGACCTGGTGACATACTACGAGGACATCGCAGAAGCCTGGGACACCACCGACGACAACAATGACGGCATCCCCGACTATTACACGAAGCTGATGACGGATCGGACACTCTACACAGGCACAGGGGCGAGAGTGTTCGGCGGCGCGACGTTCGAGCAGGTCCAAGCTGGCGGGACGCCACGCGACCTCGACGGGAACGGGAGAATCAGCGCTTCCGAGAGGCTGCGAGCGCAAGCCGACTTCGACGAGGATGGCATCACCAACGGCGACGAGATCGAGATTGTGACCAGGGCCGCCCACGGCCCCCTCGGCGTGCCGACGGTGTACGTCAAACTGAAGTCTTCGCCGGCGTCAACGGACTCCGATTCGGACGGGTACGGCGACAGCACAGAAACAGCCAACACCACCAACGCCATGCGCTCGGATGTGGACCGGTACACGTTGTCCAATCCCGACTATGTGCCGGTCGGGTTGTTGGCCGGCGAGCAAGGCGCTTGGGCGGTCAACAGCGCCGACGCCAACTGGGGTTCGCTGGTCAGCTACGGCGGCAGGCAGCATTGGTTCTCCGGCGGTGGGAGCGGCCTGACCCTCCCCGCCGATTACGCAATGTATATGGAGCCGAATGGCTGCGGCGTGGTCGCAGCGGCCGACTTGATTGCTTACACCGCGTTCAACGACCCGGCCAAGCACGGCCTGCTGGCCAGGCTCCCCGGTTCGGCGACGAACATGAGCCGGACCAATCCGCTCGCCTACAGTTCCTACGCCGAGTTAATCAGCCAAATGACGTCGGTTGCGCGGCCGGGCGGTCTGAACGGCCACGGACTAAAGCAAGACGAGATTCGGCGGATGGTCAACATGTACGCGCTGAACGGTAGCCAACCGGGACGCACCACTATCGTGGGCGACATGCGGAAGTTTGAGGACAACGCGGCCAGCGCGGACCGCAAGCGCGCGATGCTGATCGAGCAACTGGGTCGCGACGTGCCGGTGCTGTGGTTCTACACCAACGGCCAAACGAGGCCCGAGTACCTGCGCGAGGCCGATTCGCACGTGGTGGGAGCCGACCGGCTGGCCGACCGCGACCGCGACGGGACACCGGACACCGTTGACTATGAGGGCGACACGCTGCCCGGATACCCAGGAAGCCGCACAAACGCGACGCCGAACCCTGGCGACAACTATTTCAACCTCACCCTGGGCGGGAACGATACCTTCGGCAACCACTTTGTGAACATCACCGAGTTGATCGTCGATCATGTGGACGGCACCAGCAAAGTGGTGTTCTCTTCTTGGGGGCGCCAGATGGTGGCTGACCTGGACGACACCAACACCGGACACGGGGGGTTCTTTGAGGTGTACTAGCCGCGCGCGCTTAGGTTCTGGCCGGTCCCGGCTGCGGGGCCGCAGGTTGTTGGCGTTGTGCCTGGTCGGTTTGCTGGCGGCGCAGTTGGCGGGCTGCGGGCGGTCTGACCGGGGGCGCGCGGAGCTTGAGGCGCGGGAACTGGTTGAGCGGGAACTGTTGGAGGACTTCCAAGCTGTGACATCTGGCGTGGTCGCGTATGTCGAGGTCCCTTCGAGCGGCGGCGGCCCGGCGACCACCGTGGTTTTCGACACGGTGCCCGACGGGCCGGAGCTGCTGGCGTCCGATTTGACGGCGATCATCGCGACGGCCGGCGCGAAACGGCCTGAGGTCCCCGAACTGGCGGAGCACGCCACCATGGACATCCGCCGGAGTTCTTGGGAACTGCTGGCCGTCGCGCAGTGGCCCAGGCCCGACGCGGGTTCCGAAGCGCCGCCCGGGTTGATTGTTATTGGTTTCGCGGCGCCTTACACCGACGCGTTCTGCGTCCTGCCGGACTTGGTTTGGCTCGGTGCGGTGGATGGCGTGAGCGATTTCTCGCGTATCGCCGAATGCAACCCGCGCCTGTCCACCCTTGGGATTGCCGATGGGTGGAACGATTCCACTGGGCGGGACTCGTTGACGGACCTGCGGGCGCTGGACAAGCTGATGGTTGGCGGCCTGCTGTCCGACCCGGGCGCTTTCCCGACCCTTCGCCGGCTGGCTGACTTGAGCTTGCAGTTGGAGGAGGACACCCCCGCGAATCGGGCGCTGATCGAAGATCGCGCGCCGAACGCTGAGATCTTGTTCGCCAGGGTATACGGGTAAGGCGCTGAATCTGCGAGCAGCCTTGCAGCGCGGCAGCCGGGAAACTGGAGGGCACGATCTCGGGCCGAAAATGAACGCACATTTCCTCTCAGCGGGGGCGCCGGACGTTGGCTGCTGGGCAGTTATCCATGC
>JAITJZ010000013.1 GCA_031278655.1 Bifidobacteriaceae bacterium
ACCGCCAAAATCACCCGGGAGGAGATGTAGCCGGCCGTTTTGTCCTGGGCGGTGGCCCACACCTTCAACACCACGCGCTGATGCACCGGCGGCAGCGGCGAGCAGATCGTGGCGCGGAACTTGGGGCCCTGGGCGGAGATGTAATAGACCAGCAAAATGCCGCCCAAACCGGAAATCAGCCCCGAAAACACCTGCGTGCCCACCGCCCAGGCGTTCTGCGCCAGCTGCGACCCCCAGGATTGGACCACCTGCTGCAAGGCCTCGTTCTGGGTTGGGATCTCGGCCCCGAATTGCTTCGACAGCCACTGGGCGACCTGCTCGTAAACCTCCGGGATCTGCTCGACCAAATCCTTGATCTGGCCCACCAGCAGGCTGCCGAAGGCGGCGGTGGCCGCCCCCAGCAGCGCAAACACTCCCACCATGACCGCGCCCGTGGCCAGGCCGCGCCGCCACCCCTTCCTCACCAGCCAATCGACCGGCGGCTCAATAGCCAAAGCGACAAAGATCGCCGTCACCACCACCATGATCAGCGGGTAAAGCGCCCCCAGCGCCTTCCAGGCCAAGATCGCCGCCATCGCCACCAAAGCGGCCTTGACCATGGCGCGGGTCAGCCACGGCGGCGCCATCCGGGGGTTGGGGGACCACAGCGGCTTGCCGTCGGCGCCGGTCCAGGCGCCGCTGGCGGCATCGAACCGCGGGCGGGTCGCGGCCGGCGCGGCTGCGGCGGGCATGGCCGCGCCCGGCTGGCTGTAGTCGTGACCGGCCGGGTCTTTGCGGTCGTGGCCGGGAGCCGGCGCAGCGGCGGCGCCGGGGGCGGCAGCCGGCGGGCCGGCCGCCGCGGGCTGGGCGGCGGCCGGCTCCGGGCGCCTCCAGCGCCTCACCGGCCGGCCCCCGCGCCCGGCGCGGCCGGCGCGGCCGCCGGGCGGTTGCGATCGTCAACGAACACCACCCGCGGCCGGCAGGCCGCGGCCGAGGCCTCGTCGACCAGGCCGTAGGCCACCACAATCACCGTGTCGCCGACAGCCGCCAAGTGCGCCGCCGCGCCGTTGACCGCCACCACCCCCGAGCCGGCCGGCCCGGGCATGGCGTAGGTGGTCAAGCGGCTGCCGTTGGTCACGTTCAGCACGTCCACCTGCTGGTTCTCAAGCAGGCCGGCGGCGCGCATCAACTCCTGGTCAAGTGTGATCGAGCCGACGTAATCCAAATTCGCGTCGGTGACGGTGGCCCGGTGGATCTTAGACAGCATCATGGTGCGCCCCAACAACGTCATTCCGCGCTTCCCTCTCGCTCGCCTGCGTGCCCGCCCAAGTCTAATAGCCCCACCCCCGCCCCCGGCGGCCAGGGCTGGGGGCGGGGGAGACGGCATCGGGCAAAAGAAATGGCCCCTCCGGGGGGCGGAGGGGCCAGATCCCGGGCGGGGTCAGATGTCGTAGTAGAGCTCGAACTCGTGCGGGTGGGGGCGCAAGCGCAGCGGGTCGACCTCGCGGGTGCGCTTGTAGTCGACCCAGGTGGCGATCAGGTCGGGGGTGAAGACGTCGCCCTCGGTCAAGAAGTCGTGGTCCGCCTCCAACGCGTCCAACACCTCCGGCAGCGAACCCGGGACCTGCTGGATCTGGGCGTGCTCGGCCGGCGGCAGCTCGTAAAGGTCCTTGTCGACCGGCTCAGACGGCTCGATCCGGTTCCTGATGCCGTCCAGGCCCGCCATCAACTGGGCCGAGAAGGCCAAATACGGGTTCGAGGACGGGTCCGGCACGCGGAACTCGATCCGCTTGGCCTTGCGGCTCGAGCCCGTCACCGGGATGCGGATGCAAGCCGAGCGGTTGCGCTGCGAGTACACCAAGTTCACCGGGGCCTCGAAGCCGGGCACCAGCCGGTGGTAGGAGTTGACCGTCGGGTTGGTGAAGGCCAGGACCGCCGGGGCGTGGGCCAGCAGGCCGCCAATGTACCAGCGGGCCGTGTCGGACAAGCCGCCGTAGCCGCGCTCGTCGAAGAACAGCGGCTCGCCGCCCAGCCAGAGCGACTGGTGGCAGTGCATGCCGGAGCCGTTGTCGCCGAAGATCGGCTTCGGCATGAAGGTGACCGTCTTGCCCGCGGCCCAAGCGGTGTTGCGGATGATGTACTTGAACTTCATCAAATCATCGCCCGCGTGCAGCAGGGTGGAGAACTTGTAGTTGATCTCCTGCTGGCCGGCCGTGCCGACCTCGTGGTGGGCCCGCTCCAACTCCAGGCCGGCCGCCGCCAGGTTGTGCGTCATCTCGTCGCGCAGGTCCGCCATCTGGTCCGATGGCGGCACCGGGAAGTAGCCGCCCTTGATGCGCGTCTTGTAGGCCTGGTTGTGGCCGTCCTCGCAGCGCCCCGTGTTCCACCAGGCCTCGTTGGAGTCGATGTAGTAGAAGGACTCGTGCTCGTTGGTCTCGTAGCGGACCGAGTCGAAGATGTAGAACTCGGCCTCCGGCGCGAAGAAGGCCGTGTCGGCGATGCCGGTCGAGGCCAGGTAGGCCTCCGCCTTGGCGGCGATGTTCCTTGGGTCGCGCGAGTAGGGCTCGCCGGTGAACGGGTCCACGATGGAGAAGTTGACGACCAGGGTTTTGCGGACCCGGAACGGGTCCACGAAGGCGGTCTTGACATCCGGCATCAGCTTCATGTCGGATTCGTGGATGGCTTGGAAGCCGCGGATCGAAGAGCCGTCGAACATCAGGCCGTCCGCGAAGGCGTCCTCGGTGAAGGCCGCGGCCGGGATTGTGAAGTGCTGCATTATGCCGGGCAGGTCGCAGAACCGGACGTCGACAAACTCCACGCCCTCGGAGCGAACGAAGGCCAAGGCCTCCTCAGGACTGGCGAACATCTGGGTGGATACTCCTTTGGTGTTGGGGGCTGGTTGAACCCCGTCACCATAGGGCGGGCGGGTGACCCGCCCATGAAGGGCGTGTTACGGTTCGGTTTCCCGCACCCCCGCCGGCGCAGGTCAGCGCCCGCGCAGGGCTTTGCGGTCGGGGCGGGCGCGCATCGGGTCGATTCCTTTGGGCACGGGCAGGCGCATGCCGCCGATGGATTGGAGGCGGCGGTTGACCTCCGCCAGCGCGGTCTTGTTCAGCACCGGCTTGAGGCGGCGCAGTTTGCGCGCCAGCTTGGGCAGGGGGACTTGGCCCTCGCCCCGGCCAACCGTCAACTCGGTCACGGGCACGCCGGGGGCGAGGCGGGCGACCCGCTGGCGCTCCTTTTTCAGCATGCCTTTGAGCTTGCCCGCCTGGCCCTCGCCCACCAGCACAATGCCTGGCCGGCCGACAGCCCGGAAGACCATGTCCATCGACCTGGGGTCGACCGCGACGGGTTCTTGCTCAATGGTCCACCCGCGCCGGATGGTGCCCAGCGCGCTGGCGGCGGCCCCCGGCTGGCCCTCGATCCGGCCGTAGGCGGTGGCCTCGGCGCGGCGGGCCAGGAACATGGTGGCCGCCAGGAAGCCGACCGGCGCGCACACAAACGCCATGTACCCGATGCGCCCGGTCCAAACGAAGGCGCCAAACGCCAGGCCCACCGCCTCGACGCCGAGGAAGATGAGCAGCAGCCAGAGCCAGATCAGCGGCTGCTCTTTGGCGACCAGCTTGTAGACCTGCGCGATCTGCTTGTACCAGCGCTCCTTTTTGGCGCGGGCGGCCCGTTTGGCGAGCCTGGCGGCCCGCTTCTCCGCCTTTTTGCCAGCCCGGCCGGTCGGCTCCGGCTCCGCCCAAGGGTCCTTGCGAGGGGAATTAGATGCCACGGACAACCATCTTAACCGGCCGCCCGGCCGCGCCCCCGCTCACAGCCCGAGCTCGGCTTTGAAATCGGCCGTCTCGAGGCGGCGTTTGACCGCGCCGAGGAACTTGGCCGCGTCCGATGGCGTGATCAGCCGCGAGTCGTAGGACAGCGCCAGGTAGCTGATGGAGCGCACGGCGATGCCCTCGCCCACCACCACCGGCCGGCGCGTCACCGCCCCCACCGAGAGGACCGCGACCTGCGGCGGTTGCACAATGGGGAAGTCCAGCATCAGGTCCGGCCCGGCCGGCGCGGTGATGGTGAAGGTGCCCGCCGCCAGATCGGCCGGCAGCAGCGCCCCGCCCGCGGCCCGCGCCTGGACGGCGGCGATCGCCCGCGCCATCCCCACCAGCCCCAGCGAGCCGGCGTCGGCGATCACCGGCACCAGCGGCCCCGAGGGCGTGAACACGGTCACGCCCAGGTTCTCCTGGCCGTAGTAATGCACGTCGCCATCGACGATGGCGGCGTTGAAGACCGGGTTCGCCTTCAGCGCCTCGACGGTCGCCAGGGCGAAGAACGGGTCGCGTTCCAGGGCCACGCCCTCCCGCTCTTGGAAGCGCCGGCGGCCGCGCTCGACCAGCTGGGTGACTTCAGAGGCGTCGACTTCGGCCACGGAGGTCAGCTGGGTTGGCTGGAACACTTGTTGTAGCTGGCGCTCGGCTGTCATGGCGCGCAGGCGCGGCAGGCGCTGGTCGGCTCCGGCCGGCGCGGGCGCGGCGGGCGGCGCCGGCGGCGCCGGCGCGGCGGCGGCCAGCACGTCCTCGCGCCTGATCCGCCCGCCGACCCCGGAACCGGCCACGCGGCCCAGGTCGACTCCCAGTTCTCCCGCCAGTTTGCGCACCAGCGGCGTGACATAGGCG
>JAITJZ010000019.1 GCA_031278655.1 Bifidobacteriaceae bacterium
TATGAGGCCAGATAATCGTTGACCGTGACAATGTGCACGCCTTCGCCGCTGAGCGCGTTCAGATAAGCCGGCAGCGTCGCCACCAGGGTTTTGCCCTCACCGGTTTTCATTTCCGCGATGTTGCCTTGGTGCAGCGCCGCCCCGCCCATGATCTGAACGTCGAAATGCCGCTGCCCCAGCGTCCGCCGCGCCGCCTCGCGCACCACCGCGAAAGCCTCCGCCAGCAGGTCGTCAAGCGACTCGCCCTGCTGATAGCGGTCCTTGAAGCGACCGGTCTCCTCTTTCAATTCCTCGTCGCTCATCGCCTCGAAGGCCGGTTCCAGCGCGTTCACCTGCTGGACTATGCCTTCCAAGCGGCGCAGGGTGCGGCCTTCGCCCATGCGCAGCATCTTGTCCATCAAACCGGCCACGTGGCCCTCTTTCCCTCAAGCGATTACCTGGCTGCCCTCAATGGTAGGGCCACCGCCGCCGGCGCCATCCGCCTGTCAGCCGTCAGCCGACAAACCCAGACCGCCGCCGATGCCGCGCCCAGCCTCCCAGCCCCATCCCGGCGCCCAGCCCGGCGCGGTCCCAGCCCCAGCCCGGCGCGGTCCCAGCCCCAGCCCGGCGCGGTCCCGGCGCGGTCCCAGCCCGTCAGCGCCAAGCCGGGGCGACGGCATCGGCGGTCAGGTTGGCGTCTCCTGACTGGCGTCCTGGCCCGGCCGCGCGCTCGGCCGGGCGCGGTGGCGGCCGATCGGCAGCATCAGCGGCCGCCCCGACGTCGGGTCGGCGATGACCTGGCTGTCGATGCCGAAAACCGCGCGCACGGTGGCCGGTGTGAGCACTTCGGCGGGGGCGCCGGCGCTGTGGACGCGGCCGTCGGCGATGGCGACCAGGTGATCGGCGTAGCGGGCGGCGAGGTTGAGGTCGTGCAGCACCATGACGACGGTGGTGCCGCGGTCGCGGTTGAGTTCGACCAGCAGGTCGAGGATCTCGATCTGGTGGGCGACGTCGAGGAAGGTTGTGGGCTCGTCAAGGAGCAGCAAATCGGTCTCCTGGGCCAAGGCCATGGCCATCCAGACCCGTTGGCGCTGGCCGCCCGAAAGCTCGTCCACCGCGCGATCGGCCAGTTCCAGGGTGCCGGTCGCCTCCAGCGCCGCCGCCACCGCCTCGTCGTCGCGTCTGCTCCACCGCGACAGCGCCCGGCGGTGGGGGTTGCGGCCCCGCCCAACCAGGTCCGCGACCGTGATCCCGTCCGGGGCGATGGGCGCTTGCGGCAGCAGCCCGAGCGTCCGGGCCAGTTCCTTGGGGGGAATGCGGCGCACCGGCCGGCCGTCCAGCCGCACATCCCCGGCGCGCGGCTTGAGCAGGCGCGACATGGCTCGCAGCAGGGTCGATTTGCCGCAGGCGTTGGCCCCCACAATCGCGGTCAGCCGGCCGGGCGGGATCGCCAGGTCAAGCCCGTCGATCACGACCAGGTCGCGGTAACCGAGGCTCAGCCCGGCGGCGTTGAGGGTGTGGGCGCCAGTCATAGCGAGCCTCCGGCACGGTTGACGCGGATGATGAGATAGACCAGGTAGGGCGCGCCGAGCGCGCCGGTGATGACGCCGACGGGATAGCGGGTGCCGAACGCGAACTGCCCCACCAGGTCCCCCACCAGCACTAACACCACGCCCACGAGGGCCGAGGGCGCGAACGGCGAGCCGTGCGGGCCGGCCAGGCGGACGGCGATCGGGCCGGACAGGAAGGCGACGAAGGCGATCGGCCCGGCCGCGGCCGTGGCGAAGGCGATCAGGCCGACGGCGGCGATGATCGTGACCAAGCGGGTGCGTTCGGCCCTGACCCCAAGCGCCGACGCGGCATCGTCCCCCAGGCGCAGCAGCATCAGGCCGCGCGCTTGGGACGCCAGCAGCGGCCCGAAGACCGCCGCCGCCACCGCCACCGGCGCCACGTCCGCCCAAGAGGCGGCGTTGAGGCTGCCGGTCAGCCAACGCATGGCCTCCTGCAACTGCCATTGCGGCGCCTTCTCGAGCAGGAAGGCGGTGACCGCCTCAAGCATCGCCGCGATCCCGATCCCGATCAACACCAGCCGCGTCCCAACAACGCCGTCCCGGAACGAGAGCAGATAGATCGTCATGGCCACGCCAATCCCGGCCACGATGGCGAACATGGAGACCTCCGCGCCGCCCAGGTCGAGGACGATGATGGCGAAGGCGGCGGCCGCGCTCGCCCCCGAACTGATGCCGATGATGTCGGGGGAAGCCAGCGGGTTGCGCAGCAGGGTTTGGAAGGTGACGCCGCCGATGCCGAAGCACGCGCCCGTGACGACGGCCAGCACGGCGCGGGGAAGCCTCAGGCGGCCAACTGTGAACGACGCCCCCGCCACATCCTGCCCCGTCAGCACGCCGACAACCTCCGCGGGCGAATAGAAGGTCTGCCCCACCATCAGCGCCGCGGCCAGCGCGGCGACCACGATCAGGGACAACGCCACGATGACGGCCCGGCGGCGGCGCTGGCGGGCGGCGCGGCCGCTGACCAGGCGGGCGACGGCCCCGGGGCTGGCCGTCCTGAGCGCGCTCACAGCTCCCTGACCCTCACCCGCCGGACGATGGCGATCAGCACCGGGGCGCCGAGGATGGCTGTGACAATGCCGACATCGACCTCGTCCGGGCGGGCGATGACGCGGCCAACGGTGTCCGACGCCGTCACCAGGATCGCCCCGCCCAAGGCCGAGAAGGGGATCAGCCAGCGATGGTCCACGCCGATCAGGAGGCGGCAGGCGTGCGGCACGATCAGCCCCACAAAGGCGATCGGCCCGGCCACCGCCGTGGCGGCGCCGCAGAGCAGGACCGCGCCCAGCGAGGCGAAGGCGCGGGCGGCGAAGACCCGCTCGCCGAGGCTGGCGGCGGCCTCGTCGCCGAGCGCCAGGGCGTTGAGCGACTGCGCCGAGACCAGGCAGATGGCCACCCCGGCCACGAGGAACGGCGTCACTTGGGCGATCGCGTCGAGGTTGGCCCCGCCGACGCCGCCAATCTGCCATGACCGGACGTCATCGGCGATGTCGGCGCGCGGCAGGACGACGGCGCTGATGAACGATGCCGCCGCCGCCGAGGTCACGGCCCCGGCGAGGGCCAGCTTCAGCGGGGTGGCGCCGCCCCTCCCGAGCGATCCGATGGCGTACACGAACACGGCCGTGATCCCCGCCCCGGCTATCGCCACCCAGATGAAGGCCGTGTAGGTCCACAAACCAAACCAGGCGATGCCGGCCACGACCGCCAGCGAGGCCCCCATGTTGACGCCCAGGATGCCTGGGTCGGCCAGAGGGTTGCGGGTGACTCCCTGCATGACCGCTCCGGCCAGGCCCAGGGCCAGGCCGACCAGGATCGCCAGGATGGTGCGCAGGACGCGTTTGGCCACGGCCGCGGTCCCGAGCCCGTCCGTCGAGCCGCCGAGCGCCGCGACGATCTCATCCCAGGAGACATCGCGGGACCCGATCGCCACCGAGGCGGCGGCGGCGATGGCGAGCACCGCCACCACCGCCGCCAACCAGGCCAACCGCGTCCAGGCCGGGCGGCGCGTCCGGGCTGCGGCCGGCGCCAGGGCGCTGACTGCCGCGCTGGCGTTGGCGCTGGCGTTGGCGCTGGTCGGCGCGCTGGCGGCGGCGCTAGCTGCCGGGCTGGCGGCGGGCGCTGGGTTGATGCTCGGCGCCGGGCTGGCGCTGGCCGCTGGAATGGTCAACCGGTGGCGCCCGCCGCCTCCGCCAACATGGCGACGTATTCGTCGAGCACCCAGGTGATCGCCAGCGGCGTCGGGTTGGCGGCGGTGCCAAGCGGGCCGCTGCCGTCAAGGAAGACGACGGCATTGGCCGCGATGGCCGGCATCTGCGACAACAGCGGGTCGGCCTTCAAGGTGTCGACCAAAGCTTGATCCCCGTAAGTGACGATCAGTTCGACGTCGTCGAACTGATCCACCTGTTCGGCGCTGACGCTGCCGGAGAACTCCCCCGCCTCTGAGGCCGTGGCCACGGCCGCGGGCGTGACCAGGCCGAGGTCCTCGAAGAAGGCCGCCCGCGTGTCGTTGGCGGTGTAGAAGTTGACCACTGACAGGTCCGTGGTGTCGACATGCGTCACGAACATGGTTGTGGTGCCGGCCAGGCCGGGGTATTTGGCCACCGTCTCGGCGATCTGGGCCTCAATCTGGGCGACCAGCGCGTCGCCTTCGGCCTCGCGGCCCATGCCCTTGGCGTTGTATTTGATGACGTCGCGCCACGATGTCGACCACGCCGCCTCGGGGTAGGGAACGACCGGCGCGATCTCGCTCAGGAGGTCGTAGTCCTCTTGGGTCAGTCCCGAGTAGGCGGCCAGGATGACGTCTGGGTCGGTGTTGGCCACGCCCTCGAAGTCGATGCCGTCGGTCTCGTCGAACAGCACCGGCTGCTCGCCGCCGAGTTCGGCCAGGCGCTCCTCCACCCAGGGCAAGAGGCCGTCGCCATCGTCGTCGCCGAAATTCGCCGCCGCCATGCCGACCGGCACCACGCCGAGGGCCAACGGCACTTCATGATTGGCCCACGCCACCGTCGCCACCCGGACGGGCTCGGCTGTGATCGTGGTGGTCCCGAAGGCGTGGTCGATGGTGATCGGGTACTGCGCCGACGCGTCCGACGATCCGTCCGGGGCCGGACTCGAGGTGGTCGCGGTCGAGGCGCCCGGCGTGGAACTCGGGGTCGAGCCGCAAGCCGACAGGGCGAAGGCGGCCGCGGCGGTGGCCGCGACGGCCGTGATGGCAAAGAGGGGGCGAAGACGCATGCGACAGTCACTCACTTTCTAATCGGGTTCTGGTCGGTCTAGATGACCGCTGGGCTAGCCGCGAATCGCTTAGGCGAGCCTGGCCTAAAAGTGTAGGGCGGGCCGTGTGGTGGTCGCAATCGCGTGATCCAGACCGTGACTATCGCGCTGCGGACATTTCGAGTTCGGGGCGGCTCGAGCCGCCCCGGAAGCGCCCGGGCGACATGCCGGTGACCCTGCGGAAAGCCACGCCGAAGGCGCTGGCTGAGCGATAACCGACCAGCTCCGCGACCTCATCGACCGCCAGGCCGCCGCCCAACAGCAGCGCCGCCTGCTGCGCGCGGAAGGCGGCCTGCCAATCCGCGAAGCCCAGGCCGGTCTCGACCCGGAAGGCGCGGGTGACCGTCCGGCTGGAGACACCGAGCTCCCGCGCCCAATCCGCCAGCGTGCGGGCGTCGGCGGGGTCGCCTTGGTGCGCGGCCAGGATCGGCGCCAGCAGCGGGCGCCGGGGAAGATGCACCAGCAGCGCCTGGGCGGACGGCTTCAACAGGTCGAACACCAGCATCTCGGTCAGGTCGCGGGAGCGCTCCGTCAACTCCGGCTCGGCCAGCCGGTCAAGCAGCAACCCCAGCAACGCCGTGACCTCGACCGCGACCGGCTCGGGCGGCAGCGCCGCGGTCGCGCGCAGGTCGAAGTGCGCCGTCCGGTACCACGTCCCGGCGGGCGCCCGCCCGGCGTGCAACACGCCGGCCGGCACCCACAAACCGATCACCGGGGTGATGGTCCAGGTTCTTGCGCCGATCGTGGCGGTCGACGCGCCGCGCCGATTCCAGAGCAGTTCGTGGGTCGCGTGGGCGTGCGGCGCCCAGAAGGTGTCCCGCTGGACGGCCTCGCTCATGGGGTTGATCGTGAACGGCATGGCGATCTCGCCCGGCGCCAGGATCGGCAGACTCCGCCGATCAATCGCGCCCGGAGCGAGCGCGCGCCGCCTGGCCACCAGCCCATTGTCCACCATCACCCAATGACCGCCGTCCGGGCCGGCTCGCAAGGCGAGAAAATGCGCCCGACCGGTTGCGCGGCATCGGACACTGACGTTGCCTGGTAGGCGACCGACCCGCCACACCGGTCCCCGCCGGACGTGGCCCCACCACTACGAACCGGAGGCGCCGACGTGTCCGAACAAACCAACCCAATTGTCGAAGCCCTGTTCCTGGGCCCGAAAGCGGAGAACCGGGACGATTTCAGATCGATGGTGGCCGACGCCCTCGATGAGCACATGTTCTGGCGGCGCGACTACTTCCCGGCCGACCCGGCCGAGGTCGGCGCCGCCGAGCGCGCCGCCGCGCCCTACCGCGCCACCATCGAAGCCACCGAACAGGTGCTCCACGAACTGTCGGCCCGCCTCAAAGACCAATCGGTGCCCTGGTTCTCGCCGCGCTACCTGGGGCACATGACCGCCGACACGTTGATGGTGGCCAACGCCGCCTACATCATGACCATGCTCTACAACACCAACAACGTCGCCAGCGAGGCCAGCCCGGCCACAACCCTGCTGGAGTTGGAGGCGGGCGCGGACCTGGCCCGCATGTTCGGCTACGACACCCGGCGCTCCTGGGGGCACATCACCTCCGGCGGCCACACCGCCAACTACGAGGGCCTGTGGGTGGCGCGCAACCTCAAATCCGTGCCGCTCGCCATGGCGGCGCACCCGCGCGCGAAAGAGCTGGTGGCGGGATTGGACAGGCACCAACTGCTGTCGCTCGGCGTGGGCGCGATCCTCGACCTGACCGACGACCTCAAACGGCGAGGCATCTTCACCGAGGTCAGGGCCCTGACCGCGCGCGGCGCCGGGGCCGAGCCCGGCGAACTGGGCAAATTGATCGTGCCCCGCTCCCGCCACTACTCCTGGGACAAGGCCGCCGACGTGCTCGGCCTGGGGCAGGACAACCTGTCGCCGGTCGATGTCGACGAGCACTGCCGCATGGACATGTCGGCGCTGACTAAGACGGTCGAAGGCTTGATCGCCGCCAAGACGCCGATCCTGGCCGTGATGGGCGTTGTCGGCAGCACCGAGGAAGGCGCCGTCGATCCGTTGCACGAGGTCGTCGAGCTGCGGCGACGCTGCGAGGAACGCCACGGCGTCAGCTTCTACATCCACGCCGACGCCGCCTTCGGCGGCTACCTGGCCGCCGCCCTGAGGGACCAGGCGGGCGCCTTCATGGACCTGCCGCAGGCCCGCCAACGCCTCGACGGGCTGTCGCCGCACCCGGGCGCGACCTGGCCGAAGCCAGAGGTCCACGCCGCCTTCAAGGCCCTGGCCGAGGTCGACTCCATCACCGCCGACCCGCACAAGATGGGCTTTGTGCCCTACGCGGCCGGTGGCGTGGTCATGCGCGACCGCCGCATCCTGGACCTGATCAGCTATGAGGCCACCTACCTGGTGCAGTCCTTCGCCAAGGACCCGGATTGGTCGCGGCCGGTCGAGCTTGGGTCGGTCATCATCGAGGGATCCAAATCCGGCGCCGCCGCCGCCGCGGTCTGGTCCGCCCACCGGCTCGCGCCGCTGAACGTGGACGGCTTTGGGCGGGTCATCGCGCGCTGCGTCGGCGTCGCCGATTGGTTCTACCAGAAACTCTCGCACGCCCCCGAGTTCCGGGCCGAGGGCCGGCGCTTCACCGTCCGCCCGATCATGGCCCCGGACACCAATATGGTCGATTTCACCTTCCTCGACCTCGCGGACAGGTCACTGGCCGCCCACAACCGCCTCAACGAACAGATGTATGGCATTTCGTCTTATGTTTCTGGGCGCACCTACGCCCATGGCTTCAACACGTCGCAGACCCGGCTGACGCGCTCAGCTTATGGCGACACGCCCCGCCGCCTGGCCGCCGCCCGGGGCATCGACACCGGCGACTGGGACGCCGTCGGCCAGCTCGCGCTGCTCCGCTCCACCGTCATGACCACCGCCCTGGACGGTCCCGACCGGCTGGAGCAGTACTGGCAGGAACTGCTGTCGATCTGGCAGGCCGACTTGACCCAGATCGCGCGCGGCGAGTTGTTGCGCCAAACCACGTCCGATGCCGTCGCCCCGCCCGCCGTCGCCACGCCCGCCGCCGCCCCTCCCGGACAATGACCAGCCGGGCCGCCGCCCCTCCCCGCGCCGACGCGCCGGGCGGGGGGCCGGGCGGGGGGCCGCCGCCCGGGGGGACGGGCGGGGAGCCGGGCGGGGGGCCGGGCGGGGGTCCCAGCGGGGGTCCGCCGGGCGGAGGGCCGGCCGGCGGGGGGACGGGTGGCCGGCTCGGCTTCGGCCGGGCCTTCGGCGCCACCATCCTGGTGGCTGGGACCATGCTCGGGGCGGGCTTGCTGGCCCTGCCCCTGATCTCCGCGGACATGGGCTTCGGCTTCGCGGCTGTGGCGATGATCGCCCTTTGGGCGTTGCTGACTTACACGGGCCTGATGATGCTCGAGGTCTGCCTGGCCTTCCCGCGGTTCACCGAGTTCCAAGGGATCGCCCGCACCCTGTTCGGCGAGAAGGGGGCGCTGGCGATCAACACCGTCACCCTCTTGCTGTTGTTCACCCTGTCCGCCTCCTACATCTCGGCGGCCGCCTCCGTCTGGGGCTTCGACCTGAAACAGTATCTGGGCGTCAGCGCGCCGTCTTGGGCGATGGCGGCGGCTTACACCGCCATAGTCGGCCTGGCCGTGGTCGCGGGCGCCAACGTGGTGGCCGGCGCCGCGAAGGTGTTCTTCACCCTGAACCTGGTCATCCTGGCCCTGCTGGTGGCCTCGGTCGAGCCGTCGGTGCGGGCCAGCTACCTGGCCGAGAACCCATCGCAGTGGGTTTTCATGTGGGCGGCGGTGCCCGTGTTCATGACCTCGTTCGGGTTCCACACATCGATCCCGACCGTCGTCAAGTATGTGGGGCCGGGGCACGCCCGCGCCTTGCGCCAGATATTCATCGTTGGTGGTGTGATTCCGCTGCTGGCGTACCTGGCCTGGATATTCGTCTCACTCGGGGCGCTGCCCCGGACCGGGCCGCACAGTTTCGCCGCCGCCCAGGCCGAAGGCGGCTCGATGGGGTCGTTCCTGGCCCAGATCGCGCCTGTGATCGGCTCCCCGGTGGTGCCGAACCTGTTCTACGTCTTCGCCACCGTGGTCCTGTTGACCTCATACATGACGGCCGGGCTGTCGCTGGTCGACATCTTGGGCGGCAGCGTCAAAGGTCTGTTCCGATGGCGTCCCCAGGGCGTTTCCCGCCGCCTGATGCTGGCCGCCATCGCCTTCCTGCCGCCGTTCGCTGTGGTCGTGTTCTATCCCAATGGTTTTGTGCCGCTCCTCGGCGTCGCCTCCATCTTTTGCATCGTCACGTCGATGCTGTTCCCCGGCATGGCCCTGTGGCGCGTCCGCTCGCGCGGGCCGCGAGAACTCGGCCTGATCGCGCCCTCCTACCGGGTGCTGTGGGGCTGGGCCGCGTTCGTGCTGGTGCTGGCGACCTCGGCGGGCGTCTTGGTGCTCCAGATTCTCAACATGATCGGCGACCTGCCGACATGACCCCGGCGCGCGCGGGCCGGGGCCGGCAAAATCTCCATCTTTCGGATGAGACCGGGCGCCCCCGGGCGCCAGCCGCCCCGCTGGGAGGCGACGCTAATGTTGCCGACCGTCACGACGGCATCGGCGGCGGTCGTCTCCCAAACCGGGCGACGCCGACTCGACGTGCCGTCCCAATCTCGAACTGAAAGAAGGTTGTCAAGTGTTCAACGCATCATTGGTGGTGCTGGGCGTCGGAGTGCTGTTCTTGGCCATCGCGGGGGCCGTCTTCCGCGTGCGGGCCATCGCCAACCTGCGGCCGTGGAACGGGCCGGTGCTGCCGTTGGTGGTCCTCGGACTGCCGATCTTCGCAGTCGGCCTGGCCCTGATCTACTTCAACTACCCGCGCTGACCGGCGCCGCCCCCGCCTGTACCGGCTGGCGCTGCTCCAACCTTTGGCCTGCGGCCCCCCAGCGCCGTCCTGCCCGGCCCCGCCCGGCCCGGCCCCGCCCGGGTCAGGCCGCAGCATCAGCGCGACGCCGTCGAAGTCAGTCGGGCGCCAATCGTGGTGGTGCACCTTGAACTCAAGCCCCTGTTCGTTTCGGGCGCTGTGCACAAGGATCGCCCGCCCGCTCTTGGCCATCCCGCGCACGTACTCCCAGAGCATCTCGCGGACCCGCTTGGTCACAGACCCGACGAAGACTCCGGGGCTGATCTCAAGCAGCCACCTGGTGAGCAGTCCCCGCAGCCCTTCGGGGCAGGCGGTCAGGACCAAGACCAGCATCAGGATCCGGTCGCTTGCTCGCGGTATGACACGCCCGCGGGCACCGTCCCGAGGCGGCGGTCCCAGAGTTCGACCACGTCGAAGCTGTCGGTCCGGGCGGCCTCGTCATGATCCTGCGGCCCCAACAGAAGCTTCTTGATGTCCCTCGAAATCCGGGTCATGATGAGCCCATCTCGAATGGCGTCGCGCACGGCGCGGCGCGTGGCCGCGCCCACGTCAGCGGGCTCCCCGGCGGCCACCGCGAAGGCCACCGGAATCGCCACCTCAGCTTTGTACAAATCGGCGATGTCGAAAACGAATGACCGGCTGTGCCCGGTGTGCACCACACCCAGACCCGGTGAGCAGCCCAACGCCACGATCACGGCATGGGCCACGCCGTAGAGGCAGGCGGCGGCCGATGACAATGCTTTGTTGACCGAATCGGCCGCGTCGAAATCGCTGGGGTCATAGACCCGGCCGTTCCAGGCGACGCCGGACTCCTGGGAGGCCCGGCGGTAGACGGCGCGCACGCGCGCCCCTTCCCTGCCTCTCAGTTGATGCATGGTCAGACTGGAGACGTCCTCACCGGGGAACCGCAGACCATACATGTCGCGCGCCACGCGCATGCGCTCGTTCTTGTTCGAGACGATCCGGGCCTGGGCTTCGAGCAGCCGAGAGCTGTTGCTCAGCGACCGGCCGTGGGCGTAGTAGCGGACGCCCCGCTCACCGGCCCAGACCGCGGTCGAGCCGCTCTCCGCCAGGAGCGTCATTGCCTGGTGGCTGACGGTCGCGCCAGGCCCAAGGATAAGCGCCCCGAGGCTGGCGGCCGGGATGTGAACCGTCCCACGCTCATCTCGCGCCGTCACAGCGTTGGCTTCGCGGTGGACGAAGCAGCGTTCGACATAGATGAAGGAGAGGCGGTCCTCGGCCCGAACCAAGTCTTGCAGGTCAGGGGGCGGCGCTCCGGGTTGACCAGCCACGATGGTGTCAGCCTGGGACCCGGGCCAGCGTCATCAGCCCGCATCCGAAGGCCTTGCCCGGACCGATGCCGCCGACCAACGCCCGGCGCAGAGCCGCCGGATCCTCGACGGTCAAGACGCCGTCAAAGGTGGCCATCGTGATGGTGACCCGCCCGCGCGGGCCGTGGGCGAACTGCCGCTTCTGGCGCGACGTGACAGCCAACTGCGGCAGGCCCTCGGACAACGGCAGCGCGAAACCTAACTTGGAAGCCCTGGTCACCAACCAATCAGTCTGCCGCCCAACGGTGACGTGCCCAACACGCTTGCCCACCAGGGCGCCCGGTCCCGGTTGCCCCGAAGGGGCCAGGTAATCCAGGCGAACCCGGCGCACGGGATTGGCCGTCAACCGGAAAGCCCAGGTCTGCCCAACTTGGAGGCCGTCGAGCAGCCGCGAGTAATCGCGGGTTTCCCAGCCCTGGCCGGCCGCGGGCCAACCGGCCTGTTCAACCAGGTGGGTGAGATCGGGCAGGGCGGGGCTGACCAGATACAGCAGGGTGCTGGATGGGTTGAAATCCACGCGCCACAGCACCCGGGGGTCGTCCGGCGCGCCGGCCGGCTTTCCCGCGCCGGTCGGCATTCCCGGCGGCGGGAAACAGCTTTCGACGGCGGCGTGCATCTTGTAGGGGGACGCCAGCAATTCGCGCGCGCCGCGCCGTTGGCGGTTGAAAGCGAAACGAGTCAGGTACATCACCGTCCACCTTCCAACACCGCGAAGGGATCATGGGCGCCCGCGTCTGGCGCCGGCGCCTCCGGCCCGCTGTAGAGATCGTTGCTGACCGCCACGTCCGGCTCGCGCACAACCGCGCGCCAACCGTATTGACGCCGCACCGGAGAAAAGCTGACGGGCACGTCTTGAACCAACTCTGTCGGCATCCCGGGCGGATCGTCAGGCAAACGGTCCCGCGCCAATTCGAGGCGCTGGACCGGGGCGCCTCTCGCCCGGCGCCTGTACCACTCCGACGCCTGCCACGGCGCCGCGCGCAGAGCCTCGGACAGCCCCCGATCCGGAAACAACCCGACCACCAGCGGCGATGCCGGCGGGCAGGAGCGTCTCCCAAGGAACGCCGGGAAGGCCGGTCGCCTCAAGGTCTCAGCCAGACTCTCGGCCAAGGCCGCGTTTGTCTCAATCCCGACCAGGAAGACCGCGTCCATCAGGTAGTAACGCACGGAGAGCGGCATGGCGGCGCCTTCAGAATTGTGAGCGGTGTGGAAGTCGCGCAGGAGACTGCCCGGCTGGTCCATGCGCACACCGAACCAGATGGCGGCCAGGTCCTCGATCGGGTCGGTGCGCCGGCGCCCTTGGGCGGCGGCCAAGAGACCGATCACCCCGCTCTTGGTGGGCTCAGGCCGGGTTTGCCGCTCGGTGAACTTGCTCGAAGCACCCCAGGACTGCATGGGACCGGCCAGCTTCAGAAGCAGAGTGCTCATGGCTGGTCTCGCCGCGCGACCTCGACGGCCACTTGGTCTGCCAGTTCCGCCAGCGTCAGCTCCTCGCCCAAACCAGCCAGCGCTTCAGTGCTCGGCCCGAGCCGCAGCAACAGGGTCCGCTCGGCGCTCAACCCGTAGGCCGCCTCGACCTGATCGGCTTTCTGCCTGAGGGCTTGGCAAGCGCCCGCCAGATAGCCGCCCTCATCGCCCGGCTGGACCGGCGTCTCAAAGGCTTCGACCAGATTGACCGGCTGTCCCTCCCGAAGCTGGACCACCACCGCCGCCGGGAGCGTGCGGTTGGCGAAAGTGTTCTGTTTGCCGGTCGGCATTGATGTGACGAAGGCCTGGATGAACGCCCGCGCCGCCTCGGCCGCGAAAGCCCAGGAGCCCAGCTGCTCGGCCAGGAGCGGCAAGTTGACATTGGCGTAGCGGTAAAGGAGCGACGAGTTGAATTCAACGGTGCCGATCATCCCGGCGCCGGCGGTGTCCTCGGCCTGGCGGTCGTCCATGGCCGTGAAATAGTCGAATTCAGGCTCGACCGCGTGCACGCTGATGGCGTGCGCCACCTGCGCCGCCGCGTCGACATTGAGGTCCGGCGCCTCCGCCACCATTCGCCCGAACAGCGCCACATCAACGCCTTGGTCTTGGGACAACACATGCTTGACGTCCCTCTTGTTCAGCTTTTCGCCCGTGCGCCGGGCCTCGATCGCCAGCGCGGCCAACTTGTCAGCCTGGCCTTGGCTGATGAACAACAGGTAGGAGGTCTGGCCAGCTTGGTCCGCGGTGGCGTCGCTGACCTTGATTCCGGACTCTGCAAGAACATCGGAGGCCAGCACGGAGGCGTCCGCGGACAACTCCTGGGCTTGCGCGGTGATGCACTCCGCGATCAGATCAGCCGCTTTGAGTGTCCTCTCGCCAATTCGGCTGCGGTCAATCAGATCCTTGAAGGCCTTGCGTGTGACGGCCTTCCAGGCCTGGCTCGAGACCCGGGCCCGCCGCCTGCCTCCGTAAACCGCAGACTTGGGGCTGCCGGTGTCATCCCGGTTGATGTTGCTCGGCGGCAAGCTCTGAAGAATGTGAACATCGAGGTACAAGTTCGGACTAGACATCGGTTTGGCCTCCATCAGTGGTTTGGTTCGTGGATTGTTTGTCATCTGCTTTACTCGCCCACGAGTCGTGGGCGAAGTCACGGGCCCATCGCACTCGGACCCCATGAGCCGTCGAAGGACGCTGCAAGGCGTCGAGGTCGGCGGCCAGCAACCCATAGTCCAAGCGGATGAGCGGCTCGGAGGAACGAAGTTGTTGGATCAGTCCGCGCGCGTGGTGCAGTTGCTCCGACAAGGTGTCAGCGGTCACCAGGGCGGCAAAACGGTCGGGCGGTCTGTCTGCGGGACTGTCCACTGCCCGGTCGCGGGCCGCCAGCCGGGCCACCGCCGCGCCCAGCGACACCTTTGGCTGGTGAACGCTGACGTCGTTATGGCTCTGCTGGTGCGTTGCGTACAAGGTCAGCGCCCCATGCACAGCGGCCTCGGCCTGGCTGGGGCTATCCCCCCAACCGGCGAGCCCCGGCGGCATGCCTCCGAATTCGACCTCCCAGGTGGCCGGCGAGTCGCCGGGGGGCTGGCTGAGGGCGCGCCGCAGGTTGGCGAGAGCCGCCCGGCGATCCGATTGCGGCAGCGACCACAACCAGTCCACCTTCCGGCTCACAAATCCGATCAGGCGCCGACGGCGCTCCCGGGCGCTGAGACGGACAAGCGCCGGTGAATGTTCCTCAGTCATCCTTGCCTCCTTCGATTGTGACGGGCTCGCCTGTCGCGGCGCCCGCCTGTTTCCGATTCGGGAGAGACCTGGCCAAGCCGTGATGGAACAGCGCCATTGCCTTCCCCAAGGTCATCCAAGATGAGCCGCCCTGTCCGCGTTTGACCTCGCTGCCTTGAAAAGCCCGCGGCGCGGCTTCCCATTCGAGTTCCTGCGCGATTCGGATCAGGGTGGTGGCGACGGTGGTTTCCCATTCGGCTTTGGCCTCGGCCAGCGGCGTGCCGGCGCCGATCCGGGAAAGCCATATTCTGAACGGCCCATCCAGCCTGAAATAGGCCTGTGCCCGTGCGGCCTGGTCCGCGTGGCTGTCCCGGCTGCCACCTGCGAGGTCGATGTTGGTGGCCAACCGCCCAAGGCTGGAGACAGCCGCGTCAGCGGCGCCGACGGCGTCCACAGCCAGTTCGCGCAAGGCTGGCCTGTCGGGATCGAGCAGCGCCGCGTGGATCAAGATCGAATCGTCGACCGAGCCGCTGACGACCGAATTATTCGAACCGTAGACCAAAGCGGCGGCGCTGAGCCCCACCGGATAGTCTGCGGGCAGCACCCCCTCGAGGACCAAGCCGGCGATCCAATTCACGACCAGCGGCGCCTGCAGGCTGGGCGTCGAGGCGGTCTGCGCCTCGGGCAGCATCGCCTGCAACCCGCGCCACAGCGCCCTCTCCGGAACGTGCGCCAGTGGCATGAACACGGTCTCCAGCCGCAGGCGGCGCTCCTGGTTGGCGCTCCGCCGCCAAGCGCTCATCGGCTCGAGCTGGTGGCGGTTGGGCTGGTCGAGGCGCGCCCCGTTGGTCAGCACCGCGCCGACAACTCCGCCGTCGTCCGGGATGAGTCGCACCGCCCTGGCTGCCCACGTGTAAAGACCGGCCGGGCCCACCGGGGCCGGCCGGGGCGCGGTCGGGTCGGCCCCTTGCGGTTCCAGTTCCCATAGCGGCAGATCGGGCGGGTTGCGGCGCCAAGCGCCGGTGTCGAGCACAAGGTTGAGCAACAGGGTTTGGCGCAGATCGGCGCCTTCGGCGTAGACGCCGCCCAGCTTCCCGGCCCAACCAGTGCCGATCGGGTAGCTCTTGCCCCCTTTGACGGTTGGGTCGCCAAGGACCCCGCTCTTGATGCCAGCGGTGTCGAACGCCTGCAAGTGCACCAGCCAGCGCGCGGCCTCGCCAAAAGCCAGCCTGGTCGCTTCCAGCCCGCTGCGGGAGCTGAAGAACTGGTGGCCGTCAGGCACATCGGCCACCAATTTCTTCACCGGCCCCGGCGGCCCCTTGGCCGTCGTCAAGCCCGCGACCTGAAAGAACGGCGTCACTGGATGCAGCAGGTCGAACCTTTGGCGGTGCCGCTCCAGGTAGGCGTCGATCAGGTCCAGCGGCAGGCGATCAGCCTCCCAAAGATCGCTCCAGACATCGATCGGGTCGTCGTCGGCCCTGGCCTGGAACACAGACCGCTGCAGTATCGCTATCAGCAGGCGCAGAACGGCGAAGTTCTGGGTCGGCAATTCGCCAGCCAGTTGCCGCGCGGCCTGGGCGCCCGCGAAGAGCTCGCGCAGCGACACCTCCTTGCGCTGGGCCCCATGGTCGAGGACCGCCAACCAAGGCTCGTCAATAAGGTCGAAAGACGGCTCATAACCCATTCTCGTTTACCCCTTTGGTCTTGTTCCGGTGGACGCGCAAGCCGAAATACGGGTGGTATTCGACCTGCCTGCCCGCGATTTCAGCCCGCATTGACTCGTCAAGCACCAGCGGCAGACGTCCCGCCAGCCAACGCGACTTCTGCCAACCCGGGAAGCAGTTCGACTCCAGGTGCTCGATCGATCTGAGATTGCTCAGGCTTCCCGGCAGTGTGACGCTGCAACGCGCCACCGCCCGCGCCAGCTCGGATGGCGGCTCCGCCACAGTCGGAATCTCGACGCCTCTCGTCATGGGATCAACTGTCTCAGCCACGTCTGACAGCGAAACCCACGGCAACGTCCGGATGACGCCGCCGGACAGTTGAACAACGACCACTTCGACAGAATCCTCGCTGTCGCGGACCTGATTCAGGCCCTCGACGCTGTCATCGGCGTGGCGCGGGTCCATTGGGCGGTCTTTGGAGCCGCCCGTCACCCAGCCCAAGAAGCCGCTGGCCCGGCGGGGCGCGGTGTCGAGCAAGAAGGCGCGAGCGCGGTCAGCCTTGTCCTGGCGGGCGCGGTCGCTGGCCGCGTCGGCGGCGAGCACCGCGTCTTCCCAGCCATCGGGGATGTCACCGCCCCGGCCGTAGACCGCCTCGACCAGACGCGGGATGTCAGACGGCAAGTCGAGGAAGCCGCGCCCGGCGCGGGGCAGGGGCGCCAACGCCGCCAAGGTCCGCATCACAGCCGACGATGCCGTGCGGCGGTTTTTGGCGCCGGGGCCAGGCGCGCCATAGATCCAGTTCACGGACTCGTCGGGCGCCGGCGGAAGGCTCATCCACTCTCGCACGCCTGTGATCAGGCACAGCGGCCGGCGCAGGGGCGCCGGCCGATCCGACTCGCCCGGCCCCCGGCGGTGGCGATGCAACCGCCCGATGCGCTGAAGCAACAGATCGATCGGAGCCAAGTCCGTTATCAACAGGTCGAAGTCGAGGTCCAATGATTGCTCCAAGACCTGGGTCCCCACCACCACCAATGACCGCGGGCGGAGCGCCCCGTCCGGCCCCAGGCGGGACATGAGGCTGGCTTCGACACGAGCCCGATCGGTTGCGATCATGCGGGAGTGAACCAGCATGACTTCGACGTCAAGCGAATCGCGCAGCAGCCCGGCCGCCTCTTGGGCGCGCCCAACCGTGTTGCGGACGATCCCAACACAGCCGCCTTCGGTCAAAGCCGACCGGACAGCGCCGAGCAGCGTCTCGAGGTCGTCTTCTACGGCGCGTAACTCAACGCTGGCCGAGCGAGAGCCGCCGGTCGGCGCCACTTGCCGCACGGCATCGGACATCCCGGCCGTCACCACTGGATAACTGGCCGGCGGCGGCTGCTCGCTCGGCGGCGCCGAACCGGCGGGCGAATCCGACGGCGAATCTGCGGGCGGCCGGCGGACCCCCAGACCCTGCCGATAGGCCGCGATCAGTTCGGTCCGGCGCGCCGACGGCAAGGTGGCCGACAGGACGATCACTGGCGTGCCGTAGACCCCGAGCCAGTAGAGAGCGCGGTCCAGGTAGACGTTCATGTAGACGTCGTAGGCGTGGGCCTCATCGATGACCACCACCTTCCCGGCGAAGGCGAGATGCCTCAGGGCCAGGTGGCGGGCTTTGAGCGCCATCATCAAGATCTGATCGACGGTCCCGACCACGAAATCCGCCAATAGCCCCTTCTTCCGGCCCATCAGCCAGTTATGGGCCACCGCCAGGTCGGCTGCCGCGTCCTCGTCGCCCATCGAAGACTCGCGCCAGCGGATCAGGGAGCGGAATTCGTCGTTGAATTCGGCCTTGCCGTGGGCCAAGAAGAAGGACTGGGCGTCAACCGTCCCGGTCGCGCGGAACATGCCCTCACCCCAGTTGTGGACCCGCGAGAACATGGCGTTGGAAGTCGCCTGGGTCGGCAGCATGAAACCGACGCCGCCGCTGCCGGCTTTGGCGGCCAAGACCTCGGCCGCCAGCAGCGCCGCCTCGGTCTTGCCCGCGCCCATGGCCGCCTCCACGATCATGATGCCGGGCCCGTTCATATCGTGTGCGATTTGAAGCGCGGCGCGCTGAACCGGCCGTGCGGCGCAGCCCGGCTCGAACCCGAAACGAGTTCGCAGTCCGTCTTCGGCGGTGCCAGGGCCGTTCACCGACCGCCACGGCGGCGGCAGTCCCAATTCCGCCCAGGCGGCCTCAGCGCGCTCAGCCGACTCGCGGAGGTCGTTAGGGGGAAACAACTCGGCGTTGGACGCGATCCAATCGGCCACTATCACCACGCCGGTGAGCAACGGAACTGCGGCCGCAGGGAAGGTCCGGCCAGCCCACAGGTCCAGAAAGGCGCTCGCCCCCGAGTACGCGGTCACATAGTCGAACAGTTCTTTCTGGACTTGGCGCCACGGCCCGTCGCCCAGCCCAGAGACCGTCCGATCCGAACGCATCAGATGCAGCACCTGGGCCGGATCGGGCGGCGCGCCATGATGACCGCCCAGAACTGCGGCCAGCCGCGCCCGGTTCGGGGTCTTGCTCCAAGCGCCTTCCGCTAGGGCGTCCTCGAAGATGATGTGGCTCGCCGTCGAGTGAAACAGCCGCGGGCTCGGTTCTGATCGCGGCATGGGCAATCCGGCCTCGTGGACCCGGGCCGCGAAGCGCTCGACTTTGATTTGGAAGCCCGGGGTGGCCTTTCCGATGTCGTGCAGGCCGCCCAACCAGGCGACGAGGGTTTCACCTGACTCCTCGCCGCCGGCGGCTTCCGCCACCGCCTTCTTGATCGCCATCGGCAGCCATTCGCGCCAGATGATCGCGGCGACCTCGGCGCTGTCCGTCATATGCCGGTGCAATTGTCCGATGGCGTCCCGGTCAGTGACGTAGGTCTTGGCCCACAACGCCCGAGCGGCTACGCTCAGCGCGCCGCTTGGTCTGGCATTGGCGCCCTGGGGGAAAGGCATAGGTTGATTGTGGCAGGCCCCTTCGGGTTTGGCAATAGTTTCCCATTAACTAATTTTATAGGTCTTCCGCCGTGCAGGGGTGCCTGCCAACATCCCCACGCCCGGTGGGGAGCACTCGGCGTCTCCCATGAACTAAGGATCATGCTCACCTCGCGTGAGCCGAAGCCAGCGTCGGAACCACAAATGCGATCCGGTGACTACAAGCTACACCCTGCCCCTGCGCCCTGACCGGGCTCGCCCCGCTCGCCCCGCCACCGCCAGGGCCTGAGAGCGGCCGCCGTCCGGATCGCCCTCACGTGCTGACAGATCGCCACCGCGGACGCTGCGCCTCCAGCCCTCGCGCCCGGCCCGAGCCCGACAGTTCCGTACCGTCCGAGGAACGGGGTAACATAAATGCCCAGCTAAGCAAGTGTGCTCCCCGCCAGCGCGGGGATGATCCGCTGGTCGAGGCCGGCGAGTCAGTCGAGGGGTAGTGCTCCCCGCCAGCGCGGGGATGATCCCGGCATCCGCATGTCCGCGAGCCAGTGGAACAGGTGCTCCCCGCCAGCGCGGGGATGATCCCACTTCCAGCTGGTCCGAGTACTGCTCAATCTCGTGCTCCCCGCCAGCGCGGGGATGATCCGTACCGCAACGGCAACCCCGTCACCGATGTCGCCGTTCTCCCCGCCAGCGCGGGGATGATCCCCCCTCGGCGACCTGATGTCGATGTGGGGGTACGTGCTCCCCGCCAGCGCGGGGATGATCCCCGGCCGCTGGTGACCCCGGCGGCCGTGCCGGGGTGCTCCCCGCCAGCGCGGGGATGATCCCCCCAACTCCAACCCCACCTGGGACGGGTCCTGGTGCTCCCCGCCAGCGCGGGGATGATCCCGCCCAAGACACCTCCAAAACCTTCGGCGGGTCGTGCTCCCCGCCAGCGCGGGGATGATCCCCAGGCGTACCAGACGAACCCCGCCGACATGCTGTGCTCCCCGCCAGCGCGGGGATGATCCCGGTCGCGCCGCCCCGGTGGCGACGTGGGGAACGTGCTCCCCGCCAGCGCGGGGATGATCCCGCGGGTCCGGCTCCCGCCAGACCCGCCCGCCGGTGCTCCCCGCCAGCGCGGGGATGATCCCACGCGCACGGGGATGACCGGAGACGCGCTAGAGTGCTCCCCGCCAGCGCGGGGATGATCCCAGCCCTGATGGTGGGGGGCGGTGGTGGCGGGGGTGCTGCCCGCCAGCGCGGGGATGTTCCCCAGACTGCCTCCTCGTCGCCCACGTCCTCGACGTGCTCCCCGCCAGCGCGGGGATGATCCCTCCCTGTCTTTGACCAGCATGTCCAACAACGGGTGCTCCCCCCCCGCCCGGGGGAGCTACCGTGGGCTGCGGCCAGCTGATGGGCACCGCGGGTGGGGGTTTACTCCCTGTAGT
>JAITJZ010000114.1 GCA_031278655.1 Bifidobacteriaceae bacterium
AGGCTCCGCGTGTAGCGTGAGCGGATCTTGTCCTCTGGCACGTCGTGGCCCCCGGAGGCAACGCGTGCGCGCACCCGCGCGACGTTGATGGACGGGTCGGCGGTGAGCACGAAAACGGAGATGATCTCATAACCGGCGGCTTTCGCGCGCCGGAGCAGGCCGAGGTTGCGATCCGTTGAGAGGACGGTCTCGAACGTGAAATCCTGGCGCGCGCGAAAGAGCGTTTCGCGCACGGCCTCGGCCTGTTGGGCGGCCTCGATGTCTGAGCAGCCGGATTCAGCCTGGACGTCATCGGCGTTGATGTACGCGCCGACAACTGCGGTGGCTCTTGCCGCCGTCGTCTTGCCGGAGCCATTCGGGCCCGCGAACACCTGCAATCGGGGTCTACGCGTCAAGGTATTCCCTGCGCCCGTCGGCGCTCTCGATGTAGGCCTGGGCGCGGGCGCGGTCATAACGGGCGATGGGCGCCCCTTCGGAGATGCTGCGCGCGACAGCTTCGCGGATCGAAGCGGTCACCGACTCGCCCAACTGCGCCGCCTCGGGCCCCAACACCTCTGCGGGAGTCATGGCTAGCGGGAACGGGATGCGATGTTCGGCCGAGACACGGGCGAGAAACATGTTCATCCCGTCCGACAGGTTGAGCCCCATGGCTCGCAGCACCCGCTCGGCCTCACGCTTGTGCGCCCTGTTAGCGCGGAAGTTGACTCGCTCCGTCTCCGTCTCCGTCTGCGATGCCTGAGCCACCGTAACCCCCAATTCTGAGTCCAATGTGTGTCCATTGTACATGATCTAAGGTCCTGCCGTTCCGGGTAGTCGGCCCCAGCGGCCGGGTTCTCAAGCATGGGCGCAACATAGGCCTGACCCCAGGGCACCGTGCAAGGGGGTGGCGACGGGAAGCAGGGGAACTGCCCGAGGCGGCACCACGCCCATTCAGCTCTGAAGCAGATGTCGCGCCAGGTTTGAACTGTTCCACTTTGGTGCGCCAGAGAGGACTCGAACCTCCGACACCCGCTTTAGGAGAGCGGTGCTCTATCCACTGAGCTACTGGCGCAGCCCGTCTAGCCTACAGTTGATCGCGTGGCCACCGGCCAAGGAAGGAGCGGGAGGCCAAAGATGCCCAAGAGCTTGCGCAAGACCCTCGGCAGCGTCGAGTCGCCGCACATAGTCGCCATCATGCGGCTCGTGGAGACGCAGTCCAAAGCCACCGTGGCGGCCTGGGCGGTGACTTACGCGGAGGAACACTACCTGCCTTTGTACGATGCCGTCTGCCCCGGCGACGCTCGCCCCGCCGCCGCGCTCGCCGCGGCTAGGCGGTGGCTGGCCGGGGAGGCCAAGTTGCCGGAGGCGAAGCGCGACATCTTGGGCTGCCACGAGGCGGCTCGGCAGGCCGATGGCGACCCGGTCGCGCAAGCTGCGGCGAGGGCGGTGGCCCAGGGGGCGTCAGCCATTCACACACCAACCCACGCCCTTGGGCTGGCCTTCTATGGCGCCGCGGCCGTCGCCTATGCGACCTTGGGGATCCAAGAGACGGATGGCGCCTACGACGCCATCGCCGCCCAGGAAGGCGCGCGCCTTGTGGCGTCGCTCCAAGCGGTCGCCGTCCCAAACGAGCCCAACCCCACCCGCGTCAACTGGAACTGCTAACCGCCCGGCGAGCCGGGTTGGCCACCTCTATACCGACAACTGCCCCGGGATGCGGTCACGCATACTGCGTGCCGCGCTCTTGAGCGCACGCACATACTCTGTCCGCTCGCCGTCGGCCAAGTCCAGATTTGGCGACGATATCGACAATCCTCCAATAAGCGAGCCGTCTGACTCCAGGACAGGGACGCCGATGCAAAAGACTCCGTACTCGTGCTCCTCTTGATCGATCGCGTAGCCGCGGGCTTTCGTGGTGGCGATTTCGTCGCGCAGCGCGGCCGCGTCTGTGATTGTGTTTTGTGTGTAGGCGGCCCTTTCGGCGGAAAGCACCGCGTCTAGTTCCTCGGGGGGCAGATAAGGCAGCATCGCCTTACCGACGGACGTGCAGTGAAGTGGTGCTTTTTCGCCCATGATGGATCGATACGGAAACGTGTATGCCGCGACTGGTGGGTGGACATTGCACAAGTAAAACACCTGCCGTTCGCGGCATATTGCGAAATAGGTAATGGCGTCGAACTGCGTTGAGAGATTCAACATTATGTCGTGAAAAAGCTTCTGGTATCCTAGCTGCTCGTTGATCAAGTAGGAGAACTCTAGAAGTTTCAGACCGAGGCGGTATCTTCCAGAATGCGTGTCCTGCTCAAGGTAGCCCAGCTCGCGGAAGGTCGACGCGATGTTGCTGACGGAACTTTTCCCGATGCCTAGGGTTTGACTGATCTGGGTGACGCCTAAGTCGCGGCGGTCGGCTATGAAGCACTCGAGCACCTTCATCGCCTTGGAAAGCGACTTCACCTTTGGGTCTTCCACGACCACCCCTCCTTGTCGACGTGATCTGCGAAGGCGTGCGGGTCCAGGGTACAGTCGTGGACCGGGCTCCGCGTGGGCCGAGGATGTGCCGATGGCGCGGGCCGTCCCATCAGTTGACCTGATTCTTCGGCGTGCGACCAGCGAAGAAGTCAATGACGGCGGCTGCCGTCTCGAGGCCGACTTTTTGGTAAGTCTCGTGGGTTTCGGCTGCGGTGTGAGGCGTCAGTATCAGATTCGGGCAGGCCAGGATCGGGTCGTCCCGCGCGATGGGTTCGTGTTCAAACACGTCTAGCGCGGCGCCGGCAAGGTGGCCGCTGTTGAGGGCGCGAACCAGCGCCGCTTCATCCACTAGCGCTCCCCGCGCTGTGTTCACGAAGTAGGAGCCTGGGCGCATGGCGGCGAACGCGGACTCCCCAAAGAGATGGCGTGTGCTAGCGATGCTGGGCAGATGCAAGCTTATGATGTCGGATGTCGCCAGCAGATTGGCGAATGAGACCAGGCTCACCCCGAGACCCGCGGCTTGTTCCCGATTCGGGAATGGATCGAAAGCTTGTGTCCGTGTTTCAAAGCCTCGCAACATGGCGGCGACTCGCTGCCCGATTCCTCCGAAGCCAACCAAGCCGACCGCCATTCCGCCAAGGTCGCGCCCCATCAGCCGGGACCATTCGCCCCTGCGTATCAATGTCTCGAGCGTCGGGAGGTTCCGGAGGCATGCAAGCATGAGAGCCAGCGTCAGTTCCGCCACTGAGCGGGAGTTGAGCCCGCGGGCATTGGTCACGACCATGCCTCGGCGCCGCGCGGCCGCGAGGTCGATGTTGTCGACGCCAACGCCAAACCGGGCCAGGATCCGCAGCCGCTGTGCCCTTGCCAACACCGACGCGTCCCAGGTGTCCACGCCGACAATCGCGCCATCAATCTGGGGGACGCGGCAAATCAGCTCGTCGTGGGTGAAGGGGCGCCCGTGGGGGTTCTCAAGCACGGTCACGCCGCTGTCCTGCAGGCGCGCCTTGCCCTCGGCGCAATAGAGAGAGTAGTTCGTCGCTGTGACCAGCACGGTCTTGCGATGAGCCGTATCAATCACATCAATCTTCCCCTGCGGTCGCGTCGTATTCCGCCATGACCTTGACGATCTGGCTGATCTTTTCATCAGGAAGCGTCAGCGCGGCCTGCCGCATCCAACGGGAGCCCCGGCCGGAGAGTTCTGTGACCGCCTTGATCGCGGCGTTACCGTTGCCGTAGCCGGCTCCGGACACGATTCGGTAGAGGTTGTTGATTCGAGACTGGCACCATTTCACCCTCTGATAGTCTGCCGCCTTGTAAGCGCTGAACATTTGAACATAAGGCTCGATGCGCGCGTTTCCGAGCCCTGTGACCATGCCGTCTCCGCCACAAAGCAGGGTCGGGCCGCATAGGTAGTCTTCGCCTTGGATACAGGCGAACCCGTCTCTATCGCAGGCGAACAGGAGACGTGAGAACTGGCAGAAGTCGCCCGAGGAGTCCTTCAGCCCAGCGATGTTGTCGAGTGACATCAGCTCTCTGAGTGTCTCAATGCGAATGGGATTGTGGGTGGCAGAGGGGATGTTGTACACGATGACCGGCGCCGGCGCCGCCCGCGCGACCTCACGGAAGTGTGACATGATGACCGACTGGTCGGCCCCGTGGTAGAAGGGCGTGGTGGACACGATGAAGTCGGGCTCAAGGCTGGCCAGAGATTCGATCTCCCGGATTGCCGCCGGGGTGTTCGACTTGATCGCCGCCAAGCAGAGCGCGACCCGCCCGGCCGCCACCTGGGCGACCGTGACGAACACTGATCGCTTTTCGTCGGTCGTTAGGTACGCGCCCTCACCGGTGCCTCCGCAGACGAACAAGCCATCGACGCCGGCCGTCACTAGGTAGTCCGCCTGTCTTTCCAACAGGTGGTGGTCTATCCGGCCGTCGTCACGCATGGGGGTGCAAACGGCAGGGATTACCCCGGCCAGCCTGCGGCTATTGGCGGGAATCATTGGCTCACCTTGCGATTCATTTCGTTTGTTGTTTGTTGCGAATGGTCGAATTGCCGCTGACGGCCACGCCGGGTCACCAGCGGTTGAGTCCCCGGATGGTCAGCACCTGGCTGCTCATGCCTTCCGACAGCGGCGATACGAGGTAAAGGACGGCGTTGGCGATCGTTTCGGGTCGAAAGACGTCGCCTCCGGCGGCCAGGATGAAGTCGTGTTTGGCCGACTTCCGGAATAGCTCTGTGTCGACTGGCCCAGGGCATATCACATTGACGCGAATGTTGTGGGATCGCACTTCGTCGCCGAGGGCCTGGGTGAGCGCCACCACTCCAGCTTTGGCGGCAGAGTAGGCCGTGCTACCAGGCAATCCGCGCAGGGCTGACGCCGAAGCTATAGAACAGATGTTGCCACTACCCCGCTCGATCATTGTTGGCAGTACGTTCTTGGTTAAGAGCGCGACGGCGCGCAGGTTTGTGTCCACAATTCGGTCCCACACATCCATCGGCATCTCGTTCAAGGGCATCTCGACCGATATGCCGGCTATGTTGACCAACACGTCAATGGTGCCAAACTCATCGCGCACCTGTGCCACCAGGCAGGAAACGGCCGCGTCGTCAGTCAGGTCCGCTTGATAATGACGGGCCGAGCCGCCGGACGCCTCGATCCGAGCCCTTGTGTCTGCCAGTTCGTCGCCTCGGATGTCCGTCAAGGCGACTCTGGCTCCATGACTGGCCACTTTGAGGGCTGTGGCCCGACCGATGCCCCGTGCCGCGCCGGTGACTATCGCCACCTTTCCCTTCAGCAGGCTGTTCATTGTCGTTGCTTTCTCCCTTCTTGATTTCTCCCGTTGCGGTGGTCCGGTCGCACAACGAACTGGTAGCAACCTCCACCCGCTGAGAAGACGATGAAGCTTTCCTCGGCTCGAATGAAGGCCAATCCTCGGGTCGGGTTTGCGGCGCCGTCGGCGAAGACCTCCCTTCCAGACTCGCTGACGACCACATCCGTGCCCCATCCGTTGCTGGGGACGTAAATCAATGCCTCGGTGTTTCCGGGCACCACAACCTTGTAGTGAAACGCCTGCCGGTGCTTGCGCCAATCGACAGAGACGATCCCGCGAGGGGTTTCGACAGAGGCGCTCGCGTAGCTCAGGCGCTGAGCCAGTTCCGGGCGAAGGACGATCCCGGAAGGGCAGCGCGGGTCCGCCAATCGCAGACCCGCGAGGGCCTTGTAGAACCAGGCGTCCACGCTGCCAGAGAACGGGTGGCTATGGGAATTGAACACTTTGGGGCTGTCAAGATACTCCCATCGCTCCCACAGCGTGGTCGCTCCCTCGCGGATCTGGTAGCCGAAGGACGGGTAGGTGCTTTGGGTGAGTGTGTCTAGGGCCAGATCCATGTGGCCGTATCGTTCCAAGACATCCAATACGAACTTCAGGCCCACGACGCCCACGGCCAAATGCCGCGCGTGCGTGTTCTCAATGTCGTTGACCAGTGTCGCCGCCACTGCGGCCTCGTTCGCGGGCGGCACGATGCCGAGCCACAGTGGTAGGGCGTTAGCTGTCTGGCTGGAAGCTGAGTACAGAGTGGCGTAACGCCGCATGACCTCGCCATGATCTTCCTCGGGGAGCGCCTGAAGCCAGGTTTTGAGCCTCTCCGCCAATTCTGCGTCTGAGAGCTTGGAAGACGCGTACCTGTCTGTTTGAAGGAACCTGCTGTTGAAGTTGGCTGCCACTCGATCCGCCACGGCCTGGTACTTCTCAGCCAGGTCAAGTCGTCCGACGCTCCGCGCCATGGCGCTGAGGTGTAGAGCGTCGTGGCAGTAGTACCACGTGGCGGTGATGGCCGTTGGCGTTTCTATTGGGTAGGCATGCATTGGCGGGCACCAGTCGCCGAACTGGCCGAAGTCGACCGTGCCGTCGGGTCCTTCCTGCGTTCCAAGGAAGTCGACCCATGCGCACATTCCGTCCAGGTTCTCCTGGATGATCCGTGGGTCACCGTAATAGCGGCTGACCAGCCAAGGGAATTCGACACAGGCCGCGGCATAGGTTGGGTCAACGGGGTTGCATTCCCAGTAGGGAGGGCAGACGCCCGACACGCTCCCGCTGTCGTATTGCGCCAGACGAATGTCGCGTTGGAACTTCGAGTAGAAAGCCGCCATGTCGAAGTTGAAAATGGCCGCTTCGGCTGACAGATAGGCGTCGCCGATCCATCCCATCCGCTCGTCGCGTTGACAGCAGTCCGTCGGTATCGAGTGCAGGTTGCTGACCTGAGTCCAAAGGTAATTCTGATGGATCTGGTTGATGGTCTGGTCGGAACAGGAGAAACCGCCAATCGGTTGGACGGCGCTGTGCACCACCTTAGCTTCGAGGCTGTCCAAGCTTGGCGTGCCCGGGAATCCCGTCAACTCGGCGTACCTGAAACCGTGATAGGTGAAGTGCGGCTCAAATTCTTCCAGGCCCTCGCCCCTGCAAATGTAGGTGTCTTCCGACAGCGCGCCCCGGTTCGTGTTCGTGTTGATCATCCCCGTGCCCGAATGGGTGAGCTCGCCGGTTCTTATGCGCACCGCCGCGCCAGCCGGTCCTCGGACTTTCAGGCGCAGCCAACCAGCGAAGTTCTGGCCGAAATCGTAAAGATAGGTGGCCGGGGCCGGGGTCGTCAGTCGGGTGGCGGTCAGTGACTTGATGACTCGAACCGGCGGCAAAGCTCCCTGCGAGACGAGGCGGCCGAGAGGCTCGCCCACCAGCGTCGCCTTCGCCCAGCCAGAGTCGTCGAAGCCTGGTCGATCCCATCCCGGTCGCTCAAGGCGCGCGTCGTATGTCTCGCCGTCGTAGATGTCATCGGACACGATCGGCCCGGACGCGGTGCGCCAAGAACAATCTGAGTTCAGCGTGGACATGGAGCCGTCATCGTGCCAGATGACGCCGTGGACGGTCAGCACGGGTGAGGGGCCGTACTTCTTGAGCGGGTGCCAGTTCTTTTGCCGGACGTGCTCGTAAGGGCTGTAGCGGCCATTCCCGAGCATGACGCCGATGGCGTTGGCGCCGCGATTGAGCAGGTCGGTCACGTCATGAGCGGCGTAGAGAACGATTCGTTCATAGTCAGTCCAGCCCGGGTCTAAAACGCTGTTCCCAACTCGACGGCCGTTGACGCGCAATTCGTGGTACCCGAGGCCGCTGATGTAGATCCGGGCTCTGACTATCGGTTTGACGGTTTCAAACTCCGCGCGGAACAGGTTCTTGCCTCTTATCCATTCGGCGGGCCAGCCCTCGGCCTGCATTAGACCGGTCTCGAAGGTCGAGCGGACGGGTGTGGCTGTCTCAGCCGCGTCGCCCCAAATGGCCAGAGTCCAAACGTACCGTGTGCAACTGGCGAGCGGCGCGCCATCGTACTCGCTCGCTTGGGTGTCTGAGGAATCGACGCGTCCCGAATCCCACATCAGCCGGCCATCGCCGTCGGCCTCGCTCACCCGGATCTGATACGCGCGTTGTCGCGCGCCCCTGTCCCCGCCGGCTATGACCCAAGAGAACCGCGGCCTGGCGACGTCGATGCCGAGCGGCTCGACCGCGTTTTCGCATCGTAGCTGGATGGCGTGGAGGCCGTTCATTTCTTGACTCCTCTCGTCGATCTCATTTGGGGCGCCATCGTCGGGATCACCCCTTGACCGCGCCTGCGGTCAGGCCTTTGACCAACCACTTCTGGAGTAACACCATGACCACGCAAATAGGCGCGATGATGCTGACGACGCCGGCCGCGTTTGTGCACCAATAGATCAGTTCCTCGGCGGCGTACTTCCCAACCGCCACCGTCAGCGTCATGGTCTTCTTGCCAGTCAACACGAGGGCGAACAAGTACTCGTTGTAGCTGAGCAAGAACGTGAAGATCGCGGCGGTCCCGATCCCGGGCATAGACAGCGGCAGGATGACGTGCGTCACGGTCTTGATGAGGCCGCACCCGTCGATGCGGGCCGCCTCGTCGAGTTCTTTGGGCAGTGTGATCAAGAATCCGCGCATCAACCAGACGGCGAAAGGCTGATTGGACGCCACGATTATCAAGACCAGGATGGTGTAGGTGTCGGTCAGATGCAGCGTGTCGGCCAGCAAGAAGTATGGGATGAGCAGCAGCATGGGTGGAAACATGCGCAACGCCAGCATCGAATTCAGCAGCCTGTTCGAGAATCGGGACTCATGCCGGATCAACCCGTAAGCGGCCAGGGTGGCGAGAGGCACCGAAACAATCATGCTGGCGGCGGTGACAATCATCGAATTCACGAAGTAGTCGAGGAAGTTGTCGTCTACCCAAAGCTGGCGAAAATTGTCCCAAGTTATCTTATAGAACACCTGGAAAGATGCCGAGAACGCTTCGGCGGGAGTCTTCGAGGCGATGGTGAAAACGTAGTAGAACGGTATCACGGAAATCGCCGCGACGCCTATCAGTCCGGCCAGGCTGGCGCGCCGCATCAGTTTGTGTCGATCCGAATTCACGGCTAATCCGCCTCCGCATTGCGCATGAGCTTGAGGAGCGCGGAGACCGGTATGGCCAGCATGATTAGAATCAGGACACCCGCTGCGCAGCCCTTCCCGAGGTGGAGGTTGGTAAAGGCTGTCCGGTATGCGAACAATGACACGCTCTCCGTGGCGTCTCCGGGGCCGCCTCCGGTCATGACAGCGATTCGGTCGTAGATCCGGAAGGCGTCCATATAACGAATGGTGATCACCAAGATTATGAGATGTCGCAAATTTGGTATGGTCACGTGCCACAGCCGGCGCCAAGCGCCAGCGCCGTCGATCGCGGCGGCTTCCATTTGGTCGCTTGAAACTGCCTGCAGACCGGCGTAAAAGATGATGACTGCGAATGGTGTGTTCTGCCATATCTCAACAAGGACCACTGCGAGTTGGGCCCAGTTGGGATCATCGAACCATGACGGGGAGGAAATGTGAAAAACGCTCAGGACCTGCGACAGCAGGCCCCAGTCTGACATGAAGATCCACCGGAAGATGATTCCCGACGCGGTGGCGGAGATGAAGTATGGAAGGTATATGAGAATGGATAGGAGTTTCCGGCTCCGGCCAACGTTCTCCATGAGAAGGGCGATAGCCATGCCCAGAACCACCTGGGCGATCATGGTGACGAGCGTGAACACAATTGAGAAGCGAACCGCGCCAATGAAACCGCGATCCGTCAGCAAGTTGACGTAATTGCCAAGCCCAACGAACGTCGGCTCTCGGCCGAGTTTGTACGCAAATAGGCTGTAGTAGACCGCGTACCCCAGCGGAAAGATCATGATTGCGAACATGACCATGACGCTGGGAGCGGCGAAGCCGAGGTAGCGGTTTCGGTTCAGAACGCCCCTGCTGGTCCTAGCTGGTTTCACGTGGTTTCGCCTTCTTTGGGCGGCCGTTGCCCCCAAGGAGCTTGGGGACAATGGCCGCCACAAGTATTCATAGGAGAGCCGGAGGGAATGGTCAGTTGTAGTAGCCGGCGTCTTTCAAGACCGCTTCAACCTCCTTGTCCACCTGTTCCATCGCCGTTCGCGCCTCGGCCTGGCCCGTGATGACCGACGATAGAGCCGTCATCGAGATTTCCATGATCTCTCCAAATTCCGGAATGGTGGGACGCAAGGTGGCGCCGGACTGGATCGCCTTCCACGCGGCCGCGTAATCGCTGCGGCCATCGAGGAGGTCCTCTGTCAACACCGATTCCCGGCACGGCATTGATGACTCCACGCCGCCGGCACTCGACTGCTTATCAGTGGCGTTAGCGATAGTCCGGAAGATCAGTTCCTTGTCCTGGGCCGAGTCTTTGGGGATTGAGTACCCAGCCGTGTTCCAGATCGCGGCTGACGGTCCGCCGACGGTCAGGGACGGAGCGCTGGCGAACCCGACTTTGCCGACCACGATGGACTGCTCTGGGTCGTCCATCGCGCTTGAGCGCGTCGTCTGAAGCAACGCCATGGTGGCCAAATCCTGCCCCATGGCCACCACGGCCTCGTTGTTGGTGTAGGTGCTCGAGTCCGCTGGGGTGTATTCGTAAAGGTCCATGATGTAGTCGATGGCCGTCAACGAAGCTTCGGACGAGAACTGAGGTTTGTAGGCGTCGTCCCAGAACCAGCCGCCCGTGGCGGTTAGGAACGATTGGTAGGTGACCATGAGCATGTCTGCCGCGGCCAGCGTTAGAGTGATCCCGCTCCGGCCGTCCGCGGTCATGCTTTTCGCGGTATCGACCAGTTGGCCGAGCGTCTCAGGCACATCGAGGCCGGATTCGTCGAAAAGGTCGGTTCGATAGAACAGAATCATCGCCCACTGGTGGCTCGGTATGCCGTAGATGTGCCCTTCGTAGGAGTAAGCCTCCCACAAGTATTCGGGAATGTCGTCGAAGTCGTACTCGTCGCGGTACTTCTCGACAAAGTCGTCGAGCGGCTCGAGCCATCCATTGGCTGCGAACTCGGCCACGTCCTGCGGCGTGATGTAAGTGATGTCGTAGGAGTCCGAGCCAGACGCCAGATTGAGGCGCATCTTCTCTTGCCAGTCGCTGTAGTTGGTCATTTCTGCCTCAACCGTCACTCCCTCCGGGGCCTTGGCCTCGAGTTGCCCCGCGTAGTACTCGAGTGAAGCGTAGGTGTGGCTCAGCAAGTGCAAAGTGACCGGCGCCGCCGATTCATTAGTCCCTTCGGTCTGAGGTTGCTCGTCTCCGCATGCGGTCAGGGTGATGAGGACCGCGAAGCCTGCAACGGCCGATGTGATTCGTTTCATTGATTCTCCTTCAAGGCGTCGTTGCCCGTGTTTTGTATAGATAAACAGCGTTCTCTAATGGTGCGATCAGTTGCTGATTAGGAACCATAGTGGCCTTGGCGTTATGCGTCAATAGGCCAACGCAGAGATCACTTCACAAACGAAACGCCGTGTCGCGTCAAATACGACGCGCAGCGCGAATCGCCGGGGGGTCATTGGTCGAAGATGGTTCCTTGGACGGGGAGGGCTGGGGCCGGGGCGGCGGGGGCGAGTGGGCGGCGGACGGGTTTCAGGCGGCGCAGGGCCGCGCGGCGGGAACGCCAATCAGGCAGCAGCGCCTCCATGCGGGCCTGGAAGCGCGGGCCGTGGTTGGGCTCGAGCAGGTGCACCAACTCGTGCACCAAGACTTGCTCCAGGAACGCCGCCGGCAGAGCCGCCAGCGCCAGGTTCAGGCTGATCCGGCCATTGCGGGAGCTGCAACTGCCCCAGCGGGTAGTCATCCAGCGCAGCGTCAGACGCGACGGGCCGCGCCCCACCCTGGGCGCCCAGCGCGCCAGCAGCTCAGACGTCGCCCGCTCGAGTTCCCGTCGATAGAGCCGTTCCAACGCGGGTCCACCGACGGCATCGGGCAGCAAATCGCCCCACAAGCGCGGCGGTTCGGGCGCGGCCTGGGCTGCGGCCACCCGGCCGTCGACCCAGGCGCGGTGGCGGCGGACCATCGCCACGGCCTGCGAGCGGGGGGAACGGTGCGGCAGCGACAACCAGACGCGCCCATAGGGATCGACGTGCAGGCGCAGGCTGGTCATCGCCTTGCGGCGAAGCTCGACCTCGAGCCCATCCACCTCGAGCCACTCGCGGACTCGCGCCCGGCGCGGACGCGCGTTCATCGAAGCCGCCAGCGGCCGGCAGGCCGGGCAGAGCGCCAACCGTGTCCGCCCCGGATCACAAAGCCTCCCGCTCGATATGGCTGCGGGCGTGCTCGACGGCTGGCTCGACCTCGGTGAAAACATGCTTCGTGTGCCGCACGGCGCTGGTGATGCCGCCGCCCCGCGCCAGCGCCAGGTGCTGCGGCTGAATGCCCTCGATCAAGACGGTCACCCCCGAGCGTTCCAACGAGGTCATCAGCTCACCGAGGACCTGGGCGCCGGTCGAATCCATGATCTGAATCGAAGACAGCGACAGGATGACCACCGACACATCCTTGGTTGAGACTTTCTCCATCAGCCGCTCGGCGGCGGCGAAGAACAGGGCGCCGTCAATGTGGTAGAAAGCGATCCGCTCATCGCCGGGACGCGCCGCGCCGGGCAGCTCGACACGCCGGACGCCAGCCGCGCGAGACATCGCGCGCAGAGCGAAGAAAGCCGCCGCCACGATCCCGATCCCCACGGCGTAGATCAAATCGACGGACACGGTCACCACCGCCGTGGTCGCAAACACGACGGCGTCCTGCCTGCTCAAGGTCAGCAAGGTGCGTGCGGCCGTGAACGGCACCATGCGCACTGCTGTCACCAGCAGGACGCCCGCCAAGGCGGCCAGCGGAATGGCCGAGACCAGGCCGATGGTCAGCGGGAAAGACACGAGCCCGAGCAGCACCAGCGCGTGCACGATCGCCGCCAGCCTGGTCTTGGCGCCGTTCGAGGCGTTGACCGCCGTCCTGGCGATGGCCCCGGTCGCGGGAATGCCCCCGAACAGTCCCGCCGCCATTGAGGCGAGCCCTTGGCCCACCAACTCGCGGTCGGGGTCGAACCGTCCCGTGTCCGAGTGCTGCGCCGCCACCCGCGCAGACAACAGCGATTCGATGCCCGCCAGCACGGCCACGGTCGCCGCCGCCGGCGACAACTCCGCCAACAGCGACCACGAGACCTCCGGCAGTCTGGGCGCCGGCAGTCCCGTCGGCAAGGAGCCAATGACCTCGCCGGGGAGCCTGGCCAGCGCCCAAACACACGAAATCACCACCAGCCCGATCAGCGACCAAGGCGTCTTGCGGCTGATCTTGGCGCCCAAGACCATGAAGGCGGCCACGCCGAACGCCGCCGCCAGCGGCCAGGCCGCCTCCGGCCATCCCGCCCGCCCGCACGCCTGCACCGCGGCGACCAGCGCGTTCCGGCTCAGCCCGGAGCTGTCGACGCCCAGCGCGGACGGCACTTGCTGGCAAAAAATGATGACAGCGATCCCATGCGTGAAGCCCTCGATGACCGGCCAAGGAATCGCGCTGACGGTCCGGCCGAGCCGGCAAAGCCCGGCCGCCAACACCATGAACCCCGCCATCAGGCTGAGCAGTCCGACAACGCCCGCGCCGCGATCCGCGAGCACCGGCACAAGCACCACCACCATGGCGCCGGTCGGTCCCGAGACCTGGACGTTCGACCCGCCGAAGACCGCCGCCACCAGTCCCGCGATGACGGCCGTCACCAATCCGGCCTGCGGGCCGCCGTCCGCGTCGCCGAAAGCGCTCGCGCCGAAGGCCAAAGCCAGGGGCAGGGCCACGATCCCAACAGTGACGCCAGAGGCGATGTCGAGGCGCCAGCTTTGGCGCGCCGCACGGTAATCGTCGAGCCAAGGAAGCAGTTTGCGCAGCGGTGCGAGCGACACGTTCAGCCTTTGTCAGCAGTTTGAGGTTCCGTCTTTAGCATAGGGGCCGCCTCCGACAACGCCGCGCCGCCTGAGGCGACCCCGCCAAACCGGGCCGGTCTTTACAAAAGTCCAGGGGCGCGGCATCGGCCTTGACTCCGGCGGCGCGGCCATGGCAAGGTCGGACCCGTGAGTCGCACTTCGCCCCTGGCTTTGATCCGCGTGCGCGGGTCGGTCGGAGCGTGCGCGAAGTGTCGAATGTGTCTGTGTCAGGCCTGACGCCTCCACCAGACCCATACCCCTAGCGCCCCGTCGGCATCTGCGTTCGCGCAACCCGGGGCGCGCGCACCCGAGGACTCACAACCATGACCGCAACGGCCTATTCACCAACCCTCACCCCAATACCTGTGCTGCCCTGGCGGCGCCGCCCGAGTTATCGCGGGCCGCTCGTCGTCATCCCGGGCGGGCGCGCCGCCGCCCGCCGGGCCGAGCCCCCTTCCTGGCCGCGGACGCCGCCCCCGGCGGCGCCTTCATCCGTTTCACCGGAATCAGCCGAGTCCGTCCGGGCGTTCCGTCACCGCCTGGCCCGCCTGCCGATCAAGCCCGAGATTCGCCTCGACCCTGCGCGCCGCTCGGTCCGGGTCGACGGCGCCGCCCGCCACCTGACCCCGCGCGAATTCGACCTGCTGGCGGCGTTGGCCGCCCAACCGGGTCAGCCGATCAGCCGTGAGGAGTTGCTGCAGGTGGGTGCGCGTGAGCGCACGGTCGGCGAGGGCAGCCGCACCGTCGACGTGCATGTGGCGCATCTGCGGGACAAGCTGCGGCTGCCCGGGGTGATCGCCACCGTCCGCGGCAGCGGCTACGCCTTGAATCCCGCCTACCGGGTCGAAATCGCCTGACCGCTTCCCGCCCGGACGGGGCGCGGCCAAGACGCCCGATGCCGTGTGGCCGGCTCGGGGCCTCGGGGCCACGGGGCCGCTGGTCTCGCGGCGCGCGTCAGGGCCGGGCGGCTGACGGCTGCGGAGCCGGGCTCGGCAGTCATCGCGCCGACCGCCCAACGGTGGCCGGCTGGGGGCCGGCGCCACCGCGCTGACCTGCGTAGACGGCATCGGCGGGGGGTTGCGGGCTGGCCGCCAACTGTCGGAACTCCAAATCGGTGCGACTGGCGGACAGGTTGATGCGGGACAGGAACTGGCGGCCGCGCTCGGTCTTGGGCGAGGCCGGGATTGGCTCACACGAATTGCCAGTGATCGGCGGTGCCGCCGGCGCCGGGGCCGGAATAGACGGTGGAACCGGTCAAATGGGTCCGGTCGACCGGCTCCGACCAGTGGGCCAGGACCTCGGCCGGGGGGCGCAATTTGTAATCCGGGGCGGAGAAGCCGCGTCCCGGCAAATAACCCCCGCTGGGACCGGGCGCCCAACCCAGAAAGTAGCGCTCGGCATCGTCGGTGAAACCCTGCTGGAAAAGGTCGCGCGCGTAATCCCAAAGATGCGGGAAATCCCAGATCTGCTTGGTGGCGTCCTCGCCGAATTGCGACGCGAGCGCGGGACGATGCGAACGCTCGAAACTGGAGAGGGTTTGGAACAGCCGCACGTCCGAATCGGTCAGGCGCGGCCCGAACAGGTAACGCCGCGACGCCAGGCGGAAGTCGAGGTCGCCGAGCCGGGCGTAATAGACGTCGAAGGCGGCCCGCGCGGCGGCGGCGTTGCGGGCGAAGATGACCTTGTAGGTGCCGTTGTTGACGTCATCGAAAAGCTGCTGGTTGAGCAGGTCGATGGCGCCGCGCAGGTCCTCGGGATAGAGATCGGGCGCGCCTGGGCGGTGGTGGGCGGACCAGGCCACTTCCCAGTCCTGCGGCAGGACGTGGTAGTCGTTCGACACCACTTCGCCGGTCTGCCCGTCGATCACGGTGGGCGAGGTGCCGCGCCCCTGGAAGGTCGGGTCGGTGCGCCGGTAGAAGTCGTTCAGGTGGCTGGTGGCGAACCGCTCGCGGATGTCGTTGCCGGCCTGCGCGATCACCCAGCCGTCCTCGTCTTTGCCGGTCAGATGGTAAAACGGGACCGCTTCCTCGAGCCCCAGCAGGCGCAGGAGGATGTGTTGGCGCCGCGCCCAGCCGCAGCCCAGCGAGCCGAGGATGAAGTAGCGGCCGGGCTCCACCGGCGCCTGGCCGGGCCCCGGCCCGAAGCGCGTGGTGAACCAGTTGCGCTGGCGCACGAACCCGCCATCGTCGCTGTGCTCGGGGGTGACCTGGCGGAAAAGCGGCTCGCGGAAGGCGGGCCGGTCCGCCAGAATGTGTTCCAATTCGGGCGTGAGGGTCATGTTGGGGCTTCCTTTGGTTTAGTTGATTTGATGCCCGATGCCGTCGGCTCGCCTTTGGCGGGCCCGCTCGGCCGCGCGCCGCGCTTTTGGCGGCTGAATATGGCGGAGAGGAGAGGACGGGCGATTTGGGTGGCTGAGGTCGCGCTGTTTCGCGTCAGCGCATTCGCGCGCTACACATTCGGCGGTTCGTCCAATCGGCCACGGGAAGATGCTGACAGCCGCCCCCGGAATAGGTCAATTAGTGTAAAGGCTTCCCGCTGAAGAATGTAAAGAAACCTATGTCCCCCGCGGCCGGCGCGCGCGGTATTGGCGCCAAGCGCCGCAGCGACAGCAAATCCCGCCCAACGTTCACCGCCCCGACCGCTTCAACGTCGAGGCCCAGGTCGAGGCCGAGGTCGTGGCCCAGGTCGAGGCGGGCGGGAGGAGCGTGCCGGTTGGCGGTGGCGGGGATGATGCGGGACCATTGAGGCATGACTGTGCCACTGGCCGATTGGTCGGCAGCGTTCGGCGATGGCGACGAGCCCTCTTTGGCTGAAACGACGCTCGGCCGCTTGCGGCCTGAACAACTCCAATATTTGTTCGATCTGTGGGGTGGTCCGCCGCAGCCGCCCAGCGCGGTGACGGTCGCGGCTGTGTCGCCGGCGACGCTGCCGTACTCATGGCTGGTGGAGACGATTGGGCCGCGCGGGTTGAAGCTGACCGACGCCGGCTACCTGCCGACCGCGGTGGTCAGGCGAGCTTACGACGAGTTGGGCTGGACCGCGCAGCACGCTGTCTCGAACTACCGGGAGTCCCAACGGGTCAGGATCACGGCCCTCAGGGCCGCCGCCGGACGGCTCAAGCTGGTCGAAGTCGACGGGCCGCGTTTGCGGGTCACAGCCGAGGCCCGCGCCGCCGCCGGCGATCCGCTGGCGATGTGGGAGCTGCTGGTCGCGCGCGTGCCCGGCGGTTGGACCAGCAAGATCGAGCGCGATGTGACCGTGTTGCTGCTGGCCGGCGCGGCCGTTGGCGCCGGTCACCGCCGCGACCTGGTCAGAGACGCGGCGGTCTGGGCGGTCGAGGCGATCGGCTGGCGTTCGTCCAGGTCAGGGGCGGTCCCTTCGGCCCGCCAGGTGTCCGGCTGGGGCCGCCACATCAAGGATGTGCTGCATTCGATGGACGCCCTGACGTGGCGCGGCTGGCACGACCCGGAAGACATCAAACCGCACGGCGCCCTGTTCGCCCGGGCGGTGCTGGCGCTCCCCGCCAGCCAATGCGGCGCGATCTAGCGCGCGACCAGTCAAGGCCCAGCCGCCAACGGCCCCGAGACGCCGAGGCTCCGTGGCGCCGCGGCGCCGTGGCGCCGTGGCGCCGCGGCGGGCTCAGCGGTGGCGGTAGAGCAGCGGGGGGCGGACGCGGTCGAGGGCGACGACGCGGACCTTGCCGCCGCGGGTGCGGATGGTGTGGGCGATGGCGGCCTCGCCGGTGGCGAGCGGGCCGGTGGCCAGCGCGCGGTGGACCTTGGCCGCCGCCCGCTCCGCCACCACGCTCAGAAGCAGCGGCAAGACCGGGCGGTGCGAACAGATCACGACCGGCGGGCCGCCCTGCATGATGCGGCGCATCAGGCCGATCGAACGCTCCGGCTTGGTCTTGGCGGCCGCCTCGGTCAGCCAGCGGTTCGTGTTGACAGCCAGGCGGGCGCGGTCGGCGAACGACCGGACGGTGGTGCGGCAGCGGGTCCAAGGTGAGGAAATGACGCGGCGGACGCCGAGGGCGGCCAGCATGGGCGCGGCGCCGCGGGCGCGGGCCCGGCCCTCGGCGGTGAGCGGACGCAGACCGTCCAATTTGGTCCACTTGGTCCTGTCGGCGGCCTGGGCGTGGCGGATCACCACCACCGGGCGGGTGTCGAGCCGACCGGACTCGAAGTGGCGCATCAACTTCAGCAGCGGCACGCGGTCCGTGGCCCGGGTCAGGCGGCGCAAGGCCTGATCGGCGGGCAGCCAGCGGGTGCGGTCAACTTCCTCCCGCGAAGCCGCAGCGTAAGCCGGGCGGGCGCAGACGGCCGGGTTGTCGGCATCGGCGGCCAAACGGGCGGCCCAGTAGTAGACGGTCTTGACGGTGCCGTTGGCGAGCGGATACGTGACCTTTGGCAGCGGCCGGCCGATCACCACCTGGCGGCCGGTCTCCTCCAGAACCTCGCGCCAAGCGCAGGTGATCAGATCCTCGCCGGCCTCGAGTTTGCCCTTCGGCCAAGACCAGTCGTCGTAGCGGGGTCGGTGCACCAACAAGACCTCAAGCTGGCCGTTCTCGAGGCGCCACACCAGCGCCCCGGCCGCGTCCAACCCCGTTGTGGCCGGTCTGGTCCCCCCGAGTGACGGTTTGGCCTTGTGGAGCGTGATCGTCAACGGACTCGGGCTCCCGACCGGCGTTGGCGGGCCATGAAGGCGTTCTGGATGTCTTCGAGCGGTTCGCCTGCGGCGTTCCAGCGGTGAGCCTCCCAAACGCCGTCCGGGCGCAGGTCCCAGGCGGCTGTGGCCGGGCTCATCGACAGCCGCAGCATGTCGAGCAGCTCGGTGATGTGCTCCGGGTTCTTGAGGTTGACCAGGGCCTCGACGCGGCGGTCAAGGTTGCGGTGCATCAGGTCCGAGGAACCGATCAGAACGTCCGGCTCGCCGCCGCCGGCGAAGGCGTAGACCCTGGCGTGTTCCAGGAAGCGGCCAAGGATCGACCGGACCTTGATGTTCTCCGACAGCCCGGGTTCGCCCGGGCGCACGGCGCAGATGCCGCGCACCACCAACTCGACCGGCACGCCGGCGCTCGACGCCTTGTACAGGGCGTCGATGGTCGCCTCATCCACCACCGAGTTGACTTTGATCCTGACCCAGGCCTCCAAGCCCTGACGGTGATTGTCGATCTCGCGCTCAATGCGTTCGATCAGGCCGGAACGGATCGAGGTCGGCGCCACCAACAAACGCTGGAAGGTCGAGGCGGGCGCGTAGCCCGAAAGCTGGTTGAACAGCCGGGTCACGTCCTGGCCGACCTCCGGGTCGGCCGTCAACAGCCCCAGGTCCTCATAGAGCCGGGCGGTCTTCGGGTTGTAGTTGCCGGTGCCGACATGGCAGTAGCGCCTCAGGCCCCCGGTCTCCGACCTGACCACCAGCATCAGTTTGCAGTGAGTCTTCAGGCCGACCACCCCGTAGACCACATGGACCCCGGCCTCCTCGAGTTTGCGGGCCCAGGTGATGTTGGCCTCCTCGTCGAAGCGGGCCTTGAGTTCCACCAGCGCCAGGACCTGCTTGCCAGCCTGGGCGGCGTCGATCAAGGAATCCACAATCGGCGAGTCGCCGGAGGTCCGGTACAGGGTCTGTTTGATGGTCAGCACGTCTGGGTCGGCCGCGGCTTGGGCGAGGAAAGTCTGCACCGAGGTTGAGAACGAGTCGTAAGGGTGGTGCAGCAACAGGTCGTGGGTTCTGATGGCGGCGAAGATGTCGGTCGGCTCGGCGCTTTCGACTTCCGCCAGGTTCGGGTGGGTGGTCGGGACGAACGGCGGGTAGAGCAGGTCCGGCCGGTCGAGGTCGGCGATGGTGTTCAAGCCCCGGTAGTCGAGCGGCTCGGGCAACTCGAAGACCTCTTTGTCGGTGATCTGCAACCCCCGGATCAACAGCCTGCGCGCTTGGTCGGAGATGCCGGCGGCGACCTCCAGGCGGATCGGCGGGCCAAACCGGCGGCGCAGCAACTCGCGCTCCATCGCCTTGAGGAGGTTCTCGGCATCGTCCTCCTCGACTTCGACGTCCTCGTTGCGGGTGACCCGGAAGGTGTGAACGCCCGTTATCTCCATGCCGGGGAACAGTTCGGTCAGGTGGTTCGCCACCACGTCTTCGATGGGGACGAACGATGTCGGCCCTTTGGCCAGGTCGGCGACGGCGGGTTGGCGGGGCTTGCCCTTGGAGTCGACCGCCACGAAGCGGGGCAGGGTCTCCGGGATCTTGACCCTGGCGAAATGGGTCTTGCTCTTGTCATCCGTCAAGATGACCGCCAGGTTCAGCGACAGGCCGGAGATGTAGGGGAACGGGTGCGCCGGATCGACCGCGAGGGGCGTCAGCACGGGGTAAATCTGCTTCCGGAAGAACTTGCCCAGCCGGTCATGCTCATGTTCCTCGAGTTGGTCCCAGCGCACCAGCGTGATGCCCTCGGCGGCGAGAGCCGGCTGGATGCGCTGCTCAAAGCACTCGACCTGGCGGTCCACAAGTTCGTGGGTCCGGGCTTGGATGGCGTCCATCAACTGCCGGGGCGTCAGCCCCGATGCCGCCACCACGGCCAGGCCCGCGTCCATCCGGCGCTGCAGCCCTGCCACCCGGACCATGAAGAACTCGTCCAGGTTGGAGCTGAAGATCGACAGGAACCGGACCCGTTCAAGCAACGGCAGGTCGGCGTCTTCGGCGAGTTCAAGGACCCGCTGGTTGAACGCCAACCAACTCAGTTCCCTGTCGCCGTAGCGATCGGAAGGCAGTGGGCTGTCCATGAGTTGATCTTTCCACAACGGCGCTAGACGAATCTCTCAAGGGTCGCGGTTTCAGCTATCCGTGAGAGGCCTTCGCGGATCGAGCGCGCCCGCTGACGGTCGAGTCCGGGCACAGTTGTCAGGTCGGTCAGCCCGGCGCCCAAGATGGCTTGCAGCGTCCCGAAGCGGGTGATGATCCTCTCAGCGGTCGCCCGGCCCAGGCCCGGGACCTTCGCCAGCAGCCGGCCGCCGCGAGGGCTGAGCCGCGCGTCGACCCCGGCGGGGCCGTCGATCAGCCCCAGGGCGCGGCTGACCTGCTCCGGGTCGATCAGGGCGCTGGCCGGCAAGGCGGCGAGCGCGCCGAGGGCGGCGGCCACGTCCTGATCAGTGGGCAAGCCCCCGTCTGCGGGCGCGCCCTGGTCCCCGGCCGCGCCTTGATTCGCGGCGACGCCCTGGCCCGCGGGGGCGCCCTGGCCTGCGGCGGCGCCCTGGCCTGCGGGGGAACTCTGGCCTGCGGCGACGCCTTGGTCTGGGGCGGGGGCCGCGTAGTCCTCCACCAGCAGGCGGCGTTCTTGGTCCACCCCGCTGATGGCCTGGTCGAACTGCATTGACAGCAACCGCCCGGCCGTCCCCAACTCGACCAGGAAACCGGCCACTTCCTCGCCGATGCGCCAGACCATCTCCTGACGGCCGACCACCTCAGCCACCTCGCGGGCCGTGACCTGGTCCTCAACCTCAAGGGCGGTCAGATTGGCGGCGACTTCTTCGAGGCGCGCGCGGTAGCGCTCCAACGTCACCAGCGCCTGGCTGGCGCGGGCGGCCAATTCCTCCGGGTCGAGGAGCACATGGCGGACGCCGTGCACGTACAGGGCGGCGATGTTCATCGACTGCGACACGGATATGACCGGGAACCCGGTTTGTTTCGACACCCGTTCCGCCGTCCGATGCCGTGTGCCGGACTCGCTGGTCGGGATGGCCGGATCGGGCAACAGTTGGACGGCGGCGCGCACAATCCGCCCGCGCTGGAAGTCCAACACCACGGCGCCGTCCATCTTCGACAATTCCCGGAGCCGGGTGGCGGAGAAAGGAACATCGAGTTCGAATCCGCCGGAGCAGATTGAATCCACCACCGGGTCGAAGCCAAGCACAATCAGGCCGCCGGTCCGTCCGCGCGCGATCCGCTCGAGCGCGTCGCGCATCTCGGTTCCGGGCGCGACGGCCTCAAGCGTCGAACGCAGCAAGTCCGCGGTCGAGCTGGCTGGCCCGGGCGGGCTGGCTGGCCCGGCCGGGCTGGCCGGACTCGAAGCGGCTTCGGGTTGGACGGCCGGGGATGCTTGGAGGCTCGGAGGTGGGCAGGCTGAATCTGACACGGATGACTCCCGTAGGTTGGCGGCTGGCCGCCATTCTATCGGCCTACATGGGCATCACCGCCGTTGGAGTCAGGACCTGGAGCACATCGCGGACCTGGGCGATCTCGATGATCTCCAGGTCACCGGCCGAACCGGCCAGCCGCGGCCCGCCGCCGGGCACTATGGCCCGGCTGAAACCGAGTCGGCGCGCTTCCTCCAGGCGCCGACCCAGCGCTTTGACCGGCCTGACCTGGCCGCCCAGGCCGGCTTCGCCGATCGCCACCAGGCCCGGGGGCACCACCAGCCCGCACTGAGCCGAAATCGCGGCCAAGATCACGGCTAAGTCGGCGGCGGGGTCTTGGCAGCGCACGCCGCCCACGGTGGCGACGTAAACATCACGGCTGGAGAGGTCGATCCCGCAGCGCGCCTCCGCCAAGGCGAGCAGCATGGCGGTTCGGGGCGATTCGAGGCCGGAGACGGTCCGCCTGGGCGTGGCGCCGATCGCCATCACCGCCAGCGCTTGGATGCCCACGGCCAAGGGGCGCCGGCCTTCCATCATCACGCCGGTGGCCACCCCGGGCGTGGCCGGATCGCCGCCCGCCAAGAACAGCCCGCTCGGGTCCACGACCTCGCGGATGCCTTCATCGGTCATCTCGAAGCAGCCGACCTCATCGGCCGAGCCGAAGCGGTTCTTGGCGCAGCGCAGCAGGCGCAGCGCCGAATGCCGGTCGCCTTCGAACATCGCCACCGCGTCGACCAGGTGCTCCAGCGTGCGCGGCCCGGCCACCAGCCCATCCTTGGTGACATGACCGACCAGCAGACACGCCATCGACCCCTGTTTGGCGGCCGAGACCAGCGCGGCCGTGACCGCCCGCACGTGGGTGACCCCGCCCGGCGCGCTGTCCAGCTCGGTCGAACTGAGGGTTTGGATCGAGTCCACCACCAGCAGGTCCGGTTGTTCGGCGGCGACGATGGCGAGGGCTTGGCCGAGTTCGGTGACGGCGGCGAGTTTGACGCCTGGATGGTTGGCGCCGATCCGGGCCGCGCGGGACGCCACCTGGGCGATCGACTCCTCGCCCGTCAGATACACCACCCGCCGCCCGGTCCCGGCCACGCGCGCGGCCACGTCCGCCAGCAGCGTCGACTTGCCGACGCCTGGCTCGCCGCCGAGAAGAACCACCGAGCCGGGGACTATCCCGCCGCCGAGCACACGGTCCAGTTCCCCGATGCCCGTTGGCCAAGGCCTGGCCCCTTCGGCCCGGACCTCGGTGATGGGTGTCAGCGCCGGCCGGGGCAGGCCGGCCGGCCCCACGTGGCCGGCCCCGAAGGCCGCCGCTTCCTCGACCGTCCCCCATTGGCCGCAGTTCGCGCAGCGACCGGTCCATTTTGGCGGCTCGGCCCCGCAGCCCGAGCATCGATAAGTGGTTCTGCTGGTCATGGACGGTTTTTTGGCCATGGCAAGAACCTAGTCCCGACCTCTGACAGTCACTTTGACAGTCACCTTGACGGCCAATCAGACCGCCGATCAGGCGGCTGGGGAGTCTTCGGGCGCGACCTTATGCGGCTGGGAGCACGAAGGAGAACTCGGCGGCGGGGATGACCTGATCGGTGCCAAGGACCTGCGCTTCCCTGCGCTCGACCTTGACGGTGTAAGGGGCCGTGCCGGTGCTGTCGATGATTATGAAGGCGACCCAGCCGGTTGTGGTCTCGCCGGCGGAGGCGTCCTCGACCAGGGGATATTCATCGGCGTAAGCCTCCTCCATCAGGATGGAGGCCGATTGGGCGGGAATGTCGTTGCCGTCGGTCCCGTACAGATTGAGGTCGTCGCCGAAGGCCATCTTCGAGTATTCGGTGTCGGCGTCGACGCTGAGTTCGACCTGCATCGCCAGGACTGTGGCGCCGTCGTAGACACCCCATTTCTCGATGTCGAAATCTTCGGGGATAGGCAGCGACGGGATGTACGAGATGACCTTGTAGTGCTGCTTGAAGACGTCATCGGTCAAGACCTCGTCCACGGCGATCTCCTCGGTGCTCGCCGGCGGCGCCTGCTCGGTCTCCTCCGGCGTCGGCTCGGCGGAGGGCAGCGGGGTCGTTTGCTCAGGCTTGGGCGTGGGGCTGGCTGCGGGCTCCTCGGAGGAGCAGGCGACCAGTGAGGTTGCAAGGCAGGCGGTCAACACCAGAACGGACTTACGCATTGTGACTGTGGACATTTCAGCTCCTGGAGTTAGCGGATGGGCGGCCGGTAGCGGCCGCAGGGCCGGGCGCCTGGGCTAGCTCTCCGCAGCGCCCGCATCAAGCTACAAGTTACACCATGTCGCCAGACCAAGCCGCCAAGTCAGCCGGTCAAGCGGCTCCGGAGCGCGTTCACCGGTCAGTTGCCCGATGCCGTGCGGGGGCCCGCCGCGCAGTCGTCCGGCCCGCCGCGCAAGCGTCCGGGCACGCCAGGACATGTCGCGGGGCCGCCCGACGGGTCGGCGCGGTAAGTTGAACTGATGCAGTCCATGACCCTGCCCATTGGCACCGAATTGGGCGGCTACGTGCTGTCCGGGGTGCTGGGGGCGGGCGCCTCGGGGACGGTTTACCGGGCGCGGGACGCGGACGGCTTGCCGGTCGCCCTGAAGCTGCTTCATCCCAGTTCGGCCGCGGACGCGGCCTCTCGGCGCCGCCTGCGGCGCGAAGTTCGAGCCCAACGGGCCATCCGCTCCCCGTTCGTGGCCCAAGTGGTCGACGCCGAATTGGACGGCGCCGAGGCGTTCATCGTGACCGAACTGGTCGAGGGCGTCTCGCTCGCGGGCGACATCGCCGTCAACGGCCCCTGGGGTCCGGAAAGCCTCGCCGACCTGGCCCGCGAACTGGACCAGGCGCTCGCGGCCGTGCATGGGGCGGACGTCCTGCACCGCGACGTCAAACCGTCGAACGTGGTGCTGGACCGCGACGGCCGCCCGGTCCTGATCGACTTCGGGATCGCCCAAGACTCCGGGGCCGGGCGCCTGACCGCCGCCGGGATGGTGGCCGGCACGCCCGGATTCGTGTCGCCAGAATTGCTGCGAGGGGCCGAGCCGAGCGTCGACTCCGACCGCTGGGCCACAGCGGCGCTGCTGCTCAACGCCGCCACCGGCCGCCAGCCGTACGGCACGGGCGCGGTCGAGGCGATCTTGGCCCGGGTCCTCGACGGGCTCCCGGACGTGGACGGCCTGCCAGAGCACGTCGCCGTCGCCTTCCAGCGCGCGTTGACCCCAGACGCGTCCCGCCGCCTCAGCTTGCTGGGCTTGGCCGAGGCCATCAGCCCCTGCACCGGCGGCGTGGACAGTCCCACCGAGCAACTGTTGCCGCCGACCCGCGTGGCCCCCGTCGGCGACGCGGCCGAGTTGTGGACCGAGCCGGTCAGGCCGCCTTGGCGTGAGCCCCGCCGGGTCGATTACCGCACCTGGTTGCGGCACGCTCAGGCGCCGGCCGAGGACGTGTCGGCGCCGCCGGGCGCCAGGACGCAGTCTCCGCCCCCGCCCGCCGATGCCGTCGCCCCGATCCAGCCTTACCCGCCACCGCCGCCGCGCTCGGGTTTGTTGACGTTGGGGCTGTGGGCTTTCCTGGCGGCGACGGCCCTTTACTGGCCGTGGGCGGCGGTGATCGTGGCCGGCGCCGGCTTGGTGGTGGCGCGCACCGTCTGGGTGGCGGCCGAGTCGCAGGCGGCGCGGCGCTGGCGGCGCGGGCCGCGCCCGTCCGACAGAACCCGCACGGTCCTGGGGCTGCCCTGGTACTTCCTGCGCGGGCTCGGCGGATCAATCCCGGCGTTGGCGCTGGCGGCGCTGGTCGGCGGCGGCGGGTACTGGCTGACTGTGAACCTGATCGAGATCGATTCCGGCCGTCCCCAGGCTGCCGCCATCTGCGTCGCTGTTGGGCTGATGGCGGCCTGGTGGGGGCCGTCGGCGCAGGAGACCCGCCACGGCCAGCGCCTGATCGCGCGCGGCCTGCTGTCCGCGCGGTGGGCGCGCGCCCTGGTCGCCGCCGCGACCCTGGGCGGCGCGGCCGCCATCATCCTGACGCGGTGAGGTCCGCCCGGCGGGCCGGGCGCCGGCCGGGAAGACTGCGCGGCCGAGCGGGCAGCGCGGCCAACCGGGCGAGCGCGGCTCGGGGAACGGCATCGGGCAACTACTGCTGCGCCGCCCACCACTCCTTCAACGCCTGGACGGCCGCCTCCTGACCCAACGGCCCCTCGTTGATGCGGCGCTCGAGCAGGTACTTGTAGGCGCGGCCGACGTCCTTGCCGGGCTTGATCCCGAGCACGGCCATGATCTGATCGCCGCCCAAGTCGGGGCGCATGGCGCGCAACTCCTCCTGCTCGGCCAGCTGGGCGATGCGGCGCTCCAGATCGTCGTAGGCGAAGGCCAGCCGCTCGGCCCGGCGGCGGTTGCGGGTGGTGCAATCCGCCCTGGTCAGGCGGTGCAAGCGGGGGAGCAGCGGCCCGGCGTCGGTGACATAGCGGCGGACCGCCGAATCGCTCCAGTCGCCGTCGCCGTACCCGTGGAAGCGCAGATGCAGTTCGATCAGACGGGTGACGTCCTTGATCGTGGCGTTGTCGAAGCGCAGCGCGCGCAGGCGCTTGGCGGCCAGTTTCGCGCCCACGACCTCGTGATGGTGGAAGGAGACGGCCCCGCCCGGCTCGAAGCGGCGGGTGGCCGGCTTGCCGATGTCGTGCAGCAAGGCCGCCAGCCGGAGCACCAGGTCCGGCCCGGGAACCGGGCCGTCGGGGCCGGTCTCGAGGGCGATCGCCTGGTCGAGCACCGTCAGGGAGTGCTCATAGACGTCCTTGTGGTGGTGGTGCTCGTCGATCTCCAATTGCAACGCCGGCAACTCCGGCAGCACGCGATCCGCCAGGCCCGTGTAAACCAGCAGCTCAAGCCCGCGCCGCGGCTGGGGCGCCAGCAGCAGTTTGACCAGTTCGGCTTGGACTCGTTCGGCGGAGACGATCTCGATCCGGTCGGCCATGGCGGTCATGGCCGCCACCGCCGACTCGTCCACGTCGAAGCCGAGTTGGGCGGCGAAGCGGGCGGCGCGCATCATCCGCAACGGGTCGTCGTCAAAGGATTGGGCGGGCGCCACGGGGGTGCGCAGCAGCCCGGCCGCCAAGTCCGCCAGCCCGCCGTAGGGGTCGGTGAAGCGGACCTCGGGCGCCAGCGCCAGCGCCATGGCGTTGACCGTGAAATCCCGCCGCGACAGGTCGCCCTCCAGCGAGTCCCCGTAAGTGACCGCCGGTTTGCGCGAACCGGGCTCGTAAACCTCGCTGCGATAGGTGGTGATCTCGACCACGGCGCCGGCTTTGCGGCCCGCCACGGTGCCGAAGGCCCGCCCCACCTCCCAGGTTTTGCTGGCCCAACGCTTCAGGATGGCGAGGGCTTGTTCGGGCGGCGCCGATGTCGCCAGGTCGATGTCCGCCACGCCGCGTCCCGTCAGCAGGTCGCGCACCGGCCCGCCGACCAGCGCCAGTTCGGCCCCCTCGGCCGCGAAGGCCGCCGCCAGTTCTTTGGCCGCGGCCGGCACTTGTCCGATGACGAGTTGTTCGGCGCGCCGCACGGCGGCGGCTTGGGCGGGTTGCGGTTGCGGCACGACAGACCAGCTTAGCCGCGGCCCGGCGCGGCTTGGCCCCCGGCCGTCCGGGCGGACCAAGCCGGGCGGCTGTGGCGCTCCGGGACGGCGTCATCGGCGGGGCGTGACGGGCGGGGCGTGACGGGCGGGGCGTCATCGGCGGGGCGTTGGCGTCCTCAGGGGCGGTAGAGGCGGGTGGGGAAGGACCGCCTGACGGTCTCGCGCAGGTCCGCCAGAGCCGGCCCGATCACGCCGAGGGCCTGAGCCTGGACCAAGGCGTTGCCGACGGCCGCCGCCTCGGCGGGGCCAGCGACCACCTCCTTCGCCAACCGGGTGGCAGTCAGCTGGCACAACAGTTCCCCCCGGGCCCCGCCCCCAACTATGTGGACCCGTTCGACGGGCCGTCCGGTCAGCGCCTGCGCGCCGGTGACGGCGTCAGCGTAGCTGGTCGCCAACGAGTCGAGGATGCACCTGGTGACGGCTGCGGGCGCGGTCGCGGGCGGGTGGCCGGCGGCGGCCAGCGCCCGCGCGATCCGGTCCGGCATGCCTCCAGGGGCCAAGAAAGCCGGGTCCTCTGTGTCGAACTCGCCTTGGTTCGCCAGCTTGGCGGCGGCCTCGAGCAGCGCCGGCAAGCGGTGTTCTTTGCCCTCGGCCTGCCAGGCGCGCTGGCATTCTTGGAGCAGCCACAGGCCGGAGACGTTGCGCAAGAACCGGACCGTGCGCCCGGCGCCCAATTCGTTGGTGAAGCGGGCGGCCCGGGCCGCCTCCGTCAGCACGGGCTCGGTCAATTCGACGCCGACCAAAGACCAGGTCCCGCAAGAGATGTAGGCCGCCCCGGCGGGGGCGGCGGGCACGGCCGCCACCGCGCTGGCCGTGTCGTGGGAGGCGACCTGGACCACCAGCGGCTGGCGTCCCAGGCCGAGGGCCGCCGCCAGGGCCGGGCGAACCGGCCCGAGCACGGCGCCGGGCTCAGCGCACGGGGGGAAGAGCGCGGCGTCGAAGCCGAGCCGGGCGATCAGCTGCCAGCACCAGTCGCGTGTCGAGGGATCGATCAGGCCGGTGGTGGACGCGTTCGTGACCTCGGCGCCGAGGGCACCGGTCAAATGCTGGTTGACCAGGTCAGGCATCAGCGCCAGGCGCTTGGCGCCGGCCAGCCGCCGCCCTTTGGGGCTCAGCCCCCGGCGCTCGGCGGCCAACTGGTAGACGGTGTTGAAACGCTTGGAGGCCGCGCCCGTGGCCCGGTACAGCTCCGAGCGGTCGACCACTTGCCAGACGGCTTCCTCCATCCCCTCGGTCCTGGCGTCGCGGTAAGCCACCACCGGGCCGATCTGGCGCCCCGAGCCGTCGAGCAGCCCATAATCCGCCCCCCACGAGTCGACGCCGATCGAGTCGAGCGGCCCGCGCCGGGCGGCCTCGGCCAAACCCAAGTCGACCTCCCGCAAAATTGAGCCGACATCCCAAACCAAGTACTCGGCATCGGACAATGGCCCGTTCGGAAACCGGCGGGCCTCCTCCAAGCGCACGCCGTCGGCGCTGACCTCGGCGACTATCACCCGTCCCGAGGACGCCCCGAGGTCCACGGCCGCGGCTCGGATCGTCCGGGCTGGTCGGCGGTTGGTCACTGCGGCTCCCAAAGGCTGTGGCGTGATCGGCTGCGCGGGCGCGGGCCGCGTCCGGTTGTCTGAACGCTCTGAAACGAACGCTACCATCACTCAATACCGGGCACAACACGCAGTAATGCGCAATAATGAGCAACGATGCGCAGCGGCCGTCGTCTCGGGGGGTAGAATTTCCGGCAGCGCTTCAAACCAGGCAGCGCTTCAAACAAGGCAGGGAGGCCGCCCATGAACGCCGATGCCGTCCGTGTGGTCATCGACCTGGACCTGACCGGGCCGCTCGTCAGCCGCCACCTCTACGGCCACTTCGCGGAGCACCTTGGGCGCTGCGTCTACGGGGGCTTCTGGGTGGGCAAGGACTCGCCCATCCCCAACATCCGCGGCCTGCGCCGAGACGTCATCGGCGCCCTGCGCGCCCTGAACATCCCCAACCTGCGCTGGCCGGGCGGCTGCTTCGCGGACGAATACCACTGGCGCGACGGGATTGGGCCGCGCCGGCAACGCCCCCGAATGGTCAACAGCACCTGGGGCGACGTGGTCGAAGACAACTCCTTCGGCACCCACGAATTCATGGACCTGTGCGAGTTGCTGGAAGCCGAACCATTCGTCAACGGCAACGTCGGTTCCGGCACGGTGCGGGAGATGAAGGACTGGGTCGAGTACCTGACCAGGTCAGACGACGCGCCAATGGCCAACCTGAGGCGAGCCAACGGCCGCCAGGCGCCTTGGCAGGTGCCCTTCTGGGGGGTCGGCAACGAAGGCTGGGGCTGCGCCGGGCATCTGCGCCCCGAGGCCTTCGCCGACCGCGCCTGCCGCTACGCGACCTATGTCCACGACCACGGTGGCAACCAGATCTGCCGAATCGCGGCCGGAGGCATCAACGCCGACTACGCCTGGACCGAGGCGCTCATGAAAGCGCTCTCCGCCAACCAATTCTCGGCCGGCGGCCCCGGCCCCTACCAAGCCATCTCGATCTACCGCTCGGTCCATGACTCCGAACTGTTCCGCGACCGCGGCGACGCCCTCGATTTCGACACCGACGCCTACTACCGCACAATGGTCCAGGCCCGGCGCACCGAGGAACTGATCGCCCGCCACTCGACCATCATGGACCGCCACGACCCGGACCGCCGGGTCGGCTTGGTGCTGTGCGAATGGAGCACCTGGTGGCAAGTCCAACCCGGGACCAACCCCGGCTTCCTGTTCCAGCAGAACAGCCTGCGCGACGCGCTGGCGGCGGCCGTCATCTTCGACGGCTTCCACCGCCAAGCCGGCCGTTTGACCATGGCCAACCTGGCCCAAACCATCAATGTGCTCCAAGCCGTGCTGCACACCGATCCGGAAACGGGCGCGCTCGTCAAGACGCCCACCTACCATGTCTTCGAAATGAACAAGGGCCACCAGGACGGGTCGGCGCTGGCGGCCACCATTGTGGGAGGCCCCAGCCGCCGGGTCGGCGATCACGAGCTGCCGTTGGTGTCGGCCTCGGCCACAGCCAAAGCCGACTCCGCCTTGGTCTCGCTGTCAAACCTGGCGCCGGACGCCGGCCAGGCCATTGTGCTCGACCTGCGCGGCCGGGCGGTCAAGGGCTTTGCCGGGCGCTGCCTGACGGCGCCCAGGCTGCAGGACCACAACACCGCCGCCCGCCCCGCAGTGGTCGCGCCGCGACCCCTCGGGTCGGTGTCCCGGCACGCCAGAGGGCTCAGCCTGGAGCTGCCGCCGCAGTCCTTCGCCACCATCGAGTTGGACCTTGGAGACTGATCTGACCATCATGGGGGCGCTCACGGCCGCCGTGGGGCCGATGCAGCGAGCCTTCAACCCCGAGGACAATGACCGGCCGTGGTTCGGCCACGACTGGTCGATCGGCTTGGTGCCTGGCTTAGCGTCTGGTTTGGCTTCCGGGCTGCCTTCCGGCGGGGCGAGCCGGTTCTATTTCTCCGGCGACGCCGATGAGGCCCATGTCCCGGGCCGGCACCTGCTTGGGCTGCTGGAGGCCCGGTCCCTGGGCGTGGCCGTGGCGCCGGAGGCGATCGCCAAGCACTTGGCGGCGCTGGAGTTCTCCCTCAGCCGCGAGATCGCATTGCCCCAAAACCGGGTCTCGCCGGATCGGCCCGCGCCGCAATTGTTCCTGCCGCACAATGTGCGCGAAGCCCTGCACGGGCTGCTCGCGGTCTGCGAGCACGAGCCGGCGGCCAGCCAGGCGGCGGCGCGGCGTTTCATGGAAGTCGTGGCCGCGATCAACCAGTTCTGGTCCCCGGAGGCGGGCTGGGACCTGGCCGCGATGCGCTCGCGCCAGGCGGACATTCAGCTGAGACAATGGGAGTCACCGCACATCACCGGCTTGGCCAGGGCTATCGCCCCGCTGGTGCGCTTCCGCGAGTTGGCGCTGACGCGCGGCTGCGAATGCCAAGAAGTGACCGGCCTGCTCCACCGATTGGTCGCCGCCACCCTGCCCTTCTTCCCGGCCGACGGCGGACTGGGCCCCGAATTGGGCAAACACGTGCACTCGATCACATCCACCCTTGCGGGGCTGGCCCGCTACGCCGTCAGCTTCGGCGACCAGCGCGTCCTGGAACGGGTGGCGGCCTTTTACCGCCTTGGCCTGACAGGGCTGCGCGACTGGTTGGGTTGGTCGCCGGAGAACCGCGATGACACATCAGACCGCGGCGAGGCCAACAACTCGGGAGACATCTTGGAGACGGCGCTGCTCCTTGGCGCGGCCGGTGACACCGACTGCTGGGTCGACGCCGGCCGCATCCTCGGGATGCACCTGCTCCCGCTGCAACTGCGAGAGGCTGGTTTTCTGGCCTCGCCCAAGGACCCCTGGGACGATTCAGAACGCGATGTGGCCGAACGCTTGGTGGGCGCCTGGGGATTCCCTGCGCCCTACGGGCATCTGCCGCAGGGCTGGTCATCGGTCTCCTTCAACCTTGACATTGTGGGCGGGGTGGCCGCCTCCTTGGCCTTTGCCCAGCGTTCCATCGTGGTCCCGCAGGCGGACGGGTTCACGGTGGCGCTGCCCCACAGCGGTTCCTCGCAATGGTGCGATGTTCAGGTCAGCCGTCAGGACGGCCGGATCACCTGGCATCTCACCGCGCGCCGGGACGGCCGCTGCCGGTTGGTGCTGCCGGAAGCCACAGAACCGGAAGCCACAGAACCGGATCAGCCGTTTGAGCGCATACGGTCACATCTGGTTGAGCTGGGACCGGTGCGGGCTGGCGACAGGCTCGTCTTCTCGGCTCGCCAACTCGAGCGGACCGTGCATCTGGGCCATCACCGCCGCGACATCCGGGTCCGCGCCCGGGGCGACACCGTCCTGGCGATGGATTGTCTGAGCGGGGCGTTGGCGGTCTTCCCGCCCCACGCCGAGGTGGCCGAGGCCCCCGGCGGCGAACCTGCGAGCGCTTGGCGGCCGGTCGCGGCCGTGGACTTCGCCGGTGCCGCCGCCCAGCCCGCCCCCGAGCGCGCGTCCGGTTCACGGCATCGGGCCTGGTTGTTCGGCGGCGCGGCGGTCGCGCCTGACGGCCCCGCCGATGCCGTCTGCTTGCGCCTGCCCGGACGTCCGGCTTTCGGCGTGGTGACCCCGGGGGACGGCTTGGACTTCGGCAGTTCGGGGTTGCGGGTCGAAGTCTGGTTGCGATCAGCGTGGCCAGGTCCCGGGCGGGTTCTGTCGAAGGGGTGTTTCCGCTCGACGCCCGGCTATTTCTTGGGCGTTGGCCAGGGCGGCGCGGGGCGCGTCACCTTTGGCGTGGGGGCCGGCTCCGCCTGCGGCGCGGGCCGTTCGATCGAGTTCCACAGCCGCGGCGCCCCTTTGGCGGACGGCGGCTGGCATTTGGTCGAGGTCAGCTTCGACGCCGCCCGCAGGCGCGCCGGGATCAAGGTCGATGGCGAGCCCCAGGCGCTTCTTCGCCGCCCCTGGTGCGACGGCCTGGTTGTGGGCGATGAGCTGCGCTGGCGCCCCGGCAGCCCGGCGATCGCCTCGAGTCCGCTGGCGTTGACAATCGGGTCGCACATGGGCGCGGACGAGTTCTTTTGCGGCGACATCGCCGGTCTGAGGTTCTTCGCCGCGCTTCCTTAGCCGTTCCTCAGGCGTCGGCGATGGCCGCGCGGAAGGCCCTGAGTTGATCGGCCAGCGGCTTGACCAGGTTGATCGCCGACGTGCCGAGGACAAATGTGGACGCCCCGGCCGCCGCCATGGCGACGGCGTTGGGCGCGGAGACATTGCCGTCGACTTCGATGTCCAGGTCCGCCCGGCCCCGTTCCACCAGTTGAGCCTTCAACTGGGCGATCTTGGCCACCGTTTGGGGTATCAGCGCTTGCCCGGCGTAGCCCGGGTTGACGGTCATCAACAGGATTCCGTCGATGTCGTCCAGCACCCAGTCGAGCGCGCTCAGCGGCGTGGCTGGATTCAGCGCCACCCGGGGATGGCCGCCCAAGGACCGGACGCGCTCGACCGTTCGTTGCAGGTGCGCGGTCGATTCGGCGTGGACCGACACCCAGTCGCCGCCGCCGGCGGCGAACCAGTCGAGTTTGTCGCCCGGCTCCTGGATCATCAGGTGGAGGTCGAGTGTGATGTCGGTGGCCTGGCGGAGGTCGGCCACGTAATTGGTGCCCAGCATCAGGTTCGGCACGAACCGGCCGTCCATGACGTCTATGTGGAGCAATTCGACCGCCGCCGCCGCGCAGTCAGCCAGGACCCGGTCAAGGCCGAGCGTGGGGAAGCACATCATGGACGGCGCCAGCCGGCGCTCAGGCATCGGTCCGGCCCCAGGGTTCGACCACGACGCGGCCGCCGGCGCGGTTCTGCGCGGCGGCGAAGGCCTCCGGCGTTTGGTCCAGGCTGAATCGGTGCGTGATCAGGTCGCCGACGCGCACCAAACCCGACGCGATCATTTCCAAGGCGCGGCGGTGGTGCGGCGGCAGCGAGCCGTGGGCGCCTGAGACGGTCAGCTCCTTGTAATGGATCAGGTTCGTGTCCAATTCGATCCGGCTGTTGGCGGGCAGCCCGCCGAACAGGTTGACGCGGCCGCGGTTGCGGGCCATGGCGATGGCGTCGGCGTGCGTGGACGGCGAGGGGTTGGCGGTGATGACCAGGTGGGCGCCAAGACCGTCGGTCAAATCCAGGACGGCGCCGACCGGGTCGGCGCCACCAGTTGTGATAACCACATCGGCGCCGAAGCGCCGGGCCATTTCGGCGCGCGCCGGCGAGCGCTGGATCACTATCACCCGGCGGGCGCCATGCGCCTTTGCGACCGGGATGATCATGCAGCCGATCGGGCCGGCGCCGATCACCACGACATCGTCGCGGAACTGGACCGGCGTTCGTTCCAGGGCGTTGAGCACGCAGGCCAAGGGTTCGGCCAGGGCCGCTTCCTCGAAGGTGACGCCCGGCGGGATGGCGTGAATCGGCCCGTAATCGACCATCAGCCGGTTCAGGAGCACATACTGGGCGAACGAGCCCGCGAACTGGTAGCCCATGGCGTAGTTGATTTGGCAATTGTTGGCCATCCCGTCCTCGCAGAACGAACAGTTGCCGCAGGGTATGTCCGCGCCGAGGGAGATTTTGTCGCCGACTTTGATCTTGGAGACATTCCGGCCCACCGCCACCACTTCTCCGGCGGCCTCGTGCCCCAAGATCTGCGGCGGGGTGACCCGGGGGTTGCCGTGGCGGGCGATGCGCACGTCGGAGCCGCACACGGCGCAGGCGCGAACCCTCATCAGGGCCGAGTCGGCGTCCGGTTCCGGCGTCGGAACTTCCTTCAGCTCAAGCGTTCCCGGTGCTGTCAAGACTGCGGCCTTCATTTGGCTCCTCGCTTGGTGTGAACATGATTTTCAGGGATAGCTGCGCCGGGTCGGCCGCGACGGCGAAGGCTTGCGCGCATTCGGTCAGGTCAAAGCGGTGGGTTATGAACCGGGAGGGCGTGACCTGACCGGCGCGGATGGCCTCGATGGCGGTCCGCCAGTCGTCGGTGAAGTGGTTGCGGGCGGAGTTCCAGACGCCGACGCAGGTGACCTGGCGGCGCAGGATGGTCCAGTAGGCGTCCCGCGGAAGCGTCATATCGCCGACTGGGTTGCCCATCAGGATGATGTGCCCGAACGGACGCACCGCCGCCAGGGCGCCGGCGAGCGCGGCGGCGGCGCCGGAAGCCTCCAGGCAGACGTCAGCCCCTCGGGCGTCGCCGGTCGCGCGCAACTGGGCGGCGGGGTCGCCCCGGCGCGGATTGAAGGTGTCGCCGAAGCCGGCTCGGCGCGCCAGCTCCAGCTTGCGGTCGTCAACGTCGAAGATCGCCACGCGGGCGCCTTGGGCGGCGCCCAACTGGGCCGCCATCAAGCCGATCGGTCCGGCCCCCCAGACCGCCAGGCGGTCGCCCAGCCGCAGGGGCGCGGCGGCGAGCGCGTGGACCGCGACCGCGCACGGTTCGACCATGGCGGCGTCTTCGACGGCGATGTCGTCCCCGACAGGCACCAAGTTGTCCAGTTTGACGGCTTGGAATTGGGCGAAGCCGCCGTCGCGCCGTGAGCCGTAGTAGTCGTAGTCGGCGCAGCTGGCGTATTCGCCGATCTCGCACATGGGGCAGCGGCGGCAGGCGATGAGGGGGAAGACGCAAACCCGCTGGCCGATCCGCGTCTTGTCGGCTGGGCATTCGACCACGGCGCCGGCGAACTCGTGCCCGGGGATGGTTGGGAAGTGGTACGTCCCCTTGGTCAGCACACGGTCGACGTCGGAGCCGCAGATGCCCGAGGCCTCGATCCGGATCAGCGCCTCGTCGGCCTGGGGCCTTGGCCGCGGGACCATTTCGGCGCGCAGGTCGCCCGGGGCGTGGAGATTGGCGGCGCGCATGGCGGCGCACATGGTGGCGCCGGGTGGTGTCGCGGTCATACGGTCCTCCTGTTGTGCGCCTACCGCCAGTAGATCATAAATGCGCAAACTTGACAACTAGCAAGCGTCGCGCCAGGCTCAAACAAGCAGACATAGGCAAAAAACGCCACTGCGGGCGGACAGAAAGGGCGCGGCCATGGGCTTCAGGCTCGGAATCAACATGGGGTGGGCGGTCAACAAGTACCCCGAACCGGAGGTTTGGGCGCGGATCGTGGCCGAAGACCTGTCCCTGAAGCACGTTCAGATGGTGGCGGATCTGATCAACCCGTTCTGGCCGGCCGACTACATCGACGATCTGACGCGCCGAACAGAGCGCGCCTGCCAAGCCTGGGGCATCACCGTCGAATCGATCATGACCAGTTCCTTCACCCGCGTCAACCACCTGTTCAGCCCCGATCGCCGGGCGCGCGAATTCTGGCTGGAATGGTTCAAACGGCTGCTGCGGATCGGCGCCAGACTGGGCGCCCGCAACGGCGGCAGCCACTTCGGCATCGTGACCTTCGCCACCTACAACAACCCCGAGGCCCGCGCCGAAGCGCTGGCCAACGGCGTCCGCGCCTGGCAGGAGCTGACACGCTGCGCCGCCCAGTTGGGGATGCGGGAGCTGATCTTCGAGCCGATGAGCGTGCCCCGGGAGTTCGCCACCACCATCGAGGACACCCAGGAGCTGCTTGACCTGGTCAACGCGGACGCGGCCGTGCCGCTGCGCTTGTGCCTGGACGTGGGCCACGCGCCGCACCCGACCCAGCGCGATCCCTACCGTTGGATCGTCGCGCTGGCACCGCTGGCGCCTTGCATTCACCTCCAACAAACCACTCTTAACGTCTCCCGCCACGCCCCGTTCACGCCGGAGAACAACGCCGACGGCCTCATCAGCCGCGAGAAGGTGATGGACGCCGTCATCCGCTCGGGCGCCACGGACGCGCTTTTCGCCTTCGAGATAGCCCACCGCGAGCACTGGGACCAGGAATCGCGGATCATCGCCGACCTGCGGGCCTCAGTCGACTATTGGCGCCCGCTCCTGCCAGATTGACGCCAGATTGACGCCAGATTGACGCCGTCGGCGGGGCCGGCGAGGCGGCAGAACTCAGGTCTAACATGGCTTGCAGAATGTTTGCCCTTGAACGCCAAGCCAAGATCGCCGCGCTGGTGGCCAGCGAGCGGCGCGCCGCGGTGCCTGCGATCGCCGAACAGTTCGACGTCAGCGAGGCGACCGTGCGACGCGACCTCGTGGTCCTTGAGAGGGCGGGCAAACTCAAGCGCACCCACGGCGGAGCCGTGCACGTCGGCGTCCTGGCCCGGGAAATCTCCATCGACGTCCGCTCCCGCGCCAACGCTGAGGCGAAAGACGTCATCGGGCGGCTGGCTGCCCAACTGGTGGACCCTGACGACACCATCATGCTTGACGCCGCCACCACGACGCTGGCCATGGTGGGACACTTGCAGGGCGTCGCCAACCTCCGGGCCGTGACCTCTGGCGTGCGCACGGCTCAGGCCTTGGGTGCCGTGCCGGGCGCCGGGGTCTACCTCTGCGGCGGCGAGCTGCGAGCCTCGACCCTCAGCATCACGGGGCACCAAGCCGAGGAATTCGTCCGCAGCTACTACGCCGACAAATTGTTCCTGTCAGCGCGCGCGATCTCGGCCGAGGCGGGGATCATGGACTTCTCCGAGGCCGACGCCCGCATCAAACAGACCATGATCGAACGATCCGCCACCAAGGTCTTGCTGGTGGATTCGTCGAAGTTCGACGCCCGCGCCTTCATTCAGATCGCTCGGCTCGATCAGGTCGATCTGTTGGTGACGGACAAGCGGCCCGATGCCGCCTTGGCCGCCGCGCTCGACGCCGCCGGTGTGAAGGTGGTGGCGCCGACCGGATAGTTGGCCGTGCGCAGCCGCCACGCCAGCACCGCGATCTCGAGGGCGGTGCGGCGCTCGTGGAGATTGATGTCGCTCGCCCCCAGCAGTTCGCCGATCCGCTCCAGGCGCTGATACATGGTTTGGCGGCGGATGCCGAGGGCCTGAGCGGCTTTGGTCTTGGACAGCCCGGCCGCGAAGTAAGCGTCAAGCGTGAGCACAAGGTCCGAGCGCCGGGCCGCGTCGCGTTCGAGGATCGGCCCCAGTTGCTCAACCACGAAGCGTTCCAACTCTGAATCGTCCACGGCGGAGGCCAAGAGCCGCGCCACGCCGAGGTCGCGCGCCAGCAGACTGCGGTGCTTGATGCCCAATCGTGTCGCCAGGTCGCAGGCTTCGCGGGCTTGCCTGACCGCCTCGGTCAGATCGGCGGCGTCCGGCACCGGGTCGGCCGCGACGGCGAGGATGCCGCCGTGGTGTTTGGGCAGGGACTGTGCCTCCAGCTTGGCCCGCAGGGACTCCAAGAATCGGCGCAGCCGGGGTTCGGCCATCGCCCGGCCGACCCCTATGGCCAACAATTGGTCCGAGCTGTTGGCGGCCACGTGGCTGACGAAGCTGTGTTGGGCCACCGCCGCCAGGGTGGCCAGGGTTTGGGCGGCGCGGTCGGCGACGCCTGGGGTGACCGCGATGACCAGGAACGATTCGCCGGCGCCCGCGGACAGGTTGAGCGAGGCGCATTGGGAGCGGATGTCCGCGGCCGAGGCGAAGTTCCCGGAGATGATGTCAGAGACCAACTCGTATTCCCTTTGGGCGCGGGAAGTGCCGATCCGGCTGGTGCGCAGCAGCTCCAGCGAAATGGCGTCGAGGCAGCAGTCAAGCAGGCCTTCGTCCAGTTCGCGGCCTTCGGACCAGACCAGCAGCCGGCCCCAGGGTTGGCCCGTGACGGTGATCGCCAGGGCCGCGTCGGCAGCGGTCGGGTCGCGCTGATCGGTGTCGGCGATGATCCGGCCCGGCGCGGTCTCGATGGCGGCATCGACCGCCAGGACTTCGCCGATGACGTCGAGGACGCCCTGGAAGCCGCCGCCGGTTATGAGCGCGTCGGTCAGGCGGCGTCGGAACTCGTCGCGGGCCAGCAGCGCCGAGTAGTCAGCGTCCATCAGCCGGCGGTGGACCGTCTCGACGACTTGTATGAACGGCACCGTGCCGGACAGGACCACCAGCGGCAGTCCGGCCTGGCGGGCGGCGTCGAGCATGACCGCGGGCACAGCCAGGAAGGTCCGCCCGACCTCGATCATCAAGGCGGACACGTCTTGGTCCGCCAGGGCCAGAACGTATTCGCGTTGCCGTTCCTCCCTCGCGCCGACCAATCCCAGCCCCGAGGTCAGCAGCACTTCGCCTCCGCGCAGCAGGGGGGCGATGTCGAAGATTTCGGACGTGTGGACCCAGCGCACTTCCCGGTCCAGTTTGTCTTCCCCGGCTAGGACCTGTGGGCGCGAGGGCGCCAGCAGCGGCAGGTCGATGATGTCTCGGACGGTCACACTCATTCGGCTCGCCGCGCCTCTCGGGGTGGTGGAACGCTGGGTTCGGTTCCGCTCTCAGGGCCCATGGCCGCCAATAGGGACGTTTTGACGCCCAAGATGGCTGTTTGATTGACGGAACGTCTCTAGTTTACCCAGTGAGCGGCTGATTACGATCAGGTTCCGTGACTACCGCTGGCCGCGTCGGGGGCGACCGATCGACGCACGAGCACTTCATGGGCTACGCCTTGCGCAGCGCCCAAAGGGGCGGCGCCGAGGGTGGCGTGCCCATCGGCGCGGCGTTGGTGATCGGGGGAGAGGTCGTGGCCACGGGCAACAACCGGCGTGTCCAGGACGGTTCGGTCATCCGGCACGCGGAAATGGACTGCCTCGAGAACGCGGGGCGGCTCGACGCTTCGGATTACCGCCGCGCCGCCTTGTACACGTCGTTGGCCCCGTGCCGCATGTGCACCGGGGCTCTCCTGCTGTATGGCATACCCGAAGTGGTGATCGGTGAGAACGACCATTTCACCGAGAACGAGGACCTGATGGTGGCGCAAGGCGTCAACGTGACGGTTCTCAATGACGAGCGTTGCTGGGAATTGATGGAGCGATTCGTGAGGGCGAACGCCGAGTTGTGGTCGGAAGACATCGGCGGTCGGCCAGGTGGCCAAATGGCCAAAGTGAGGGGTCCGAGGCCCGATGGGCGTTGGGCCGGGCAAAGATAACCGTAGGCAACCAAATGGGGCTGAAAACTCGGCTCAAACGGCGAGTGTTCGGCCACCGAAGCTTCTAGAGACAACGGAGTTCCTAATGAAAATCAGAAGATTCGCGCCAGCCCTGGCGGCGGCCGCCGCCATGGCGATCAGCCTTTCTGGCTGCGGTGAGCCGGAGGACGGCGGCACCGGCCAAGAAACGGGCGGGTCGCAGGCGGAGACAACCACTATCACCTTGCTCTCATGGACCCGCGAGCCGCAGATGACGCCCCAACTGGAGGCCTTCGCCGCGGCGCATCCTGAGGTCAAGATCGACGTCACTTATTCACCACCGGTTGACGAGTACATCCAGACGCTTCAGACGCGCATCCTGTCCGGCACGGCGCCGGATGTGTTCATCATCACCGCCGAGAACAAGACCAACCTGATCGAGGGACAGTATGTCCTCGACCTGGCGGGCGAGCCGTTCATGCAAAAGGTGCCGGAGTACAACCGCCGGGCCTTGGGCAAGGACGGGGCCGAGTACGGGCTGTCCGTCGCCTCATGGGCCGGCGGCCTGCTCTACAACGAGGACCTCTTGGCCGGCGTCGGCTACGAGGCCATGCCCGAGTCCTGGGATGACTTCCTGGAGATGGGCAAGAAACTGAAGGAGACGGGCGTCGCGCCCTACCTGCAGGCCGGGGCCGGCTTGAACGACACGCTCATCGCTCTGCTCGGCGCCCGCGACCAGCAGGAAGATCATCAAATGGACGCCAAGATCTTCGCCGGCGAGTCGACTTTCGCCGCCGAATACACCCCGGTGTTGGAGGGTTACAACCGCCTCGTCACCGAGGGCATCATGTCGCCCGATGTCGTCGGGTTGGACTCGGAGCAACTCCTGACCGAGTTCTCCGCCGGCCGGGTGGCGATGATTCCGGCCGGTCCGTGGAACATCACCCCGATCGCGGAGGCCAATCCGGAACTCAACTTCAAGTTCGCGTTGGTGCCCGCGTTGGCGGGCACGGAGCCTTACGCCAGTGGTTGCTATTCGGCCGGTTACGCCATCAACGTGGCCTCTGACGCCAAGCAACAGGCCGCCGCCAAGGTCTTCCTGGAGTGGCTGACAACGCCAGAGGCTGCCGCCATAATCAATCAAGAGACCGGCGACGCGACGGTTCTGCCAGGCTACGAGCCGGCTGTTCCGCCCCAATACGAACCGATGGTGCCGTCCATCCAAGCGGGCGAGATCTACCTGCCGCAGGCGTCATGGAGCCGATCCGAGGATGTGCTGGCGACTGAGTTCAGCGCCCAGCTCCAGCGGATGATCCAAGGCGAGATCACACCCAAACAGGTCGCCGAGGCGCTCGACGCGAAGCTCGCGGCGGCCGGATAAAAGGGAAAGAGTCACCTGGAAGAACAATGGCTGTCAAGTCATCGGTCAGGGCCCCGCGCCTCAGCGCGCGGGGCCCGTCGCGCGGCTGGAAGCAGGTGGCGGCCAACCAGGCGTTCCTGCTTCCCGCCGTCGCGGCCTTCATCTTCATGTTCGTCATCCCCCTGGCGCAGAGCTTCTACTGGAGCCTGACTGACTTCACTGGTTACGACCCAAACCCGAACTTCGTCGGCTTGGCCAACTACAAGCTGATCCTGGCCGACAAATCCATGCTCTCGGGGTTGGCTTTCACCATCATGTTCGCGGTCGGCACCACCGTTGTGGTGACGGCCCTGGCCATCCCCTTGGCGGTGCAACTGAACAAGGCCTTTTGGGGGCGCGGCTTCGCGCGGTCGCTGTGGTTCTTCCCTGCCATACCGTCGGCGGCGATCTTGGGGATGGTTTGGCGCTACATTCTCTCGCCGCTCGAGTCCGGGGCCCTCAACACCGTCTTGAAGACTTTCGGAACCGGCCCTGTGCCCTGGCTTTCCAACAGCCGCCTGGCGCAACTCTGCGTCATCGGCGTTGGCGTGTGGTGCGCGACGGGGTGGCACGCCGTGCTCTACACGGCCTACTTGCAGTCGATCCCGGCCGAATATTACGAGGTGGCGCGGATTGACGGCGCGTCCTCGCTGCAGCAGTTCTTCACCATCACGCTGCCGCTCCTTTCGCCGGCGATCGTTGTCAGCACCTTTCTTCTGATGACCGGCGGGCTGAAGGTGTTCGACCTGCCCTTCACCCTGACGAACGGCGGTCCCGGCTTCTCCACCTACACGATCACTCACTCGCTGGTGCAGTTCGGGGTGGGGCAGGGTCGCTATGGGATCTCATCGGCGCTGGCGGTCCTGTTCACCATCACCGTCACGGCGGTCGCCTTTGGGCAACTGCGCCTGACCAGGATCATGGAAAGGCACTTCGGATGAAGCGGCCCGGGTGGCGGCGGGCCGTCTTGAGCGTGCTCATGATCGCCCTGGCCTTGCTGATCGGTTCGCCGCTCTACTACGTCCTGGTCAACACCTTCAAGTCCCTGGGCGAGATGACGCTGTCGCCGCTGGCGCTGCCGTCGCACTGGAGCCTTGACAACTACGCCAAGGCGCTGGCGGACGGCTCGATGGCGCGGAGTTTCGCCAACACCTTCTACGTCACCGCCATCGCCGTCGTGCTGCAATTGCTGATCGGCTCGATGGCCTCCTACGCCATGATCATGCGCTCCAGCCGACTGAACCGGGCGCTGGCCAATCTTTTCCTGGTCGGCTTCGTCATCCCGACCCAGTCGACGCTGATCCCCCTGTATCTGACGATGGTCAATCTGCGCGTCGTTGACACTCTCAACGGACTCATCTTGATGTACATGGGCGGGTCGGTCTTCTCCTACTTCCTGATCCAGGGCTACATGCGCACGCTTCCGTTCGACATCATCGAGGCGGCCCGGGTCGACGGCGCCGGCAGTTTCCAGACCTTTTGGCACATTGTGCTCCCGCTCATCAAGCCCATCTTGATCACTGTCGGCGTTTTCCAAGGAATGTTCGTCTGGAACGATTTCTTGGTCCCGAACGTGATGGTGTCCTCGAAGGAGAACCGCACCGTGGTGCTGCAGGTCTACGCGGCGGTGGGGCAGTTCACAACCGACTGGCCCTTGTTCATGACCATCACTGTCATAGCCCTGGTGCCGATGGTCGTGTTCTTCGTGCTGATGCAGAAGCGGATCGTCAGTGGACTCCTGGCAGGCTCCATCAAAGGCTGAGCCCAATCACCGCCGGGCGGCGCCGCGGCTTGGGGTGGGGTTCAGCCGTCAGCTTTACGCCGCCCGTGTCAGCGCGGTCTAAGGGGGCAGTCTCGGTAGGCTGGCTGTTGTGTCCAATCAGTATCCGCCCTCGGGCGCCGCGGCGTTGCCGGTGGTCGAGGAAGTCTCGGCCGGCGGCCTCGTGGTGGACGCGATCGACGGGGTGGCGCAGGCGGCCGTGATCGCGCGGCGCAACCGGGGCGGCCGGCTCGAATGGTGCCTGCCGAAGGGGCACTTGGAGCCGGGTGAAACCCCAGCCCAGGCCGCCATCCGTGAGATCAAAGAAGAAACTGGCATTCGCGGGCAAGTGATCAAACACCTGGGCACCATCGACTATTGGTTCCTGGGGGACGGCCATCGCGTCCACAAGATCGTCCACCATTATCTGCTGTCGGCCATGGACGGGCGCCTGACGGCCGAGAACGACCCGGACGCGGAAGCCGAGGACGCCGCCTGGGTGCCCCTGACCGAACTGCGCGAACGCCTGGCCTACCCGAACGAGCGCCGACTGGTGCAGTTGGCGCGACGGCTGTTGGACCCACCCAAATGAGATCGCTGAGGGGCGGCCTCGGGGCCGCCGTGGTGGCGGCCGGGCTGGCTTTGGCGCCCGCCTCGGCCGGCGCCGGGCCGACCCCCGCGACTGTGGCGGCGGCATCGGACAAAGTTGAGGCCCCAACAGTGACCATCACCGGCGCCACGCCCGTGCTGACCGGGCCCGACGAAACCCTGAGCGTGACCGTGCGGGTGTCCAACGCGACCGCCAAAGCCTGGCGCGGGGACATCAAATTGATGGTCGCCTCCGAACCCTTCAAAGACCGGCCCGCGCTGGCGGCCTGGGCCGACCTCGGGTTGGTGGCCGCGGACGAAGCCAGCTGGCCGGTCACCGCGCTCGGCGGCGAGCGCCTCGAACCCGGCCAAACCGAGACGTACACCATCACCGCCGCCGCCTCCACCCTCGACATCGGCGACGATGGCGACGAGCCCGGCTGGGGGCCGCGCGGGCTGCAGGTCACCCTGGAGACCACCCGGGGGACCGTGGCGGCGGCCCGCACCTACCTTGTCTACGCCCCACCCGAGGCGACCGCCGGGCAACTGAACCTGTCCGTCGCGGCCGGCCTGACCGCCGCCCCCGGCGAGACCCGTGAGCAGGCATTGGAACGGGTCACCAAGGTCGCCGCGGCCACCGCCGACTCCTGGATGGCATGGTTGGTGGACCCATCTTTGCTGGTGGCGGGCGCGGCGGCGCAGGACGCCAGGGCGCAGGCGTTGGCGGACGCGATCACGGAAGCCGTTGGCCAGGGCAAAGCCATCTACCTGCTGCCGTACCAAGACATCGACGAGGTGGCGCTGCGCGCCGGCGGGTCGGGCGGGAAGGCCCTGGCGCTGGCAGTGCGCAAGATTGGCCAGGCGGCCCTGGCCGAGGCGGTCGGAGAGGTCGCCGCCACCCGGGTGGCGACCAATCTGGGCTGGGCGGTCGAGCCGATCGACGGCGCCGTGGCCAGTTACCTGGCGGCGGTCGGCTCAGAAGCGATCCTGTTGGCGCCGGGGCAGTTCGACCAGCCGGCCGCGGCGGCGGTGACCAAGCAGGCCGGCCAACCCGCGCTCATCGCCACCGATGAGGGCCTGGGCGAAGCCTTGGCGGGGGAGCGCCAGCCGCTCGGGATCAACCGGCTGATGGCGGAGACGGCGCTGATGGCGCAACGCGCCCAGGTGGAGGGGCGAACCGCCTCGGCGGTGGTGTCCATGGCCCGCGACTGGGCGGCGGACCAAAGCGGCTGGAGCTTGCTCGACAGCCTGACCGGGCAAAGCTGGATCAAGGCGACGTCGCTCAGCGCCGCGATCAACGAACCCGCCGGCGAGGCGGTCGACTTGACGGCGGCGGGCGGGCAGGACGGATCGGCCTCGGCCCTGGGGCTGGACACTCTGACGGAACTGGTCGGCGTCACCGACCGCATGGCCGCCTTCGCCTCATTGACTCCGGACCCGGACGCCTATATGGAGCGCTCGCTGCCGCCGCTGCTGACACCGCTGTCGAACGCGGTGGCCCCGGCGGCCAGGGCCGAGGCCGCCCGCGTCGCATTGACCAACGCCGCCACGGCCGTGCCGCCGGTGTCGGTGGTGGCTGGCAGCGAGGTCAACCTCATCAGCGACGACGGCCGTGTCCCCGTGGTGGTCCAGAACGGCTCCAACGAGCCGATAACCGGCCTGGTGGTGGACCTGAAAGCGCAGACCAACGCCATCCGGGTGGGCGAGCCGGTGATTCTTGACCTGGCGCCGGGTCAGTCCGCCACCGCCCGAGTTCCCGTCCACGCGGTCGCCAACGGCGTTTTCCGGGTCAAGGTCGATCTGCTCGACGCCTCCGGCCGGCCGGTGGCAGAGGGCGCCTCGCTGACCATGCGGGTCCAAGCCGAGTGGGAGAACGTTGGCACCGCCATCATTGGCGGCGTCTTGGGGTTGGTCCTGGCGTTGGGGGTGTTCACGACGGTCAGGAAACGGCGGGCGCAGGCCCGCGCCGGAGACGGCGCCGGAGACGGCGCCGGGGCAGACACCGGGGCAGACGCCGGCGGCGGCGCCCGGGCAGAGGCTGGGGCAGAGGCGCGGGACCAGGCGGCGGCGGATGGCTGAGGCGGCGCCCGACCGCCCGTCGGTGGCCCGGCCCTCGCCCCCGGCCCGGCCGTCGCCATCGTCCGTGGCCCGGCCAACGCCCCCGGCCCGGCCGTCGCCATCGTCCGTGGCCCGGCCAACGCCCCCGGCCCGGCCCGCGTCCGTGACCCGATCGACCATGGTCATGGCCGGCGGCACGGCGGCCTCGCGCCTGACCGGCATGGTCCGGGCGGCGGTGTTGGGGGGCGCCATCGGCGCCGGGACCATGGCCGCCAACGCCTTCGACGCGGCCAACACACTGCCCAACTTCTTCTACGCCATCTTGGCCGAGGGCGTCCTCAACGCCGTCCTGGTCCCGCAGATCGTGCGCGCCTTCAGCCGCGGCCAGGGCGAGGAGTTCGTGCACCGCCTGCTGACGCTGGCGACGTTGCTGCTGGGCGGCCTGACCGCGCTGTTAACGCTGACGGCCGGGTTCTGGTTGGCCGCCTTCACCCAGGACTGGGACCCGGACAAGCTCGCGCTGGGCACCGTCTTCGCCTACTGGTGCCTGCCGCAGGTCTTCTTCTACGGCCTCTACCTGGTCTGGAGCCAGGTCCTGAACGCGCGCAGCATCTTCGGCGTGGTGATGTGGGCGCCGGTCGCCAACAACTTGGTCTCGATTGTGGGCTTCGGGGTTTTCATCGCCGCCTTCGGCCGCTATGAGGCCGCCTCGAAGACCGCGCCCGATGCCGTCGCCGCCGCTGCCCAGACCGCCTCGGCCGCCGCCGGGGTCACCCAGGCGTCAGCCGAATGGTGGGGCGGCGGGCAGATCGCGCTGCTGGCGGGCACCGCCACCCTTGGGATTGTGCTCCAAGCCCTGATCTTGATCGGGCCGCTGGCGCGCCTGGGGCTGCGCCCGCGCTGGCGCTGGGGTTTTCGCGGTTTCGGGCTTGGCCGGGCCGCGCGCATGACCGGCTGGACGGCCCTGTCGCTGGTGTTCAGCCAGGGCGCGATGTGGGTGGCGATCCGGTTGGCCTCGGCCGCTGAGGACGCCGCCCCAGGACAGATTGTGGCTTCGAACGCCATCTTCACGCTGGCGCTGAGCATTTACGTGATACCGCATTCCCTTGTGACCGTGTCCCTGACCACGGCGCTGTTCACGCGCATGAGCGAACACGTCCAGGCCGGGAACATGGGTCGGCTGCGCCAGGACCTGTCCTACGGGATCATGACCACCAGCGCCTTCAGTTTCTTGTTCACGGCCCTGCTGGTGGTCTTGGCTTTGCCGCTGGCGCGCCTGCTCCAGCCCGGCCTGGCCCTGGCCGAGGTCGAAGCCATCACCGGCCCGGTGGTGGCGATGGCCCTGGGATTGGTGCCGCTGGGCATGACCTTGCTGATCAAGCGTGTCTTCTTCGCCCTTGAGGACGGCCGCACGCTCCTGGCCCTGCAGATCCCGATGTCCTTGCTCTTTGCCGGATTCTCGCTGGCCTGCTTTTGGCTGCTGCCGCCCGCCTGGTGGGTGACTGGGATCGGGCTCGGCCAGACGTTGTCGTTCCTGGCCGGCGCCATCCTCCGCCTGACGTCACTGCGCGACCGGCTGAACGGCATCGGCGGGGCGGAACTCGGCTGGATGCACCTGCGGGCGGGCGCGGCGGCGCTGCTGACCGGCGAGCTTGGCTGGCTGATCCTGAGTCGTTTCCCTGGTGGCGGGGCCGCCAGCGTCTCCACCGCGGTCCTCGCCCTGGCGCTGGTCGGTTCGCTGATGGCGCTGGTTTACCTGGGCCTGCTGCGGGCGCTGCGCGTGCCGCAATTGACTGATTTCCTAAGTCCGCTCTTGACGCGGCTCAAATCCAGGGCCAGCGCCGCCCCCCGGCGCTAGGATGGCTGAAATGACCGGCACCAGCAACGGGAGTAACTAGGGTCATGGAATCCGAATCGCTTCGCCCCAGCCTCGGCCTGGGAGACCTCCTGATGGGCCGTTACCGGCTCGACGCCGAACTGTTCTCGAATCTGCCCAACGCTCAGCGCTTCCGCGCCACCGACAAGATTTTGTCGCGCGACGCGGACGTTTACCTGCTGACCGGGCGGCACACCGAAGACGCCGTCGACGCGGCCCGGCGCGCGGCCTTGGTCGAAGATCCGAGGATCGTGCGGATCATTGACGCCGGGAGCTATTCGGGCGTGTCGTTCGTGCTGACGGCGCCGCTGGACGGGGTGTCGCTGGCGGACGTCGGCCCGCTGCCCGCCGCCCAGGCCAGGGCCGTGGCTGGTGAGGTCGCCAGCGCTTTGGCCGGGGCCGCCGCGCGCGACGTGCACCACTTGGCGCTCAGGCCCGAGTTGGTCTACCTGGGCCAGGGCGAGACCGTGCGGATTGGCGGCATGGCTTGGGACGCGGCCCAGCGCGGCATTGGTGACACCGACGCGGCGGTGTCCTCCGCGATTGACGCCAAGGCCTTGGTGTCGATTCTGTATGCCGCACTGACGGCCCGCTGGCCTGGGGAAACGCCCAGCGTCATGCCGCCGCCGCCGCTTTGGGACTTGAGTCCGGTGGCGCCGATCGAGTTGGTCTCGGGTGTGCCGGGCGATCTCAACACGCTTTGCGCGGTGGCGTTGGCCGTGGGCGGCGTGGCGCCGTCGATGGCCGCCGAGGTTGTGGCCGACCTGGGCCTGTGGCCGCCGGTGCGCATCAATCTGCCGTTCTCCGCCTCGGTGCGCGGTCCCATCCCGCGCGCCGTCACCCCGCCCAGCCTGCTGCCGGCCGCGGATGAGGACGGCGAGGACGGCGAGGACGCCGAGGACGCGCCCGTCACCGAGCCGCCGGACCGGACAGCCGCCGATGCCGCGCGCGCCGTTTGGCCAGCGGGCGCCGAGCCGCTTCGGCCGACAGATGAGGACGTGGCAGCTTTGGCCACCCAGGCGGTCATCCAGGACCGCTTGGCGGCGATTGAGGCGATCGTGGTCCCGCCGGGCGAGGGCGTGGAGTTTCCTGAGTTCGGTGGTTTCGCCGAGCTGGCCGGGGCCGATGACGCGCCCGCCGACCCGCTGGTTGGTCCGCCCGCTGACGCGCTCGCCGACGTGCCCGATGACGTGCTCGCCGACGTGCCCGATGACGCGCTCGCCGACGTGCCCGATGACGCGCTTGATGACTCGCTCGCCGACCCGCCAGTTGACGCGCTAGCTGCACCGCCCGGTGACGCGCTGGCCGACCCGCCAGTTGACCCGCTCGCAGACCCGCTCGATGACGACGATTTCAGCGGCTGGGGCCACCCGGTCCGCCGGGACGCGCCCGACGCCCCCGACCCGGACGTCCCCGACCTTGACGGCCCCGACCCGGCCGCCCCCGACCTTGACGGCCCCGACCCGGACGTCCCTGACCCGGCCGCCCCCGACCCGGACGGCGCCGACCCGACCGAGCCCGGCGGCATCGGCGATTCCGAGGCCGAGCCCCCGGCCGAAGCCCAGGCCGAGCCGGACTACGCGCTTGGCGAAATCGCGGCGGCGGGCGAGGCCGCCGAAGCCGACGCCGCCGAGGCGAACCCGGCCGATCCGCCCGATCTGACCGAGGGCGCGGCCGACTGCGATCCCGACCAGGACGCGCCCGGGGCCGACGAGCCGGCCCCGGACGAGGACGACGACCTTGGCTGGCCGATCCAACGGGCCACGCCGCCGCCGGCGCTGTCATCGCTGGCCGAACAGCTGGACCCGGTCGAACTGGCGGCCAGGGAACAGCCGGTGGTCAAGGTCGGCCGCGCCAAGGATGTCGAACCGACCGAGTTCGCGCTGCCGCCGTTGCCGGACGACCTGGCAGAAGTGCTGGCCACAGTGCCGCCGCTGCACGAATCGGAACGCCCCTACGAGCCGCTGGCGGTAGGCGATCTGGACGATGACGCCACCTTGGTGCTTGACCCGATCGATGAGGAACCGGAGTCCTCCGAGGACGATCCCGAAGCGCCGCCGCGCCCGCCCAACCGCACAATTGTCCCGGCCCCGCCGAGCCCGTTGTCCACACCCGTGGCGCGCGAGGACGTCCCGCCCGGACCCGACGAGGAACACGTCCGGGCGGCGCTGCGGGCGACGACCCCGCGCACCGGGCAGTCGCGGGTCGAAGCCAATCCGTCCCCGCCCGCGTCGCCGCCGGCCCAGAACGGCGACTCAAGGCTGTTTGACATCGAGCCGCCCACCTTCGATAAAGTGCTCGGCGGTCAAGGCGGCGCGTCGCCGAAGGTCCGCAATTGGTGGCCGATCATCACCTTCATCGCGGTCGCGGTCGCGTGCGTCTGCCTTGGCCTGGTCATCATGCAGCAAGTTGGCGTGCTCAGTCTTGGCGTACCCTTGAGTCCCGGCTTGAGTCCCGGCTTGCCGCCGGCGCCGGGCGGCGCCACCTGAGTTCGTCAAAGGAGTTGTTTGTGGAGCAGGTTGTAATCATCGGTTCTGGTCCGGCTGGCTACACGGCGGCGATTTACGCCGCCCGGGCGGGTTACGCCCCCACGGTCATCGCCGGGTCGGTGACCGCAGGCGGCAACTTGATCAACACCACCGAGGTCGAGAACTTCCCCGGTTTCCCGGAGGGGATTTTGGGTCCGGAGCTGATGGAGCGCATGGCCAATCAGGCCGCCAGGTTCGGCGCCAAATTGGTGTCCGATGACGCCGTCGAGGTTTCGCTGACCGGCGCGGTCAAGCAGATCAAGACCCTAGGCGGCCAGCATTTCGAGGCGGCGGCGGTGATCGCGGCCACCGGCTCGTCCTACAAGGAGTTGGGCCTGGAATCGGAGAAGCGGCTGGCCGGGCGCGGCGTCAGCTACTGCGCCACCTGCGACGGCTTCTTCTTCAGGGGCAAGGAGCTGATCGTTGTTGGCGGTGGCGACTCAGCCATTGAGGAGGCCGTCTTCTTGACCAAATTCGCTTCCAAAGTGACCGTGGTCCACCGCCGCGGCGAGTTGCGCGCCTCGCGCATCATGGCCGAACGCGCCCTGGCCCATCCGCAGATCGAGTTCGCCTGGCATTCGGTGGTCGAGGACATTCACGGCGACAGCGCCGTTGGCGGCGTGACGCTGCGCGACCTGCGTTCCGACCAACTCAACCGCCTGGACGCCCACGGCGTGTTCGTGGCGATCGGCCACACCCCCAATTCGGACTTGTTCAAGGACCAGTTGGCGCTGGACCGCGACGGTTACATCATTGTCGACGGGCCATCCGCGCCGGACGAGCCCGGCAACGCCCAACATCAGGCCACTTCCCAGCCCGGGGTTTTCGCCTGCGGCGATGTCGTGGACCGAACCTACCGTCAAGCCATCACCGCCGCCGGCTCCGGCGCCCAGGCCGCCTTGGACGCGCAGGATTACCTGGAGGAATTGGCGGCCGACGCGGCCATCGCCGCCGCCACCGTCTGACCACCCGATCTGGCCGTCAGCCAGTGTCTACAAATGAAGGAGTATTTCAATGAGCGCTCTTGACGCGGTCACCGACGCGACTTTCGACGCGGAGGTCCTGAAGGCCGACAAACCCGTGCTGGTCGATTTCTGGGCGCCGTGGTGCGGCCCGTGCCGCCAACTGACACCGGTGGTTGAGCAGTTGGCCCAAGAGAGCGGCGACAGAATGAAGTTCGTGGCCCTCAACACCGACGAGAACCCGGTGACGGCGCAGACCTACGCGATCACTTCGATTCCGACGCTCAACGTCTACCGGGACGGCGGCGTGGTCAAGACGATCATTGGCGCCAAACCGAAGCCGCTGCTGGCCGCCGAATTGGCCGAATTCATCGGCTGACCGCGACCGTTTCCGCCACCGCTGAGGCCCAGGAGTTCCCCATGTCAGCAGGCCCACCCAAGACGCCGGGCGGCACCCGGCTCGACCCGTGGTTCGGCGCCTACGCCGGGCGCACCCATGGGCTGAGGGTTTCAGAGACGCGAGCCTTGTTCGCCGTGGCGAACCGGCCGGAAGTCGTCTCCCTGGCCGGGGGCATGCCTTTCCTGGACGCCTTGCCGATGGACCTGATCGCCAAGGTCACCGCCGATTTGATCGCCGCCGAAGGGGCTGTGGCCCTGCAGTACGGCAACGGCCAGGGACACCCGACGCTGCGCGGGCGCATCACCGAGGTCATGGCCGAGGAGGCGATCGCCGCCCACCCTGATGATGTTGTCGTCACCACCGGCTCCCAACAGGCCCTTGACCTGGTCACACGCATCTTTGTGGACCCAGGCGACGTGGTCCTGGCGGAGGCGCCGTCATATGTCGGGGCGCTGTCGGTGTTCAAGTCCTACCAGGCCTGGGTCGAGCATGTGGCCATGGACCACTCGGGGCTGGTGCCGGCGGCGCTGGAGGAGGCGATCGCGCGGCTGAAGCGAGAGGGGCGGCGGATCAAGTTCCTCTACACCTGCCCCACCTTCCACAATCCGGCAGGGGTCACCCTGCCGCTGGAGCGCCGGGCCGAGGTGCTGGACATCTGCCAGCGCCAGGGCATCTTGGTGGTCGAGGACAACCCCTACGGCATGCTCGGTTTCGAGGGGCAGATCACGCCCGCGATCCGCTCACTGGACGAGGACGGCGTGGTCTACTTGGGCTCGTTCTCCAAGACTCTGGCGCCGGGTTACCGCACCGGCTGGGCGACGGCCCCGCACGCCGTGCGCGAGAAACTGGTCTTGGCCTCCGAGGCGTCGATCCTCTGCCCCTCGCACGCCTCACAGTTGTCGATCGCCGCCTACCTGGACAACTGCGATTGGCGCGGCCAGATCGAGGCTTATCGGGGGGTCTACAAGGAACGCTGCCAGACCATGCTGGCGTCGCTGGCGGAGCACATGCCGGACTGCTCCTGGACGGTGCCGGAGGGCGGCTTCTACACCTGGGTGACGGTGCCGGAGGGCATCAACACCAAGGCGATGCTGCCCCGGGCCACCACGGCGCTGGTCGCCTACGTCTCCGGAACCGCCTTCTACGCCGACGGCCAGGGCGCCAGCCAAATGCGGCTGTCGTTCTGTTATCCCACGCCCGAACGCATCCGTGAGGGCGTGCGGCGGCTGTCCGGCGTGCTGGCCAAGGAACTCGAACTGGTCTCACTGTTCGGCCCGCACGGCCCCGGCGCGGCGGCAGACGTCACCAACCCGGCCCCCGACGTGGCCTGACGAAGGGCTCGTGACCTGGGCAGACGGCATCGGACAACGAAGGAGCGAAACTATGACCAACCCAAAGGTGCTGATCCTGGCGGGTGGGCTGAGCCACGAGCGCGACGTGTCGCTGCGATCCGGGCGGCGCGTGGCGGAGGCGCTGCGGACGGCCGGCTGCGATGTCTTGGAGGCGGACCTGGACGCCCGGCTGCTGGGGGACTTGGCCGCCGCCCGGCCCGATCTGGTCTGGCCGCTCCTGCACGGCCACCTGGGCGAGGACGGTTCCGTCCGTGACGTGCTGGAACTGGCCGGCGTGCCGTATCTGGGGTCCGATCCGCGCTCGGCCCGGGCGGCCTGGAACAAGGCCGTCGCCAAGACGCTGGTCCGGCGGGCGGGGCTGAACACCCCCGACTACGTCACCTTCCCGCAGTCGCTCTTTCGCGAGCTGGGCGCGGCCGCGCTGTTAGACCTGGTGACGGCGTCGATGGGGACGGATTTGGTGGTCAAACCGCTGTACGGGGGCTCGGCCCTGGGGGTGACCGCCGTGTCCGAGGCGGCGGCCTTGCCGCGGGCGATGATGGATTGCTTCGCCTACGGCGAGATCGCCTTGATCGAGCGGGCCGTGGCCGGCACCGAGCTGGCGGTGTCCGTGGTCGACCTCGGGTCCGGCCCGCTGGCCCTGCCGCCGGTCGAGATCGTCACCGACGGCCCCTACGACTACGACGCCCGCTACAACCCCGGCCGGACCGAGTTTTTCACGCCCGCCCGGGTCAGCGCCCAGGTGTCCGATGCCGCCGCCGCCGTCGCGCTGGCGGCTCACGCGGCGTTGGGGCTGACCAGGATTTCGCGGACGGACATGATTGTGGACGCCGCCGGCGTGCCCTGGTTCTTGGAGGTCAACGTCGCGCCCGGGATGCAAGAGACCTCGCTGCTGCCGCAGGCCGCCCTCGCCGGCGGCCACGACCTGCCGCAGCTCTACCGCGCCCTGGTCGAAGCCTCGATCGCCGCCTGACCGGCGTCCGTCTTGCAAGCTGTCAGCGCTCCAATGTAGCCTGGCCTTGCCTTCTGGCCCTGGCTCCATGAGTTAGGGCCAACCCCAACTTGGAAGGACCCACCCGATGAGTAATGGCGCTATTTTTGTCCGAACGCTGCCGTTTGTCTTCTTCCGGCTGCTGGCGTCGCTGGCCCTGGTCTCCGCGCTCGGGGCCTACGCGGCCCTGGTGCTGCTAGGGGTCGGATTGCTGCTGGGCACGAGCCTCAGCCCGCTGGTCTCAGTGGTCATCGTGGTGGTGTTCGGCATCCTGGGCATTGGGGTCTACCGGTTCCTGGCCCGCTACATCTCCTACATGGTCAAGGCCGCCCACGTGGCCGTGATCGGCGAGTTGGCCGCCAACGGCAGAATCTCGACCTCTGACGGAATCATCAGCTACGGCGCTGGCAAGGTGCGTCAGCGTTTCGCCTCGGCCAACGTGTTCTTCGTTTTGGACAGCCTGGTGGCCGGCGCCGTCAAACAGATTCAGAACGCGATCTCGGCAGCGTCAAATTGGCTTTCGGCCGTGCCCGGGGTCAAGCAGATCGCCGCGCTGCTGCGGATGTTCACCGGCATCGTCCTGAATTACGTGGACGAAGCCGTGCTGTCCCACATCTTCCGCGCTGACGGCGTCAGCGCCTGGAAAGGCGCGGCGGACGGGATTGTGCTCTATTTCCAGCATTGGAAGGCGGTGCTGAAGAACGCGGCCTGGATTGTCCTGTTCTTGCTGGTCTGGTACTTCGGCGGCGGGGTCAGCCTGTTCTTCGCCTTCAGCTTGATGTTCAAGGCCATGATCCCCACCAGCCAGATCGCCATCTTCCTGTCGATTCTGGCGGCCGTGACAGTGGTGGCCCTGGTGAAGGCGGCCGTGGTCGATCCGTTGATCCTGATCGCCATCATCAACAACTACACGAAGGTGACTCTGGGCGTGACCCCGGCCATTGACCTGTATGAGAAGGCGCGCCGGTTCAGTTCCCGGTTCCGGAAGATCGAGCAGAAGGCCGGTCCGGCGGCGGCCGCCGCTGCGGCGCCCGCAGTCATCGCCAGCGCCGGCGGGTCCGGTGGTGGCGCGGTCGCCTTCACCGCCCCGGCTCCGCAATACGGTGGGGATTACCAGCCCGCCGCCGCTGCGCCGCAGGCTGCCGCTCAGGCCGCCGCCCAGCAGGCGGCCGGCGCTCAGCAAGCGGCCCCGCAGCAAGCGGCCCCGCAGCAAGTGTCCCCGCAGCAGGCCGGCGCCGCCGGGGTGGCCGCCCACGTCGGCACCACGCTGCGCCGGACGCGGTTCAGACCCTTTGTGAGCTTGTCCAACCCGGTCGGGACGGTGGCGCATATCATCAGGACGGATCTTGTGAACCAGAGCCTCGA